>CP089984.1:11532610-11887721 GCA_037157815.1 Sorangiineae bacterium MSr11954
CTTCGATCTTCCGGGCTTCGATCCGAAGTTCACGGAAGAGCAAAAGGTGCTCTCCGAGCGAATGGTTGGATATTGGACGCAATTCGCCCGAACGGGAAATCCCAATACCCATGGGCTCCCCGGGTGGCCGCGGTTTCGTTCAGGCGCGGAGATCCCGTATGTTCAATCACTTGCGCCAGGAGAAGGTGGAATTGGCGCTGTCGATTTCGCATCATTGCATCAGTGCGACTTTTGGGCGAATATTCGGTGAATCAGGGGTGACGTAGGTGCGAGAACCTCGGTTTCTCTCGGAAATCGAGGTTCTCAGACGATCGATCCACCGGGTGGACACGGGGACGTGCGTGCCTCGGGGGCGCGTTTTTACCGTGAGACCGGCGAAGGGAAGTCGGTATTTCGGAAAAATACGCGACGGCGTGGAAAGTTGCTAATGGCATATTGCGTGCTCTTTCGATGGGGCTGATGGGATTGGGGGGAATGGTGAAACGGTACGCACAATCCAATTCGAAAGGCACACCATGAAATATCGCACGCAGCGCTCATCCATGTTGTTGGCCGCCACCGCGTTCGCGGCCATCGGATTCCTTGCGTTTGCACCGGGGTGCGCGTCGACGGACGATGGCTCGTCCGACGGCGAGCAGGGCACCGCCGAGACGACCGAGGAGCAAGCGCTGGCCGAGAAGTCGCTCGCGCCGCAGGAGGCCAACACGAGCGAGTCGGATCCGGAGCCGCTCGCGTCGGTGGATGAAAGCGCGCTGGATGAGGCGGCGGTGGCCGCGGCCACGCCCGAGCAGAAGAAGGCGATTCAGTGGATGAAGAACCACCTGGGGAGCACCGGGTGGGAGCACTACTGCGAGAAGGCCGTCGAGAACGCGTACGGCACGAGCGGCGTGTGGGCGAGCGCCAAGCAGCACTGGCAGAACGCGACGGTGCACAACAACCGCAACGCGCCCTATGGCGCCTTCGTCTACTGGAACATCAGCCAGTGGGGCCACGTCGGGATCTCCGACGGAAACGGCGGGTTCTACTCCACCGGCATCGGCGGGAAGATCGGCCACAAAACGAGCCTGGGCTACTTTGGGAGCTACGTGGGGTGGTCGACGGGGACGCGTCCGCGGCGCTGATTCGACGTCCGCTATTTCGTTTTGGGCGGCGCAGCCCGTCGCCCCTTCGCCGCCTTGGGGCTCGTGAATCGAACCCCGCGGTGGGGGCGCTCCTCGGCCGCGAAGCGTAAGAGGCGTTTGCCTTCGGCGGTCAGGGCGGCGATGTCTCTCTTCGCCAGCGGCGCGAAGGGTTCGATCGTCAGGGTCGCGGTATCTTTGTGCTCGTCGATTTGCCAAAGTCCCGCGACCCGCCCGTCGACCAGGATGGTCGCCCGGATCAAGCCGTTGATGGTGAAGACGCGCGCGCGGTGCTCCTCCGACAGAATATGCTCGCGGTTGGCGTGCGAGAGGAGCACGTTGTCGAAGTCGGGGAGAAAGCGCGCGGGCGCGGCGATGTTGGGGCTGGGGCGCGGGGCGTCGGGCACATCGAACAGCTCGCGCCCGTCGTCCCCTTCGAAGGTGCAGAGCTGCGGACGAAGCCGCTCGAAGGCGGCGCCCAGACGGGTCAAGCCGGACCACTTTTGCGCGTCCTGAACGCTGGCCGGTCCGAACGCCGCCACGTAGCGGAGGACCAGATCGTCGATGGTTGCGTCCTCGTTGAAGGGCGCCCCGAGCCAGTGCTCGAGGGTGGTCGAGGTGGCTTGACCGCTCGCCCCCCAGATGCCCCGCGGCGGCACCTGCACCAGCGGCAGCATGCACCGGGTCAAGCGGACCAGCTCCTCGGCCGGGTAGTCCGGCCATCGCGCGGCGAGCAGAGGGCCCAGCTCCGCGTTGGTTCGAGGGCGCTCCTCGAGCACGATGCGCGCGGCGGCGGCGACGGCTGCCGCGTCGATGCCCATCAGCGCCTTGCCGCCCGGCGTGGAATAGAGACCGCGTTCGATGGCGGCTTGCAACGGCCGGCGGAGTCGAAGGCTGTCGCGCGCGGTCACCAGGTGCACGGTCCCGCGCATGAGCGCGATGCGCACGGCCTGGCGCTCGAGGAGCAGGCGGGAGAGAGCGCCGTGCTCGAAGTCGTTCAGGCGGGTCCACAAGCCGAAATAGGGCGGCATGGGCGCTTGCGCCTGCAGGCCCACGAGGTGCTCGAGGGTGGATTCGGCGGAGCGATCCTGCCGTTTCAGGAGAAATTGACGCGCGAGCAGGGCGCGGTTCAGGGCGCGGGGGCCGAGGACCTTGGGCATCGAGGTTCTTTCCGCATCCTCCGTTAGCATTGCGCGCACGGCGTGTCGCGGCATACTCGCGCCATGGGGTCGAAGGGTGCGGTGTGGCGGTTCGCGAACGCGTTGCTCCTCGTTGCGATGGTGCTGGGCACCTTTGCCTATGGCAGCCATCCCATCGCGCGGTACCCGACCGTGGAGACGCCGTTCATCGATCGCGACACGTTCGAAGGCGTATCGTGCCCTCATCTGCACCCGCCCCCGTCCGACACCTTCGAATGGGTCCCGGACGCCAAGCTCCTCGAGGCAGGGTGGCCCGCGGAGGTGGAGCGCCTCGAGAAGATGCCCTACCCCACCCCAACCCTTTCTGCGGGGAGGGGATCGACGCAACCCGGGTACTCGTACGTCCGAACGGAGACGACATCGCTCGGAAAGCTCGTCGCGCTGCGTGCGGGCACCGAGTATTGGTACGCGCTCCACGGCGCCGGATGGCCGGGCAAGGTGCAAGCGTTTCGAAAAGACGTCGCCGGATTCTCGGCGCACTTCGGCGAAATGCGCGATGGCTTCGCCATGGCGAGCATCGTGTCGGGCGGTACGTTGGTCAAGCTGGACGAAAGATTGCGCACCGTGACCGAGCGCCGTGGGGTCAGCCCGGGCGCCGTATCGCAATATCTGGAACGCGACGATGGCGACGGTATCTATATGATCGCCTCGCGCCCGGATCGGGTGCAAGTCGGCCATTTTCGGAGCGATCTTCGCGATGTCGTGCCCTCGACCAAGTTCGAGGTGCCGAGCGGGTCGAACATGCATTTCTTCCTGAGCGCGTACGGCCACAGCTCGGACAGGCATTGCATCGAGCTCGATTGCTCGTACGAGACACCGCAAAATCCCGAGCGCAGGTGTTCATCGCGCTATCTGGTGCTGGGGAAAGACCTGAACCCGGTCATGACGGATCGAATGCCCCTCGTGCCGAAGAAGAAGGTCGAGCTCCTTACCACTGTTTTCTGGGTGTCCGTGCTCGTCGTGCTCGTGCTCGCGGTGCTCTCGTGGCGATGGAAGGCGATCGCGCGCGCGATGGACCGTGGCAACATCGAAGGTGAAATCTCCGACCCCACGGCGGCGGAGATCGCGTTGCGCACGGCCGAAGGGCTCCATGTGCTGGCGCGCCGTCAGGTGCGGCTCTTGGGCTTTGGGGGTGGCGGCGGGGCGCACGGACCCTGCGTCATCATCGGGCGCATCGAGAAGGGCGCGAGCACCGCGTACCGCGGAGGTCCGTTCGGGTTCGTACCGGGCGCGCGCATCACCGTGCTCCGGGGGAACGTCGCCGCTGCGCACGAGATGATCCGCGCACGTAGGGACACGCTCGATCACGTGCTCACGACGTACGGCTTCGTCGCCCTGGCGGTCCTGTGGGTGTTTCGCTAGCGCTCACGCGGCGAAGACGCGGCGCAGCCGGGCGATGGCGGCGGGCAGCGCGCGCACGCGCAGCCGCGCACCGCTCTCGTCGTAGTCTTCGGAGATGACGCGGGCGCTCTCGTAGATCTCCGAGACGTGCGACTGCTTGGCATACGGCACGATCAACTCTTCATCGATCATCGCCTCTTCGAAGTGGTCGATGATGGTCTGGCGCAGGGCCGCCACGTCCTTCGGATCGTGGGCGGAGAGCGCGATGGCGTCGCGGTGGCGGCGAACGAGCGTACGGCGCGCGTCGTCGTCGAGCCGGTCGACTTTGTTGAGGAGGAGCATGCTCGGCACCGCGTCGGCGCCGATTTCGGCGAGCACGGAGCGGGTGACGTCGAGCTGCGCCTCGTAGGTGGGATCGGACGCGTCGACCACGTAGAGAAGGAGCGAGGCCTCGAGCGCTTCGTCCAAGGTGGACCGAAACGAGGCGACCAGATCGTGCGGCAACTTCTTGATGAAGCCGACGGTGTCGGACACCAAGAGGCGCGGTTTGGTCGGGGGGTGGAGCGCGCGCACGGTGGTGTCGAGGGTGGCAAAGAGCTTGTCGGCCACCAGCACCTCGCTGCCGGTGAGCGCGCGCATCAGCGATGATTTGCCGGCGTTCGTGTAGCCCACGAGCGCCACGCGGAGCTGATCGCGTCGCGCGGAGCGTCGGTTGGCTTGCTGCTTGAGGATCGCCGCGAGCTCCTCGCGCAGCTCGGCGATGCGGTCGCGCACCTTGCGGCGGTCGAGCTCGAGGGCGGCCTCGCCTGCGCCGCGCCCGCGCTGCCGCTCGCTGGAGCCGGCCGACTCGCGCATGCGCGGCACCACGTAGTTGAGGCGCGCGATCTCGACTTGCAGGCGCGCCTCGCGGCTATGGGCGTGCCGGTGGAAGATGTCCACGATGACGCCGGTGCGGTCGAGCACCTCGGCGCCGGTGGCGCGCTCGAGGTTTCGCGCCTGGCTGGGGGTGATGTCGTGATCGACGATCACCATCGTGGGCTTTCGGGGTGCGGTGTCGTTCTCGTCGCCGCCGTCCGAATCTTCATCGAGCTCGCGCTCGGAGTCGGGGCTTGCGTCTCCGGCCGCCTCGGCCTCGGCCTTCCAGCGATCGCGCGCCTTGGACTTCCGTTCCTTGGCGGCGGACGGCACATAGCCTTTGCCCCCGGTGATGTCGGCCAGCTCTTTGAGCTTGCCTTCACCGAGAACGGCCGCGGCCGCGAGCGCATCGCGTTTTTGCGAGACGGTCGCGGCAACTTCGAAGCCCAGGGTGTGGACCAGTCGTCCGAGCTCGGCGAGATCGGCCTCGTGATCCACGTCGGAGACGCCAGGCAATTGGACACCGACGAGCACGGCAAGCGGGCGAGCGGGCGAAGGATTCGACATCGATTGCCGCTCGTAGCACGTCGGCGGCGCCTGGTAACGGGATTCCGTTAATTGGTCACGGTGACGGTGACCACGTACGGCGCGCTCTCCTCGGCGGCGTCCTTGACGATGAGTTGCACCTTGTAGGTCCCCGCCGCGGCGGCTTTGAAGGTGGCCTTGCTCTTGTCGGCATTCGTCAGCTCGCCGGCGGGCGTCCCTTGGTTCGTCCAGGCGTAGGTCAAGGTGCCGCCCTTGGCCGTGCCGCTGGAGGTGCCATCGAGCGTGAGCTCCGCGCCCTTCGCGACCGTCTCCGCGTCCTTGGCTGCCCTGGCGACCACCTCTGCGGCTTTGACCTTGATTTCGACGGGCTCGCTCGCCTTCTGGCCTTTGTCGGTGACCACGAGCTTTGCCGTGTAATCGCCCTTGACGTCCGGCTTGAACGTCGGCTTCGCCACGTTGTCTGCGCTCAAGGTCGCCGTCGACGTGTCGGGTCCCTTGAGCGTCCACTTGTAGGTCAAGCTGGCCTTGTCCGCCTCGTCCGGATCGGTGCTCTTGCTTCCATCCAAGGTCACGACGTCCTTTTTGACGAGAAACACCGAGGAGATCGGCTCGATTTTCGCGGTAGGCGTTCCATTCTCGCCCTCCGCCGTGACGTTGACATTCACGCTGGCGGTGTCGGTGAGCGCGCCATCGGACACGGTGAGCTCGACCTCGTACGATCCAGGCGCCGAGGGCTTGATCGTGACCTTGTTCTCCTTTGCCTCGTCCAGTTTGATGGGCGTGCTTCCCTCGGGTTGCTTCTTCAACTTCCATTTGAAGGTCAGCGGCTGCTTCTCGGGGTCCGAGCTCGCCGCGCCGTCGATGACGACGTCCTTGTTCACCTTGGCGTTCTGCTCGGCCGTGACTTTAGCGGTCGGTTTGCGATTCGGAGAAGGATCGTCATCGCTGCTGCAGCCGGCCAAAAGCAAAGTTCCAAGAAAGCCAATCGCTGCAAATTTTCCTAAGTTGGTCGACATTTAAAAACTCCGAGTCGATATGAGGGAAAGGGGCCAATGCGCGCGCCGGGCAGCGAACGCAAACCGGCCCTCTCATGGCGCAGGACTCCGCGAGCCACGAAGTGCGTTGCCGGTCGTACGTGTCAGTGTCCGGGGTGGGCGATCCCGATCAAAAAATCGACGTCGCGCGGGCGGCGACCAAAAGGTAGGATCTCTGAGGTGAGCAATCGGCTCAGCCGGCAATTGTAGGCTTATGAAAGTGCTGGCGGGCCGGGCCTTGCGCGCAGAGACATAGGATGTATCCTCGCTAGTTAGGAAGCTTTCCTAACTAATCGGATCCGGAGGCAAGCCATGATCGTTCGAGGTCTCTCGGTACACCGTACGTCGATTCTCGCCTTTCTCACGGCGTTCGCGCTTGGCTCATTCGCGCCGGGGTGTGCGCCTGCAGCGTCGGGGGACGCGGCCGAGGAGGTGGAAGAAACCTCCGCCGCGCCGCTCGAACGGGCCGCGCCGCGCGAAGGAGCGGTCGAGGCGGCCGATGCTCCGCTCCCCGACGATTTGTCGGTGGCCATCGTGGAGTCGACCATGCAGCGCTACACGCCGGACAAGCTCGGGGGCTGGAGCTACACCCGTGGGCTCTACCTCTGGGGGCAATATTTGGTTTACCAGCGAACGCACGACGCGCGGTATTTGAACTACATCAAAGCGTGGGTCGATCGGTTCGTGGACAAGGACGGGCACCTCGACAACGGCTTGAGCAACCTCGATAGCATGGAGTCGGGGAACCCGGTATTGGCCCTGTACCGCGAGACGCGCCAAGACAAATACCGGCTGGCGGCCAAGCAAATCCGCGATCGGCTCAAGACGTATCCGCGCACCTCGGACGGCGGCTTCTGGCACGCCACGTCGACCTCGCGCCAGCACCAGCTCTGGGCGGACGGGGTGTTCATGGTCAATCCGTTCCTCGCGCGCTATGGCCAGTGGGTGGGCGAGGCCTCGTACGCGAACGACGAGGCGGCGAAGCAGCTCGCGGTCTACGGGGACCACCTGCAAGTGGCCAATGGGCTCTTGAAGCACGCGTACGACGAGTCGAGAAAACAGAGCTGGGCCGATCCGAAGACGGGGCTCGCGCCGGAGCACTGGTGCCGCGCCATCGGCTGGTACGGGATGGCGACCATCGACATCCTCGAAATCCTTCCGCTCACCCACCCGAGGCGCGCCGATCTCATTTCCAAGTTGAAGAAGCTGGTGGCAGGCTTCAAAACGTATCAAGACCCCGCCAGCGGGCGGTGGTTCCAGGTGGTCGACAAAGGCAACCTGTCGGGCAATTGGACGGAGACGTCCTGCTCGGCCATGTACACCTATACGATTTCGCGCGCGGTGGAGCGCGGCTACATCGACGCGAGCTACCGCGCGGTGTCGGCCAAAGGGTACGAGGGGGTCCTTCAGCGCATCTCGATTGGCAGCGACGGGCGCACCAACGTGGCGGAGATCTCGATTGGCACCAACGTGGGCGATGTCGCGTATTACCTCGCGCGGGCGCGGGAGACCAACGACTTTCACGGGCTGGGCGCCGTCCTCATCATGAACGAGCAACTGCGCCGAACCGGCGGCGACAAGGGGCTCGGGGTGGGGATCGATCTGGATCTGGACATCGACCTCGGCATCGGGCTTGGCAAGCCATGAGCCGCTTCACCTCGCGCCGGATGTTTCTCGGGGCGAGCAGCGCGGTGCTGGGGGGCGCCGCGCTCTCGGGTGCGGGGACGCTGGTGGTCCCGCGGATCGCGCGCGCGGAGTCCTCGCCATGGGACATGGTCCCGCAGATCCTCGGGCGCATTTCGCCGCCGGTGTTTCCGAATCGCACGTTCGACGTTCGCCATTACGGCGCGACGGGCGACGGCAAAACGGATTGTACGAAGGCGTTCCGCGATGCCATCGTCGCGTGCAGCGCGGCAGGCGGCGGGCGAGTGCTGGTGCCGGGGAAGGGGACGTACCGCACGGGCCCGATTCGCTTGTCGTCCAAGGTGGAGCTGCACGTGGCCGCGGGGGCCACGATTCGGTTTCGCACGGACGCGGCCTCCTACCTTCCGACGGTGTTCACGCGCTGGCAGGGGATCGAGTGCTACAACTATTCGCCGTTCATCTACGCGTTTGGCCAGAGCAACATCGCCATCACCGGGCCCGGGACCATCGACGGCAACGCGCAGGAGGGGCCCTGGTTCGACTTCGATCCGAAGCGGGGGCCCGATTGGGATCGGCTGCAGCAGATGGCGGTCGACGGTGTTCCCGTCTCCGAGCGGCAGTTCGGTGATGGGCATTTTCTAAAGCCGAATATGATTCAGCTCTATCGGTGCCGGAACATCGCGATCGCCGGCGTGACCATTCGCAACCCGGCCATGTGGGCGATTCACCCGGTCTTGTGCACCAACGTGACCGTGCGCGGTGTGCGGGTCTACAGCCGCGGCGCCATGGTCGACGGCTGCGATCCCGAGAGCTGCGCGAACGTGCACATCACGGGATGCAGCTTCGATACGGGCGACGACGGGACGGTCATCAAATCCGGGCGCGATATCGATGGGCGGCGAATCGGTGTGCCCAGCGAGGACATCGTCATCGAGGATTGCGACTATTACGGGCGATGGGGCGCCATCACCATCGGGAGCGAAATGTCGGGGGGCGTGCGGAACGTGTTCGCGCAGGATTGCCGGATCCACGCGGGCAGCTCGTACCATTCGTTTCACGCGCTCTACATCAAGACGAACCAGCGTCGCGGCGGCGTGGTCGACGGCATTTACGTGCGGCGGATCTCCGGCGGGCCCGTGGATCGCGGGGTCCTCTTCGTCGATATGAAATACAGCCTGACCGGGCCTGGCGCGGGCGACGTCGTCTATCCGACGGTGCGCAACATCCGCGTGGAGGAGATGACCATCGACGACTCGCCCTATGCGGTGCGCGTGGTGGGGCTGCCGCAGAGTCCTCTCGATGGGCTCCACGTCGCGCGCAGTTCGTTCACGCACATCGACCAACCGGCTCCAGACATTCGCGACGCGCGAAACGTGGTGTTCGACCGCGTGACCATCAACGGCGATCCGGTCGAAGGCTTCGACGACGGCGGCACGTAAAAGCTTTGCGCGCGGGCGGCGCGGCGGTTCTCGCGGAGGGCTTACGAGAACTGCCGCCGCGCCCAAGCGGCGGTGTCGTCCACGGCATCGTCGATGGGGGTCGGCCCGACGCCGAAGGTGGTGCGAAAGCGGGTGTCGTCGAGCACGAAGGGGACCTCCCACTGGTACGTCATCTCGACGGCCTCGCGGAGGAAGGGGACGAAGACGCCCATGGCGCGCAGCGCGATCTTGGGGACGCGCACGACGTTGACGTCGCGATCGAGGGCGCGGCCGATGCGGCGTGCGAGCGCGCGCGTACTCTCTGCGCGGCTGGTGGGAAGATGCCAGGCGCGGCCCAGCGCGTCATCGCGTTCGCCGAGGGTGACGAGGGCGCGCGCGATGTCGGGCGCGTAGGTATAGGAGTGCGGCATATCGGGATTGCCCAGGCACTCGGCGGGCTTGCCGGCGTAGACGCGCTCGAAGAAACGGGCGCTCCACGCCGAGTAGGGGAGGTTCGGGCCGAAGAAGTCGCTCGCGCGTCCGATGGCGACGCGCACCTCGCCGCGCGCGTGTGCCGCGAGCCGCATGTTCGCGAGCTCGACGCGCAGCGCGCCCTTTTTGCTGCAGGGGTTCATCGGTGTGTCCTCGTCCATCGGCCCCGTCGGGCGGCCGTACATGTAGAGGCAATCGAGCGCGATCAGCTTGGCGCCCGCGCGGGCGGCGCCGTGAAGCGCGCCCTTGGCGATGGGGAGCAGGAGCTCGGGCCACCGATGATACGGCGGGTTCATGCAGTCGTAGACGACGCTGGCGCCGCGCGTCGCGCGCTCGGCGAACGCGAGATCCGTGATGTCGCCGCTTTCGTGCTCGAGGTTGGGGAGCGCCTGGCCGGCCGGGCCTTTTCGAACGAGCCGGACGCGGTGCCCCTGCTCGAGAAGCGCGGTGGCGAGGAGCGAGCCAATTTGCCCGGCGCCGAGAATGACGTGAAGGGGACGTTCGCGAGTCATGGTCCGTAAGATGAAACTTGCTTTGTCGCAAATGAAGCGGCACCGTTGCAAAGCATGAGCGCAAAAATGCAAGATGCCGCGGAAGCGCGATGGGACGACGTGCGCATCTTCCTCGCGGCACATCGGCACAAGAGCCTCGGGGCGGCGGCGGCGCATCTCGGCCTCGATACGTCTACGGTGAGCCGTCGCGTCTCCGTGCTCGAGGAGACGATGGGGGTGCGGCTCTTCGAGCGAACGCGCGAGGGGCTCTTGCCGACGGGGGCAGCCGAGCGCGTTCTCGCCGCGGCCGAGGCCATGGAGGCGGCCCACGGCCGGCTCACCCGCGAAGCATCCGACGTGGAGGCCGAGGCGGAGGGGGTGGTTCGCATGAGCGTGGCGCCGGGCATGGCCGACGCATTCGTCGCGCCCGCGCTCCCGCGTCTTCGCGCGCGCTATCCAAAGATCCGCATCGAGCTGGATGCGTCGGTGCAGCCGCGCGATCTCACGCGCTACGAGGCCGATCTGGCGCTTCGATCGGTGCCGCCCCAGGGGGCAGAGCTTCTGGTGACGAAGATCGCGAGCGCGCGCTGGATCGTCATGGGGTCGCCCGATCAAGTGAAGCAACTGGGGCGGCTCCGAAGGTGGACGGACGCTCCGTGGATCACCTGGGACCGCGATCTTTCGAGCTTCGGGCCCTCGAAGTGGGTCGCACGCTACGCGTCCAAAGCGGACATCGTCCTTCGCACGAGCCATTTCGCTTCGCAGCTCACGGCGGCCGATGCCGGTTTGGGGATCCTGCTCGTGCCGGCACCCTACGGGCCTCTGCGAAAGCTGCGGCCCGTTCGCTTCGCGGAGGCGCTCGAGCCAGATACACAGGCGTGGCCGATCGATACGCTCTGGCTCGTTGGGCACCGGGCGCTGCGCGATGTTCCGCGCGTGGCGGTGGTCTGGAGCTTCCTGGCCGAGGAGTTTCGAAGGGTCATGGACGCAAGGTCGTCCCAATCGTACACTGCGCGCGGAGGAGCAGCGGAGAGCGAGGTGAACCGTGGCGATGTTTGATTATGTGCTCCGCCCTGAGGCTCGATCGTGGCGGGGGGCCTTCGCGGGGGCGCTTCGGCCCATCATCGTGCTCGGCGCGCTGATCGCCTTCATGATCGCGCTGGCGTCGAACCGTCCGAAGCCGGTGAAGCAAGGTCCGACCGAGGTGCGGTTTGCGGTGCCGTTGCCGTCGGGATCGCCTGGCGATTTCAAGCTTCCGGCGCGTCCTACGCCGGCGAAGGCTGCGGCGTCTGCCGCGGGGGCGGAGCAGGGTGGCGCGGCCGTGAAGTGAGGCGCTGATGCGTTCGCGCCGAGGGGCGGGGTTTCGCTCGAGCGTGTGCGGGGGCGGCTTGGTGGTAACTCGGGCGGGGTATGGCGAAGCTGGGATCGGCGTTCGGGAGAATGTCGGAGTTGGGGGGCTCGGGCGTAGGGCGATTGTGCTCGAGGGAGGGCCCGGATTGGCCGAAGGCGATGTGGAGCTCTCCGTCGAGGCGATGCTCGCGAAGGTGCGGAGTCGTTGGCATCTTCGTGGTCGTTCGAGGCGCAGAAAGAGGGATGAGTGCGGGCGCTTGCGGCGAATGCTTGGGAGGGGCGTGACTTGGTGCACGGTGCGGTGCGTATGCATTGCAATAGGCGATGCATTCCATCGGGCCGTGAGGGGATGGCGGGTTGGAGGTGAGGTGCGCGAGGAGTGCATCGCCGTCGGTGTGCACGCGTTAATCCGTCGTGTCGGTGACCGTGCGGAAAAAGTTCGTCGAGAGCTCGGAGTCGGGAGCGGTGGCGAATCAATTTTCGGGCGGTACGTGCACGAACCTTGGTACCGGTGGTACAGATCCGGCGTGAGCCATGCGGAAAAAGTTCGTCGAGAGCTCGGAGTCGGGAGCGGTGGCGAATCAATTTTCGGGCGGTACGTGCACGAACCTTGGTACCGGTGGTACAGATCCGGCGTGAGCCATGCGGAAAAAGTTCGTCGAGAGCTCGGAGTCGGGAGCGGTGGCGAATCAATTTTCGGGCGGTACGTGCACGAACCTTGGTACCGGTAGTACCGATCTGGCGCGAGCCATGCGGAAAAAGTTCGTTATGAGCTTGGAGTCGGGGCCGGCCGCGGCCAAATCTTTCGGGGCGTGCACAAACCTTGGTACCGGTGGTACCGATCCGGCGTGAGCCATGCAGAAAAAGTTCGTTATGAGCTCGGAGTCGGGGCTGGCCGCATCAAATCTTCGGGCGGCACGTGTACGAAGCTTCGTACCGTAGTACCGATCTGGTGCGGGCGCGTAGTACCCGGCGTTTGCGATGCGGCGGGCGACGCCGTGGGTGGCTTGCACGCCGGGTCCGTCATGAAAGAGGAGCACCACGGGCAATGGGCGCTCGGAGCGGGGGCGCTTTGAAAGGACGCTCACGGTACCATCGGGGGTGTGGACCTCGAGGATCGCTTCGATCATGGTACAATCCTGGTATGTGTCGCAACATTCGCGTTCTCCTCAACTTCGAGCCGCCGACCACGGACGAAGAGGTTCGGGCTGCTGCCCTCCAATACGTGCGCAAAGTGAGCGGTACGCGCAAGCCGTCGAAGGCCAACGAAGCGCTCTTCGAGCAAGCCGTCGAAGACGTGGCGCGGGTGACGCGCGCGCTCGTGCGCGAAATGGAGACGCATTCGCCGCCGCGTACCCGCGAGGGGGAAGCTGCCAAGGCGAAGGCGCGCGGAGCCAAGCGCTACGGGGCGCGGGTCGCCTGACGGTAAGGGTGTCCGGGACAGGAGGAATTCTGTCCGGGACAGGGCGGGGGAGGTGTGAAACTACGTTATTCTCGAATAAATGGCCGTTGGCGGCGTTGGTCTCCGTCTCGCAAAGGGGCGAGTAGGTCGAATGGCGCGGCGCTCCGGACGTCGCGTCGCAAGGCCGCAGACGATGGGTTGACCTTTGGTACGATCGGGTGTCAACAGCCCCCGCGTGCCTCGTGAGCTCCGCCAGACAGAGTTCCCATTGGGAGTCGGGATAAGCGAGGACGTACACGCGACGGGTGATGGGTTACGCAGCGGGCGCAGACCGGTGGCTGAATTCCTCGTTGGGGCAGCTGCTAGAACTGATCGCTTCCACCGGACCTTATGCTTCCACCTTTTCGTCTGGTTGAAAGAAAGACCAGCAGCAGCACGTGTGCGATTGCGCGGAGCGCTTCGTTCGCGCCGCCGTTTGTCGATCACCTGCGCCGCCGGCTATCGACCACGTCTGCGGCGCCGTTTGTGGCCCACCCCCAAGGCAGGTGCCGCGGCAAATGTGAACGTCGCGTCCGAGTGGTCGATGGCGCGAACGCGACGAGGGACGACGGTCGTAGGGGCGCCGTCGGCGAATTCCGACGAGGGGCGGAATTGCACCCTTGGTTCTGCCGATTGTCGGCACTAGGAGTCGAGACATGCCAACTCTGGATACGAAGGCGGGCGCTGCGGTGTACTCGCGCGCGGCGTTGAGTGTTTACGATTTTTGGGTGCTCGGATTTTCGAATCGGTTCGTGTGGCGATGTTCCGCCGACAGGCAGCTCGCGTTCTTTCGCGAGCACGCAGGGCAGCGGCATCTCGATGTTGGAGTAGGAACGGGGTATTACCCTGCCCACGCAGGTTGGAGCTCCGACCGGACGATTACCTTCCTCGACCTCAATCGCAACAGCCTGGAGGCGGCAGCACGACGCGTTCAGCCGGTCTCGGCGATTTTACGCGAGGCCGACGTCATGCAGCCTTTGTCATTTTCCGCCGGGGTGGAGTTCGATTCGATATCGCTCTTCTTTTTACTTCACTGTTTGCCCGGCCGAATGGCAGACAAAGCGCGCGCCATTGCGAATCTGGCACCCCTGGTGGCGAAGGACGGCGTTTTGTATGGCAGCACCATTTTGGGCCCGAGCGCGGAGCACAACGCCTTTGGGCGACTCTTGTTGAAGGTGTACAACGACAAAGGCATCTTCGGAAATGCGTCGGACACACGCCAAGAGCTCGAAGACGCACTGCGCGCCTCCTTCGACGACGTCGTGGTACGCCAGGAAGGGGTGGTCGCGCTCTTTACGGCTCGTAAGCCGAGGCGCATGGTTCGAGAATGACTACGAACGCGAAAGCCGATCGACCCGTTTCAGGAGCGTAGGCACACGATGGGCGCCGTGCATCGCGCGAACGCCATCGACGGCTTCGTCGAGCGGCACCCCGATGGCGTCGACGAACAGCGGCTGGTGGCTCGTACCGCGCAAAACGGCCACCGCGCTCGTCGCGTTGCGAAAGGGGCGCTTGGCCACCCCCACGACGGCACATCGACCCGACAGCGCCTGGTGAAGGTGCGCGCCAAATCCTGGTTTGCCCTGATCCAGCGTCACATAGCCGTCCACCACGATGATCGCGGGACGGGCATCGAGCCGCTCGAGCAAACCTAGGACGTAGGGCATCTCCCGTCGATAGAACTGCCCCGGCTCGTAGGCTGCGGCAGCCGACTCGGAGCGGATCTTCGTTTCGAATGCAGCCTGATCGTCCGTCCACGCGTGAAAGCCCACGCATGCCGCGACGACACAATCGTCGCGGTAGTCGACATCGACGCAAACCTTCGGAGCACGGTGCACGCGGGTGAGCGTGCGCACCGCGCGGCCTCGGGTCAAGCCGCGACAGGGTTACTGCGGGTAAGCACGCAGCCGCATCTCTCGCCTCGACCCAATCGCACTCCGCGCCTCCGCCGATGCATGCGCGAACTCGTGGGCCGTTTCACCCGATTCCGTCGTATGGGGACCCCGCTCACGAGCGACGAAGTCGACGCGTGAGGAGCAGCCGATCCTTTGCAGAATGCACGTTGTCCCGCGCTCGTCCCATCCTTCGTGGAACCAGAGTCTCTGTCGGGCGGTGTCCGAACCTATCCGTGTCCGACCGCGTCGGCGAGCTCGCGCCGCAGCGCTCGATCGAGGACGAACGTACCGCCGGGGACGAGCGACGCGCCGAACGCCAGGAGCGAACGACGAAGTGGCCATTGACGTTCGGTGGCCGTTCGGAAGAGGGTCGAGACGAACATCAGGAAGAGAAGCCCGTGGAGGCTGCCGACGATGCGAACCGCAATTGGCAGACCGGCCATGTACTTCAGCGGCATCGCTACCAGGAGGAGCACCAGAAAGGAAACCCCTTCCAGCAACCCTACGAGACGAAGGGTACGCAGCGCGCTCATGATGCGAAGCTCGCCCAGGTGGGTCGAAAGACCATCAACAGAAGCACCAAGAAGAGGGGCCCGAACGCGAAGGCAAACGCGCCCACCGTGCGCCGGTCGCGTGAGACGCTGTGGACGAGCGCCAGCTGGGACAGCAGCGAAAAACCGATTCCCCCAACGATCCAAAGCTCCGTCAAAGGAACGTTCAGCTGCGTGGTCAGGAGGTACCCGGTCACCCACGTCAGCAAGAGCCCGGGCGAGGCGATGGCGTGAACGGCGCGCTTGCGCTCGGGCAGCGATGTGGCGACGAAGCTGCCAATGAGACCACCTGCGTAGAGGATGACGCCGAGGAACTTGAGCAAATGCAGGAGACGGTAGGTGAGCATGTGGCTTCCGCCCGATACTATCGCACGCGCCCGCCACTCCGACCACTGGCCAAAAGGACAACATTCAACGGGTTTCGGCCAAGCCAGATCGCGGAAAATATCGCCGATCCTGATAAAATGACCTCGAAATGGCGCCAAAAATGGCAGTTGGCCCAAAGTCGATGAAATGGCACGATCATGCCATGCATGCCTTGGTCATCGTGGCCCTGGACGGGGTCATCCCGTCCGACTTGTCGATGCCATGCGACGTCTTTGGCCGGGTACGATTGCCGGATGGGCGGCCGGGCTATCAGGTGCGCGTATGCGGAGTCTCGGGCGAGGTGAACGCAGGCGCCTTTCAGGTGCGGGTCCGATGGGGACTTTCAGAGTTCGGGCGCGCCGATACCATCGTTCTGCCGGGCGTGGCCGACCCCACGCAGCCGGTTCCGGCGAAGCTCGTGAAGGCCATTCGCGCGGCCGCCGCATCGGGCACGCGCGTGGCATCGATCTGCACCGGCGCCTTTCTTTTGGCTGCGACCGGGCTGCTCGACGGGCTCCGCGCCACCACCCATTGGCTCTCCGCGGGCGAGCTCGCGCGCCGCTATCCGGCCATTCGCGTCGATCCCGATGTTCTCTATGTCGACAACGGCCAATTTCTCACCTCGGCGGGGGCAGCCTCGGGCCTCGATCTGTGCCTCCACATGGTGCGCCGTGACTATGGATCGGCCGTCGCGGCCGACGCCGCGCGCATGGCCGTGACCCCCCTCGAGCGCGCGGGAGGCCAGTCGCAGTTCATCTTGCACCCGCCGCCCGCGCCCGACGGATCCTCGCTGGAGCCGCTCTTGCGATGGCTGGAAGAGAACCTTCACGAGCCGCTGGCCGTCGAAGACATGGCCGGCCGCGCAGCGCTCAGTGTGCGAACGCTCAATCGCCGCTTTCGCGAGCAGCTCGGCACCACGCCCCTCCAATGGTTGCTCCGCGCCCGCGTCTGCCGCGCGCAGCACCTGCTCGAGACGACGGCGTACTCCGTACAAGCCGTTGCCACCAAAGTGGGATTCGGCTCGGCCACCGCGTTTCGCGATCACTTTCACAGGATCGTTTCCACCAGCCCGCAGGCCTACCGGCGCGCGTTTCGCGCACCCAACGAGCTGTCGTACCAAGGAGCGGTAAGATGAGCGCGATGTTCCCCGCCGTCGCAACGTGGAACCAGGAGCTGCCGGCCATCTGGAGCGCGCTGCGCGCCTCGGGCGCTGTGCTGCTGAAGGAGGCGGCGACGACGCCCGCCGAGCTCGAGGCGCTCACCTCACGGTTCGCCGCGCGCTTTCGCGTGCATCAGGACCCGTCGCGCCGACGTTTTAGCGCCGATGACACCACGCAGGGCGTGAGCGGAGGCACGGAGCGCATCGGGCTACACTCCGAGCGCGCCTATCTTCCGGCCCGGCCGGAGTTGCTCTTCTTCGGCTGCCTGACACCGCCCACGTCGGGCGGCGCCACGACGCTGTGCGATGGCGCTGCCATCGTCGAGGCGCTTCCCGCGGAGCATGTGCAGCGCTGGGAGGAAATGACCTTGCTCTGGCATACCACGATGGAAAGACCCATGTGGCAGCGCCTCTGGAGCGCAGATTCCCCCGTCGATGCCACCGCGGCCATGGATGGCATGCTCGAGCGAGCCGGTGAACGTGCGCGAACGAGGCATTGGTTCGAGGCGGAGACGATGCACATCGAATACCGAACATCGAGCCTCCAGCGCGGCTCGATCGGCGGCAAATGGGCATTTGCAAACTATCTTTTGCTCCAGGAGGAGGACCCGACCGGCCCCGCTGCCCGACGTGCCGATGGCAGCCCGGTCCCCTCCGAGCTGCTCCGACACGCCGCTGCCGTTGCCGATGGACTGACCGTGGATATTCGTTGGCAACGCGGCGACGTCCTCCTCATCGACAACACGCGCTGCATGCACGGCCGCCGCGCCATCGAAGGCGACGAGCGCCTGATCCTCGTACGCATGGGGGACGCGCGTCCGGAGCTCGCTTAGCCGCTCGCCCCCTCCGCCGATGGAATCGGCCCGGCGATGCGCAGCCGATTGCCATCGGGATCGCGCAGCTCGAGCTCCCACGCGCCCCACGGCGCCTCCTCCGCGGTCACGCCGAACTCGCGCTCCACCGCATCGATCGCGAGGACGCGCAGATAAAGGAGCGTATCGGGGCGCGCGTCGCCCGTGTGCTCCGAGAGAAAAAGCCGAACGCGGCCCCGCGCGATGGATACGAAGGCGGGGAAGCCCGGCTCGAACCGGTGCTCCCACTCCTTCACGAAACCTAGCCGCGCGTACCAGGCAACCGCCTTGGCGGCGTCGTTCACGCGCAGGATCGGGATGACCTTCTTCGACCTGTCGTTCCATGCCCGCATGGGTAGGGTGCCCCGGTGCCATCACCAATAGCGAAGCGCGTCGCGGTAGATCCCCTCCAGATCGCTCAACGTGATCTCGCACGGCGCGTTCTTCAGCAGCCGGTGCTGCGGGAAGGCCCCCTTGGCCAGCTCCGGAATGTCGGCCTCTGCGTAGCCCACGCCTTGGAGCCCGTTGGGAATGTGGGTCGCCTTCATCAAACGAAGGATCGCGCTCGCCAGGAGACGCCCCGCGTCCTCGAGGCTGCAGTTTTTCACGTCGCTCGCGTCGGCTCCGAGGAGGCGCGCGGCCTCGAGGTGCCGCTCCGGGCACGCGTGCGCGGTGAAGCGGAACACGGCCGGCGAGTTGAGCACCACCGACATTCCATGGGGGACCAGCGGCTTCTCCGGATAGCCGCTCGCGTGGAAGCTCTTGACCAACCCAGATACCGAGTACGACATGCCATGGGGCGCATGGCAGCCTGCGTTGCCGAAGCCGATGCCCGCCAGGGTCGATGCGAACATCATGCGCTCGCGCGCCTCGGTGTCCTTCGGATCGTTCACCGCTCGAACGATGTACTCGCCCGTCAGCCGCATCGCCTCGGTGCACGCGACGTCGCTGTACGGATTGGCCCCCTGCGACGCGGGGCGAAGGCGCGGCTGCGCAGGCTTTGCACGCTTGGTGTACGGCAGCGCGGTGAAGGACTCGACCGCGTGCGAGAGCACGTCGAAGCCGCTGCAAGCCACCACCGTGGACGGCAACGTGCTCGTCACGTCGGGATCGACGAGCCCCAGCGCGGGCCGCATCCGACGCGAGACGATTCCCGTTTTGGCGTGCATGGCCGTATAATCGAAAATAGCGATTGGCGTGCACTCCGAGCCGGTGCCGGACGTGGTCGGGCACGCGATCAGCGGCGGCAGAGGGCCCGGCACCGGCTTACCGCGCCCGATGGGCGGGTTTACGTACTCCAAGAGATCCGCCGGATACGTCGCGTACAGATTGGCGGCCTTTGCCGTATCGATGACCGACCCGCCTCCGACGGCGACATAGCCATTGAACCGACCATCGCGCGCTGCCGCGGCTGCCCGAAGGAACGACGTGTCCGTCGGCTCCACCGCGACCTCGTCGTAGACGACCACGTCCACCCCCGCGGCCCCGAGCGCCTCGCAAACGACGGCCACGTGCGCGGTCTTGGCCAGATCGCGGTCGGTGAGCAGCATGATCCGCGTCATCCCCAGGACCTGAGCGTCGTCGCCAATCTCGCGCAGAACGCCCGACCCGTACTTCAGCGCGTTGGTGTCCACGGCGAACGCCGTGTCGCCCGTGATGTCTGCATAATAATGACCACAGCCCATGTCGTCCTCACTCGATCCGAGCGGAATCGCTCACGGGCGCGATTCTCGCACGGATCGTGCGAAGGAGGAGAGTCCTCCGAGAGGAGCGGTGCCGCTAGCTCGATTTGGCCGGGTCCGGTGCGGCCGCCGCGCGGCGCGGCAAGATGCTCCAGCCGAGGTTCAAGCCCAGGCCCGCGATCAGAATCATCGGGATGCCCACCGCTTGCAGCACCGTGATGCGCGTGTGGTAGACCGCCATGTCGAAGATGATCGCGACCGCCGGGTACGTGAAGGACAGCACGGCGATCTTCGGCGTCGGGAGCTTCTGGTACGAGGAGTACAGAAGGATGTACATGATGCAGGTGTGGATCAGGCCGAGCCCGGCCAGCCACCCCCACTTCACGCCGAGGTTGTTTACCTCGCTCAAGGTCGTGAAGGGGAAGAGCAGCGGAATTCCCACCAGCACCTGGGTGAGCGCGATCAAGTGCGGGCGAATGCCTTTGAGCCGTTTGGCGATGATGGTGGCGAACGCGTAGAACACCGCGGCGAGCAGCGCTTTGCCGACGCCGAGCAGGTACGCGGCGTTCGCTCCCTCGAGATCCGCGACCGACAAGCCGGTGACCAACACAACGCCCACGAAGGCCACGAGCACCCACGCCACCTTCCCCGCCGTGATCTTGTCGCGGAAGATGATCGCGCCGAGGAGCAGCACGTAGAAGGGTTGCGTATGGTAGACGACCGTCGCCACCGAGATGGATGTGGAGCGATAGGCGCTGAAGAGAAACGCCCAGTTGAAGACGATGAATACGCCGCCGAGCGCCGCAAGTCCCAGGGACTTGGCCGTAAAGCCGGTCTCCTTGAAGAACCCGCGGAAGGCGCAGTAGGAGCCAAGGCAGATCGCGCCAAAGATGCAGCGGAAAAATACGACGTTGAATGACGACGCGGTGGACTCGACCACGAACACGCCGATGGTGCCCGAAAGGATCATGGCCATCGTGAGCTCGATCACGCCGACCCGTTCCTTGCTGACTGGGGTTGCCGATTGCGTCATGTCTTTATTCGTACCACGACTTCCAATCAGGGCCGCTAGCGCGCGCGAAGAATATCTTATTCCTGGCGCGGTCCAGGTGACCCGGGCATATCGCTACTCTCGAATTTTGGAGATTCTTCCTCCATCTCGACATGGACTTTGCCGCGGTTTGCGGCCCCCACAAGGTCGAATACCCCATGAACAAAGAATTCAATGCCGAACTGTTGAGCTTTGACGGCAGCCGTCGACGTGAGCGTCTCACGTTGAAGACCGCCGTGGAAATGGCGCGGGATCGTGTCACTGCCGCCATTCTGGTGGATGCCATTCCCGATGGTGAAGTCGAGCTGTGGTGGAACGATCCGGGATTCCCGGAATTGATCACCGGTCACGGCTACCACAAAGGCCTCTATACGAGCGCGTTGAAGCAGACTATCGGACAGGTGCAGCGCTCGGCCAGCGACAAGCTCCTACAGAACATCGGTGATTATTTCGCATATTCGAACAGCGTCAACCCTTCCATGAAGAAGACGCGATATTGCCGATTCTTCAACGAGAACCTCGGCGCCGTGCCCCTGCGGTTCGGTGAGGTCGCCGAGCTGCTGCTGGCCACCAAGCGCGAATATCCGGCCTTCGACTCGGCGCCTTACAGCTTCGCGCCGCATTGCGACGCCATCGACTTCGGGCGCGATCCGCGCTGGCCGATCAACTTGAACAAGGAGCAGGTCGGCGCCTTCATTTTGATTCAAAAGTCCGAGAACCAAGCGGGGTTCGTCATGTGGGACGTGACGGTCAAGTCCCGCGACGAGCTCGATCGCTTCGCCTCCGAGTACGCGGAGACGCAGCAGATCGCGGCGGCCAAAGACGCCAAGTTCCTCCGCATCACGCCCGGCAGCGGGCAGATGTGCATCTTCAATAGCCGCTATTTGCACGCGGTCGAGAAATGTGCGTCGCCGCGCCAGACCATCGGCACCTTCCTCATCGAGCAAGACGGCGGCTGGGCGCAGTTCAACTGAGCGACCGAGCTTAGAAGCGTCGAACGATGCAAGAGATATTGGTCCCCAGCGCCGACGGGCATCGCGTCCGCGCGTTCTTCAGCGGACGGGACGCGCAGAAGCCCACGGTCACCTTCGTATTGCCATTCGGATCCAAGTTCGATATGGCCCGGCCCTTTCTGACCGAGCTGGCCGGCCCTTTCAACGTGGTGACCTGGGAAGCGCGGATCATCGTGGACGATCCGGAGCTGCACCCGGACGTCGATGCGATCACGCCGCAGATGCACGTGGCCGATATGATCAGCGTCCTTTCGCGGCTCGAAATTCCGCGCACGGACGTGATCGGCTATTGCTCCGGCGCGGGGATCTCGCTCTTGGCCGCGCACGAGCACCCCGATCGGTTCGGCCGATTGGCGCTGGTGAGCGGTGAATACGTGCTGCCGCCGTCGGTCTGCGCGCGAACGCGCTTCCAGAACGACCTCGACGAGCTCTTGGTCTTCGCGGCGACGAGCAAGGCGCACACGGCGGCCATCTTCTCCAAGCTGACCCCGAGGGAGGTGCCCGAAGGGGACACCGTCCTCGCGGGCGCGGCGCTCCCGTTTTCGCGGCCGGAGTATTTGCACCGATTCGCGGTGAACTACATCAGCTACCGGAAAATGGAGTTTCTCCGCATCGCACCCGAGGTGGAGCATCGCGCGCTCGTCATCGTCGGAGAGCGCGACGAGCAGGTCACCGTGCGGAGCTCGGAGCTGATTCAAGGAAAGCTGCGAAGGAGCGAGCTCCGGCTCGATCCGGTGGCCGACCATCACGACGTATGCCGTGCGGTCACGCCCATCAATCGAGCGGTGGTGGAGTTTTTGTCCCTGGAGCCCTCCTGACATGACAGCCCCGAGCCTCGTGATTCACGATTTGTTTCGGGCGGTGGCCGCGGCGCCCGAGAACGCCGAGCGGATCGCCGTGCGCTGCAACGGGCGGACGTGGTCGTATCGCGAGCTCGACGAGCGCTCCGACGCGCTGGCCGCGGCCATCCATCGCGCCGGCGTTTCGCCGGGCGGGAACGTCGCGATCCTGGTCACGCGCAGCGCCGAGATCATCGTGAGCATGCTCGGCATCCTGAAGGCGGGCTGCGCCTTCGTGCCGATCGATGGAACGTATCCCGCGGCCGTCGTCCGCGACTACATCGCGCGCAGCAAGGCGGCCGCGGTGGTCGTCGTGGCCGGGTGTGAGGCGGCCGCCGAGACCATCTCCGGCATCCCGCGGCTCTCTCTCCACGAGCTCGAGCCCGCGCCGCCACCGGCCGCGGTCGACGCGGGGCCCGACACGCCGGCGTACGTGATGTTCACCTCGGGCACCACCGGCGATCCCAAAGGCGTCGTGGTCCCCCACCGCGGCGTGGTGCGCCTGGTGCGCGATACGAACTACATCGCGTTTCACCCGGAGGACAACGTCCTGCAGCTGTCGCCGGTGACCTTCGACGCATCGACCCTCGAGATTTGGGGCGCGCTGCTCAACGGGGCCACCCTCGTGGTCTACGGCGAGCACGTCTTCGATCCGAACGAGCTCGCGAAGACCATCCGCGACAACCGGGTCTCCATTCTATGGCTGACGGCCGGGCTCTTTCACCTCATCGCCCGCCACGCGCTCGACGCGCTGGAGGGGGTATCGGTCCTCCTGGCCGGCGGCGACGTCATCCAGCCGGACGCCGTCAGGCGGGTGTTCGAGCGCTTTCCGCGCGTCACCTTCATCAACGGTTATGGCCCGACGGAGAACACCACGTTCACCTGCTGTCACGTGATGACCAGCGCCTCGCCCATCGGCGAGACCATCCCCATCGGTCATCCCATCACCGGCACCACCGTGCACGTCTTGGACGCGGAGCGCCGCCCCGTCGCCCGCGGCGAGGTCGGTGAGCTCTACACGGGCGGGCTCGGCGTCGCCCTGGGGTACTTGAACGCCCCGGAGGCCACGCGCGCCGCGTTCGTGGACGATCCGGAGAGGCCGCACCAGAAGCTCTATCGCACGGGCGACTTGGTCCGCGAGATGCCCGACGGCGCCATCGACTTCCTCGGGCGCGCCGACAACCTGGTGAAGGTGCGCGGTTATCGCGTCTCCACAACCGAAATACAAAAGAAGATCAACCAAATCGATGGGGTCGAGAACGCGGTGGTGGCCGCGGTGGACGACGGGACCGGCAGCCGATGCCTCGTGGCTTACGTCCAGTCGAGCGGCGAGCCGCGGAAGATCAAGCAGCTCGTCAAAGGCACCCTCGAAGAGACCTTGCCGCAATACATGGTGCCGAGTGTCATCCACGTTCGTGCCACGTTTCCGCTGAACGAAAACGGGAAGGTCGACGCGCGTTCGCTTGTAGGTGCAACCAAATCTTAGGGCATGAGAGAGGGCGAAATGTCGAGTGCAAACGATATCCTGGATGTGGTGAGAGAAGTCGTACGCGGAACGTTGCAGGGCGACGGCCTCCAAGACGACGAGGACATGTTCGACGCAGGCGCGACATCGCTGACGGTCGTCAATCTCCAACTTCGGCTCGAGGAGCGCCTGAAGCGCCGTGCACCGACACACCGGCTGATGGCGGCCCCCTCCATCCAAGGGTGGGCCGACATCTACTCGAGCGCGCAGTCCGGCTCCTGAATCCTTCAACCCTCGTCAATCGCGAGAAAACAATGACCCAAGCAAACCTCGACTTTGCGCTTACGCCGGAACAGTGCGCCCAGTTTCGGCGCGATGGATACATTGGCCCCTTCGATCTCTATACGCCCGAAGAAGCTCAGAAGCGCTACAAGGTCATTCGGGCCCAGCTGTTCAACCGCGAGCACGCCGTCTTCGAGTTGCCGCACGATAGCTTGATTGCCAATTACGATCGGCACCTCGACGTCGACCTGCTCAGCGAGCACATCATGCGTCGCGAGCTGGTCGACAAGGTCTCGTCCATCCTCGGCCCCGACGTCCTGTGTTGGCGCTCGGAGATGTTCCCCAAATATCCGGGCGACGAGGGCACCGACTGGCACCAGGCCGACCAGTTCGCGCACGCCTCGGGCAAGCCGCAGATCGTGTGGCCGGGCGAGGAGCGGTTCGGCGGCACCATCACCGTGTGGACCGCGCTCACCGACGCCACCGAGGAGATGGGCTGCCTGCGGTTCGTGCCGGGCACGCACGAAGAGATGTTCTACGACGAGTCGAAGAAGATGGAGTTCCGGCCCGACCAGATGAACGCGCTCGCCAAGGATGGTATCAAGCGCGGCTTCTTCGGCTACGACTATCGGTCGCTCCAGAAGGATCCGGACTGGAAGCCCGACGAGTCGCAGGCGCGCTCGATTATCATGAAGGCAGGCCAGTTCGTCATCTTCTGGTCGACCCTCATGCACTCGTCGTACCCCAACAGCAGCAAGGACAAGATGCGACTCGGCTTCGCCAGCCGGTACGTGCCCACGTCCGTTCGCGTGTACCCCGATACGGACTACGTGGAGGAGTTCGGGAGCAAGATCTCGCTCCACAAGTACGGCACCGTGCTGGTCAAGGGCGAGGATCGGCACAAGTGGAACCGCGTGGTGACCAAGAATACGCGCGGGTACGAGTTCAAGATCCCGGAGCGCGCTGGCCGCGAGGCCGACGTGGACGCCATCGTGCGCGACGCCTTCGCCGGCACGCTCTCCACCCGCAGCTTCACGGTGGACGACGACTTCTTCCAGCTCGGAGGGACGTCGCTCTCGGCCGCGCTCATGCTGACGGATCTCGAGAACCGGCTGAAGATCGAGATCCCGGTGGCCGCGCTCCTGGAGAACCCGACCCCCGTGAGCTTCGCCAAGAGGTTGCGGGCCATGATGGCGACATGAGCGGCGTGCGGATGTCGGACATCACGGTGGCGAGCCTCGAGCTCGCCGACGTCGATGCCATCGTCCGCTACTGGCACGAGTCGCCCGCCGAGTATCTGCGCGCGCTGGGCGTCGCGCCGGAGAAGCTGCCGAACCGACGCAAGATGCATGAAATGCTGGCGCTCAAGGTGGCGCAACAGGTTGCGCCACCCACCATCCTCGTCGTGAAGGTGAAGGGCGAGAGCATCGGGGTGCACGAGCTGACCCACATCGAAGTCGGGATCAGCGCGGTCATGCACGCGCACATCTGGAAGGCCGAGCACCGCGGCAAGGGGTTCGGCGCCGTCTCGTACGTGAAGGCGATGGAGAGGTTCTTCGAGGCGCACGGCTTTCGGAGCATCCTCTTCGAGACCCCGCGCGCGAACGCCTCTGCCAATCGCCTCAAGGAGGCGCTCGGCCTCGCACCTTGCGGAAATGGCACCATCTATCTTCCCATCATGACGAGCCCCATGGAGACCACGCGCTACTCCGTGGAGCGCGCCGATCTCCCGAGGCTCGTGGCCCGCTTGGAGACGAGCTGGAAGCCCAAGACCGGAGCGCCTCGTGGCGGCTGACCACTCGATCGTGTCGTTCGGCAGCGCGGGGCCGCCGGATCTCCGTCTCTTTTGCTTCCCTTATGCGGGCGGAAGCTCGGTCGCGTTCAAAGGTTGGCGCGACGCGCTCCACCGCGTCGACGTGTGCGCGATCGAGCTCCCGGGGCGCGGCAGGCTGTTCGGCCACGCCGCGCTGCGGAACCTCGGCGCGGTGATCGACTATGCTGCGGAGGCCATCGAGCGCCTTTGCGACATCCCCTTCGTGCTCTACGGGCACAGCATGGGCGCGGTGACGGCGCTGGAGGTGGGGTTCGAGCTCGCGCGCCGCGGCAAGCGTCCGCGCGGCCTGGTCGCAACGGGCAGCGCTCCGCCGCATTTGCCCATTCGAAGGGAGCGCCCGCTGCACGCGCTCTCGCGCGACGAGCTCCTCGAGGCGCTGCGCGAGCTCGAGACCTTGCCCGAGGCGCTCCTTCGCAGGCCCGACGTGCTCGACGCCTTCCTACCCACCATCCGCGCCGACATGGAGTCACGCGAGACGTGGGTGAGCGCCGTGCGCGACATCAAAGTTCCCATCACGGCCTTCGGAGGAAAAGACGACTCCCACGTGACCGCGGACGAGCTCTGCGCGTGGGGCCGCTACACATCGGCGCGCTTCTCGGTGATGCAGCTCGAAGGGGGGCATTTCTTCATCAAATCGAACCAGGACGCGTTCCTGCCCCTGCTCCAGGACGCGCTGATCCGATGTTTGTCTCAATGAAACTCGAACCCGCCAGGCCCCCCCAACCCTGCGCCAAACCTACGCCCACGCGGCAGGGCTCCCGGCCCTGCGCCAAACCTACGCTCACGCGGCAGGGCCCCGGCCCTGCGCCAAACCTACGCTCACGCGGCAGGGCCCCCGGCCCTGCGCCAAACCTACGCCCACGCGGCAGGGCTCCCGGCCCTGCGCCAAACCTACGCTCACGCGGCAGGGCTCCCGGCCCTGCGCCAAACCTACGCTCACGCGGCAGGGCTCCCCGACCCTGCGCCAAACCTACGCTCACGCGGCAGGGCTCCCGGCCCTGCGCCAAACCTACGCTCACGCGGCAGGGCTCCCGGCCCTGCGCCAAACCTACGCTCACGCGGCAGGGCCCCCGGCCCTGCTCCACACATACGCTCAGGCGAGCGTCGTTTCAGTAAGATAGGGAAAGCGAGAAGCGCGATGAAAAACATCGAGACATGGGATATCCGCAAACCCGCCGTCGAGTCGAAGAACGGGATCGTCGTCACGCAGCACTACGAGGCGTCCCAGATCGCAGCCCAAGTGCTGGCCGAGGGCGGTAACGCCGTCGACGCCGCCGTGGCCGCGAGCTTCGCCATCGGCGTGCTGGAGCCCGCGCAGAGCGGCATCGGCTCCATCGGTCACATGGTCGTCGCGCCCGTCACGGGGGAGAAGCCGTACGCGATCAACTTCAGCGCGCGCCTGCCGATGAAGCTCGATCCCAAGGACTATCCGCTGACCGGCAACGCCGGCTCCAGCATGTTCTCGTGGCCGCAGGTGCTCGAAGACCGCAACATGGAGGGCCCCTATTCGATTGGCGTGCCCGGCCAGGTCGCGGGCACGTGGCTCGCGCACAGCAAATTCGGCCGCCTGCCGTGGGCGAGGCTGGTCACCCCGGCCGCTTCGCTGTGCGAAGAAGGTGTTCCCATCGATTGGAACTGGACCTTCAAGATCGCGACCAGCCAGCGCGGCCTCGCGCGCGATCCGAACACGGCCGCCGTGTACCTCCCGGGCAACAACGTCCCCGTCGTCGACTGGCGCGGCGGCACCGCGGTTCGCCTCTGGCCCAAGCGCCTGGCCAAGACCTTGCGGCGCATCGCCGAGGCGGGCGGCGACGATTTTTACCGCGGCGATCTGGCTGCCGCCATCGCAGCCGACGCCAAGGCGGTCGGCTCCTGCTTGACCCTCGAAGACCTGCACGAGTACCGCGCCACCATCGAGCAAGTGGAGGGCGCGCGCTACCGCGACGCCACGATCTTCACGGTCCCCGGCCTGACCGCGGGCCCCTCCTTGCTGCACGCCCTGGAGCGATTCGCCCAGCGCATGCCGAACCCCAAGGACGCGCGCGACGACGCCAAGCTGTTCCCCGCGATCGCCGCCGCGCTGCTCGACACGTACGCCGAGCGCCTCGCCACCTCGGGGCCGGTCGACACCAAGAAGAACACGTGCACCACCCACATCAGTGTCATCGACCGCGATGGAAACGCGGCCGCCTTGACGCAGACCTTGCTCCAAAACTTCGGCTCGCGCGTCACCTTCCCCGAGACGGGCATTCTGCTCAACGACGCCGTCACCTGGTTCGATCCGGTGCCCGGCAAGCCGAACTCGATCGGCCCGGGAAAGACCCCCCTGTCGAACATGTGTCCCCTCGTCGCACGTGTGGGCAAGAACCTGACGATTGCGCTGGGCTCATCGGGCGGACGCCGGATTTTCCCGTCGATCATGCACTACCTCATCTTCTTGATCGATCGCGGCATGACCGTGGACGAGGCGGTCCACTACCCGCGCATCGACGTGAGCGGCGATCCATGGGTCACGGCGGACCGCAAGCTCTCTCCCGAGGCGATCGCCGCCCTGCAGCAGTCGCACGATGTGCACGTCGAGCAGAACTGCTTCTATCCGAGCCTCTTCGGCGTCCCCACCGTCGTCGCGCGCGATGAGCGCACGGGCGTGAACACGGGCGGCGCGTTCGTCGTATCGCCCTGGGCGAGCGCCGCGGTAGGCTGAAAGCCCATGAACGAGCGCGGGGCACGGCAAGCGGCGGAGTTCTTATGGTCCGCCTGGCAGGGAAAGCGTCTCGTCGACGCGGTGCCCGAGGACTACCGTCCCCGCGATCTCGAAGAGGGGTATGCCGTGCAGGACGCGCTGGGCGCGCTCGCGGGCCCGGCCATCGGTTGGAAGATCGCGGCCACCAGCAAGGCGGGCCAGCACCATATCGGCGTGGACGCGCCGCTCGCCGGCCCGCTCTACCGATGCTTTGCCTATGCGTCGGGCGCGATCCTGCCGGCGGGGCACCTTCATATGCGCGTTTCGGAGGCGGAGTTTGCCTTTCGCATGGCGCGCGATCTGCCGTCGCGCGGTCGCCCGTACGAGCCTGACGAGGTGCTCGATGCGGTGGCCGCGCTGCACTTGGCCATCGAGGTGCCCGACTCCCGCTACCGCGACTTCGTGACGATCGGCGCGCCGCAGCTGGTGGCCGACGCCTCGTGCGCCTCGTATTTCGTGCTCGGTCCGGAGTACACCGATTTTCGCAAGATCGATTGGCTGGCGCACCCCGTGACCATGCACAAGAATGGCGCCGTCGCCGCGCTCGGCAAGGGCTCCAATGTGCTGGGCGATCCCCGCGTGGCGCTCACCTGGATCGCCAACGACTTGGCGCTGCGCCGCAACGGGCTCCGCGAGGGCGAGATCATCACCACCGGCACCTGCATCGTGCCGCTCGAGATCGGCCCCGGAGACGCCGTGGTCGCCGATTTCGGGATCCTAGGCGCCGTCTCCGTTCGGTTCACCTAGCCGCGCGCGCCATCCATCGGGCAGGGCGGCTAGTCGGCGACGACGGCGATGGCATCGATTTCGACCACGAGCTCCGGACGAACGAGCCTTACCACCTGCACCAAGCTGCTCGCCGGCGGATGGGTGGGGTCGATGTAGCGATCGCGCACCTCACGCAGCGCACCGAGGTGCGCGTCATCGAGCTCGGTGACATAGAAGTTCAGCTTGACCACGTGGGTGAAATCCGCCCCCACGGCGGCGAGCGCCGCGCGCAGGTTGGTGAAGACTTGCTCGGTCTGGGCGCGAAAATCACCGGCGCCCACCAATTTGCCACTGCGATCGAGGGCAATCTGCCCGGAAATGTAGATGCTCCGGCCACGCCGCGCCTCCACGACATGGCTGTAGCCGCGCGGTGCAGGCAAGGTGGATGGATTCACGTGCCGGAGAACCGGCGCCTCGGCGCCCGTGCGCGGAGCTGCACCCTGCGGAGCCTCGGCCCCTGCACGCGGCGCGGCGCCGCAGCCCGCGAGCGCAGCTGCAAATGCGAGCGTAGCAATTTTACGCATACGCTACTCCTACTCAGAAATTATGCTCCGTGCGACCTATGAACGTCATCGGGTTCGACGACGGCCCTTTTGCGCGGGATCATCGGGGCGACGTCTTGCTCGTGGGCGCCGTTTGCTCGGGCACACGGCTCGATGGGGTCGTCAGCGGCCGCATTCGCCGCGACGGCACCAACGCCACACGGGAGATGGTGCGCCTGGTTCGCGAGAGCCAATTCGAGGAGCATCTGCAGGCCGTTTTGCTCCAGGGGATCGCGGTGGGCGGATTCAACGTGGTCGATCTCCACGGCCTCCGTGACGCGCTCGGCGTGCCGGTGCTGGTCGTCGTTCGCCGCCCGCCCGATATGGCCGCCGTGCGGCGCGCCCTCTTCAGCGACACGCCGCACGCCCGTCCGCGCGTGGCAGGTGCCCCCCGCAAATGGGCGCTCATCGAACGGGCGGGCGCCATCGAAGCGCTGAGCATCTCGCACCGCGCCCTGCGCCGCGGCCCCACCGGCATCTCCGGCAAAGTCCCTCGCCTCTGGATGCAGCGCGCGGGGCTCTCCGTCGAAGAGGCGCGCAAAATCATCGTGGCCACCACACTCCACGGAAACATCCCCGAGCCTTTGCGCCTCGCACATTTGATCGCCGGCGGTATCGTCGCCGGCACCAGCCGCGGCCGCGCATGACCCGGCGCATAGCGTGCATCCACCCGCGTCGCGCATTGGCGCACGGGCGTGTGTCGCGCACCAGCGCAGGGGCGTACGTCGCGCATCCGCGCACAGGCCCGCGACGGCACGTGTCGCGCATTGGCGCACGGCACGTGTCGCGCATTGGCGCACGGCACGTGTCGCGCATTGGCGCACGGCACGTGTCGCGCATTGGCGCACGGCACGTGTCGCGCATCCGCGCACGGCACGTGTCGCGCATCCGCGCACGGCAAGTGTCGCGCACCAGCGAAGGGGCGTGCGTCGCGCATCCGCGCACAGGCTCGCGTCGGCATGCGTCGCGCATCCGCGCACGGGCCCGCGGCCCACGTCGGCAGGCGGCTCGCGTCACTTGGTGACGGGTTGGATGAGGCCCAAGCCCCGCTGCAAGGCCAGTCGATCCGCCACGTCCCAGTGCTCGGCGAGCTTCCCATCGACGATTCGAAAGAAGTCGACCGTCTCGAACTCGATGCGGTTGCCGGTCGCCCGAACCCCCGCGAACGTTCCCGTATGCGTCCCCCGCCAGTGCGTTCGAACCATGACGCGATCGCCTTCGGCCATGGTCTCCCGAATGTCTCCCACGAAGTCGGGAAACCCACCGGCAAAACGCTGAGCGAAGGACCTCAAGCCCTCCGGCCCCACCCCCAGCTGCGGATTGTGACTATGAAAATCCACTCGGACCAATGAATCGGCCAATTCGTATTTTCGACCATTGAAAACGTCGCCAATGACGCGAACGACCAGCGCCTTGTTCTCTTCCAGGTTCATGATCCGTCCTTTGCTTTCGGCCGTCCCCATCATTGGATCGCGCGCGGAAGAAGCCGGAGCGGCCGGCGCCGGCCGGCACGCGCTCGAACCAAGATGAACGACGCAAATAGCGATCGCGGCCGTGCCATACGGCAGGCGATCGAGCAGCTTTTCGAACATGGATGGGAGTGAAGCCGGATTTGGATGGTAGGAGTAGAGGAGAACTCATCCAGGTACCGCAGGTACCACGGAGGCGCGCCTTGTCCGACGACCAACGCAGCGAAACCCGTCGTGAGCTGGGCGCCTTTCTCAAGAGCCGCCGCGCGCGCATCGCGCCGCGCGACGTGGGGCTCGCCGGCGACGTTCGCAGACGCACCCCGGGCTTGCGGCGCGAAGAAGTGGCGCTGCTCGCGGGGGTCGGCGTCACCTGGTACACGTGGTTCGAGCAGGGGCGCGATATTCAGGTATCGGCGCATTTTCTGGAGCGCGTCGCGCGCGCCTTGCGCCTCGACGCAGCCGAGCGCGCACACCTTTTTGCGCTCGCTCAGAACCGCCCGCCGCCGCAGGCACCCGGTCCCGCGTCCACGGTGACACCGCCGCTCCGGCGCATGCTCGATAGCCTCCCCGGCCCGGCGTACATCAAAACGGCGCGATGGGACGTGCTCGCATGGAACCCGGCGTTGGTGGCCGTGTTCGGTGATTTGGCGCGCATCGCGCCGGCACATCGAAACATGTTGTGGCTGGTCTTCGCCGATCCCGAATATCGGGGCACCATGTCCGATTGGGAGCCGGACGCGCGAAGCATGCTCGCGAAGTTTCGCCTCGAGTACGGGCGGCATGGCGACCATCCGGATTTCGTCCGGCTCGTGCGCGAGCTGAGCGACGCGAGCCCGGAGTTCCGCCGCTGGTGGCCCGAGCAAGACGTGCTCGGCGCCGTCGAGGGGGTCAAGCGCTTTCGGCACCCCGTGGCCGGCGAGATCGAGTTCGAGCACACCACGTTCATGCTCGACCATGCGCCGGATTTGCGGCTGGTGGTATACACACCGCTGCCGGGCAAGGACGCGCGCAAAGTTCGACGATTGCGCCAGTCATTGGCGTGAAGGCCCGGAGTCGATCCGGGCCTTCACGGGGTCAGCTCATTGAGCGGAAGCGATCAGATCCCGCTGCCGATTTGCTGCCGGATCCAGGGGAGGTGCCCCGCGATGCCCGTGTAGAGCGTCGTGGTGGCGCACTCACCGTTGTTGTCGCCGGGGCCGTGCGTCTCGCCCACCAGGGTCCAGTTGCCGGTGGAGCCCGTGATGGCCGGTCCGCCCGAGTCGCCGTGGCAAGCCGAGTGGGTGCGATCGCCGGAGATGCACACGTCGATGGATGTTCCACCGCCCGCCCGGCAGCGGCTGGGATCGAGGACCGAGAGATCGATCTCTTGGAGGATGCTCGGCTGGGTGCATCGAGGCCAGCTCGTGCAACCAAAGCCAATCAGGCGCGCGCGGGTGCCCGCGGTGGGCGCCGTTTCGGCCATCTTGATCGGGGCCGCTTGAACGGGCGCGGTGATGTGCATCAGGGTGAGATCGGTTCCCGGCTTGGTGACGCGGCGGTCGATGCGGATCGGCTCACCGCCCGAGGTCTTTCGGATGGAGCCCACCCGGCCCGAAGAGGCCGAGCCGCAGTGGTTGGCGGTGACGATCCACTGCGGTGTTACCAGGGCGCCGCCGCAGCCGTTGGAGAGCGACACCATGAACGAGTAGGTCTCGGTGGCAGCGCGGCCGCCAATGATGGCGTCGCTGGTCGATTCGACCTCGGGATCGGTCTCCATATCCGCCGGTTCCTCGGAGTTGCTGGCGCACGCGAGCGGTGCACACGCAAAAAACGCCAGGGCGACGGACGAAATCCATTTGCGAGAGGTGAACGGAGTTTTGAGTTTCATGTCGAATGAACCTCCAAGTTTGAGGGGACTGCAGGTGAATGGACATCGATCCAGATCGCCTTTCGACCGATTGGCGGCAGCATGGCACACCATGACGGCACACCGCCGATGGCGCGTTATGCCGCAAGTCGGCACGCCAACCGATACGGAAGGTCGATTAGGGAGGGCTCAAAAACCAACGGTTCGAGGGGGTGAAGCCCCATTGGAATGTGCCGTATGCACAAGAGTGCGATCCGGAGCGAATGGCTCTAGGTCGACCTCCCACTGCAACCAGCATTCTTCACGCTCGTGGAGCTCAGCTCATGCGTTCTTGAACACACGGTCACCGAGGCACGACAGACGCGAACAACGGGAGTATCTAGACACTCATGGCTCATACAATCAACCCGTAATTGGAAATAAATAGTGCTGCCCATAACCCGATGCTGCGATGCGTTGCCGCGTCCGACTTACGCAAGCGCCCAATGCACCCGAAGTCGTACACCTTCGCCTGACCCATCCGCGCATCCGGTTCGGGTTTCGACCTCGAACCTCGAACGGCGATCCATTGCGAGCAGCTCGGAATGTTCGCGCGAAGCACGAAAGGCGAGTTCGGGAACTTCATTTTCCCACCTTGAGTGCAAGGTGGATTGTTGATACGCACGAGCGAAGAAAATAAAACTACCTCCCGTAAGAGGATGAGCACATGAATAAAGTGTTCAAGAATTTCTTTTGGCTATTCCTTGGTTCCATGCTAACCGCCTCCGCCGGCTGCGAAGATTCGAAAACATCCTCGTCATCCGATCCCCTCCTCGACCTGCTGGGCGTCACGCCCACGGACGAATCGATCGACTACGTCAAGAACAAGACGCAGTTCCAGCTCCACACGCTGAAGACCGAGCAGCGCCATCCGCGCACGTGGACTTTGAGCGAGCGCGCGCCGCAAGATCTTCCCGGCGGCCTCGACATGCTCTTCTCGGTCGATGACGACATCGCCCAGAAGGTCCAGGCCTTCGTTCAAGATTCGAGCTTGGTTCGAAAGCTATCGGACGCGATTGAGAAAGCGTTGCTCGAACGTCGAAAAATCTATGTCTACGGCACGGGTGCGACGGGCCGGCTCGCCAAGGAGATGGAGAGCACCTTCTGGCGCCCGTACTGGCGCAAGATCGATGGCGCCATCAAGGCGAAGCTCGAGCCACATCTTGGTTCGGCCATCGAAGAACGTCTCATCGGAGAGATGACGGGCGCCGATCGTGCGCTCATCAGCTCATTGGAAGGCTTCGAGGATCTCCAGCTCATCGGGCGTCTTCAGCTGAAGGATCATGGCATCACCAAGGGCGATGTGGTGATCGAGGTGACGGAGGGAGGTGAGACGTCGGCCGGTATCGGCACCGTGCTTGGCGCCCACGATCAATGGAAGGAAGCCTCCGGCTACGATGCGGCCGAGGCCAGCAAGTACCTCTTCTTCCTTTACAACAATCCCGACGATGTTCTTTTGCCCTTCGATCGAAGCCGCAGCGTCATTCAAGAAGCGGGGATTACGAAGGTCAATTTGACCACCGGTCCGCAAGCCATCACCGGCTCCACGCGGATGCAAGCCACCACCATCGAAACGTTCATTCTCGCGCATGCAGCGCAGGATGCGGTCGGTCGTGTTCTTCGAGGGCTCGTTGCCAAAGGTGTTCTCACCACGGACGATCTGGCGCGGCTGGGCTTTGCGCAGGAAGTTTCGCTAGAGAAACGTCTCGAAGGGTTCGCCGGCTTGCTGGCCGAGGTGAAGAAAACGGTGCCCAACCTCGCCAAGCTCACGCAGCTCGAGGCCGACACCTACCGCGATGGCCATTTTTCCACGTATTTCGCCAACCGAGGGCTTATCACCGTCTTCATCGATGGCACCGAGCGGAGCCCGACGTTTCGTCTCGCAAAGTTGGACCGGATTGACGCAACCCAGCGCCAATCGTGGTTTCAAGTGTGGACCCCCGCGAAAGACAAGCGTGAAGCGTGGCAGGCCTTCCTCGGCCGCCCCTTCCATGGCCTGAAGTCGGAAATTTATCGCGATCCGTTTGCGGCGATCGAGGATACCTACCTGCGCGGCGCGGCGCTCAGAAGCTTGACCGACGCAGGGGACGAGCAGCAAGATCTCTATGACTTTTCGTTTTCGGATGCGAGCATTCAACGGACCGGTCCCAAGCCCGGCGATTTGGGTGTGATGATTGCCGTGGACGACGAGTCGTCCCAGCTTGCAGATTCGAAGTCGGAGTTCGATCGCTTTGCCGCAGTGTTCGACGGCGCGCAGGCGAAATTGGGGTTGGTCGTGGTTGGAGCGGGCGCCGATCCTGAATGGCGTGGGGCCAGCAAGGGGGCGCCCACCATTCACATTCAGGTGGGCAATACGAACGATCCGTTTGGGGTCGACCAGCAGATTGCGCTCAAGATGTTGCTCAATGCGCACTCCACGGCCATCATGGCCCGCCTTGGCAAGGTGGTGGGCAATACGATGACCAACGTGAGCCCGAGCAATCTGAAGCTCATCGGTCGCGCGACTTATTTAATTAAATTGCATGTCGACGATGTTTTCAATGATGAGCGATGGCAGGCAAAGCATGGCAAGCGCGAGCTGCTTTCGTACGCGCAGGCCAACGCGGTTCTTTACGATGTGATCCCGTATGTAAAGGACAAACAATCGAAGGGCGACCAAAGCGCTGCCGAGGTTTCCCTTGCCATCGTTCGTATTCTCGAGTCGCTTCGGCTGGGGCGAAGGGTCTCCCACGATGAAGCGCTCGATCGATTGAAGAACGGCGGCGGTTTGAACGGATACCTAGCGAACGTGCGCACGCAATAGGTCGTCGCGACGGTCTGGAACGAGTCGAGCGTCTCGTGCACGTCAGGGGCGCCGAAAGAGGAGAGAAGGAGAGAGAAAGGAAGGGGGAAACGGGTGGTGTTCTCTCCCTTCTCTCCTCTCTGGGCGTGCCGGACGTGCGCTTATCTTTTGCGGTTTTTCTTCGACTATCGATGCCACTTGCACGGTCGCGATGGCGATGGCGCCGACGCCGGCCTCGGGCAAAATGGGCATAATAGTGGAGGAGGCCACCTCGGAACGAGCGATTCCTCGTTGGGGTCGGCGGTTTCGTTGTACGCGGGATGATCGTTATCGTTATCGTGGGCGCCATCGCCGGTGATGTGCGGCGCCATGTAGTGCGCTTGCGCGCTCCAATTGCGAACGATATTGGCCGCGTCCTTTACCCCTCGACGCCAAGAAGCGATGGCCTGGGCTTCGCTATGGCAGCCCGCGAGGTGAAGGCTGTTTTCTGCGGCCAATCTAGAAAAGGCAAATCCTTCGAGAGCTTCTTCGAGCTCTTTGAGGACAGCCTCTTCGAGTTCACAAGCAATATGTGTAGCTCGCCCCCGAAGCATGAGGGGAGCATGCCCTGAGCCCCTCATTTAAGCAATATCAAAATAACAATTTTAAAAAGTATAGCCGAGTGACTTGCTTGGAGCAAGTTACTGCAACACGCAGACCGCTCTGCAACTCCGCGACAACGCGCAGGATTTCTTGTTGTTGCCATTTGCACAATCTTCAATTACGCGCCGCCGCACCACGTGCGGCGCTCGCAGGCGCCGCGCTCGCAGATACCCTGGCCGCAGCTGTCGCCCTCGCACCGTACTCGCAGATGCCGTGCTACCGCGTCTCTCGCCTCGCGCCGCCGATCGCTTCCGTCCACGAGCTACCGTGTCTTTCGCCGTCGGCGCCCCTGCCACGAGCTACCGTGCCTCGCGCCGCCGAGCGCCCCCCGTCCACGAGCTACGATGTCTCCAGTTTCGCGCCGTCGCGCCCCGCCAGGAGCTGCCGTGTCTCGCGCCCGTCAGGCGCCTGCCCACGAGCTATCGTGTCTTTCGCCGTCGGCGCCCTGTCCACGAGCTACGATGTCTCGAGTTTCGCGCCGTCGGCGCCCCCGCCAGGAGCTGCCGTGTCTCGCGCCGTCAGGCGCCTGCCCACGAGCTACTGTGTCTTGTGCCGTCGGCGCCCGTCCACGAGCTACGGTGTCTCGAGTTTCGCGCCGTCGGGTGGCCGTCACGAGCTACCGCGTCTCGCGCCGCCGAGCGCCTCACCACGAGCTACCGTGTCGCGTGCCTCGCACCGGCGAGGGCCCCGCCGCGAGCTACCGCGTCTTGCGCCGGCGGGTGCGCGGCTTCGGTGGTGGCGGATCGTCGTTGCGCCAAGGTGGGGGCGCCGTGCGTGACGAGCGTAGGATCGTTGTGACGGGCATGTCTTCGGGGGAGGGCGCCGTGCCCGGCGGCGCAAGGTGGACGGCGCGAAGCTCGGCGGCGAAGCGGTCGAGGAGGGCGGGCCCTCCTCTAGAGAGGAAGACGGGTCGCCAGCCGAGCTCGGGGCTCACCGGAAGGTACTTGCGACCCCACAGGCCGATCTGGGCCAGGATGGGGAGGAGCTCGAGGCCCTTTTCCGTCAGGCTGTAGATGGCCTTCTGCTTGTGGCTCGGATCGTCGGATTTGGTGATGATGCCTTCTGCCACCAGCTTGCTCAAACGGTCGGCGAGGACGTTCGAGGCGATGTGCTCGTCGGACTGGAGCAGCTCGCGGAAGTGACGCTTTCCGCCGAACATGATGTCGCGGACGATGAGCAGCGTCCATTTGTCGCCGAAGACTTCGAGCGAAAGATTGATGGGGCAAAGCGACCTGGGCTCGTCGCTCATTCGAGTCACCTCCGGCACATCCGAGGGTTGCAGATTGACATCGGCGCACCTAATGTGCAACTGGTTGCAAAATAAGATCAGTTTCGGGCATGCATCACCCCCGCGACCCTCGAGGAGATCGATCGATGGAACCCTGTATTTTGTCGGATAAGATGAAGCTCTACGAGTTCCCGTACGCCCCCAACCCGCGCCGCGTCCGCATTTTCATGGCCGAGAAGGGGATCGATCTGCCTCGCGTCGCCGTGGACGTGCTGGGGAAAGAGACGCGAACCGCGGAGTTTTCGAAGATCAACTCGCTCGGCCAGGTGCCGGTCCTCCAGCTCGAAGACGGCACCCTCATCTCGGAGAGCGTGGCCATCTGCCGCTACTTGGAGGAGCTGCGCCCCGCGCCCGCCCTCTTTGGGTCGGACGCCAAGAGCCGCGCCCAGGTCGAAATGTGGAACCGCCGAATGGAGAGCGAGATTTTTGGCACCATCGGCAACGTGGGGCTGCACTCGGACGAGTTCTTCAAGGGAAAGATCGCCCAGGTACCCGCCTTCTCCGACGCACAGCGCAAAGCTGCACCGGAGAAGTGGGCCTGGCTCGATCGCGAGCTCGCCGACGGCCGGCCCTTCATCGCCGGCGAGCAGTTCTCGGTCGCCGACATCACCGGCATGGTCGCGTCGTGGCTCGGGGGACACCTCAAGATCGAGATCCCGGCATCGCTCACCCACGTGCACCGCTGGCATGAACGGATGAGGGCGCGTCCGAGTTGGAGCGCCTGAGCGGCCGACTCGAGCGCGACCATCGGCTTCGGGTCGAGGTGCGAGAAAAAATCGCGCCGGTTCGTCGATCCGCCCGGGCCTCGTTCGACGGGAGAGTATGCGAGGGCACTTCGTTATGGTCGAAAACGACCAGAGCCTCGCCTACGGACCCCCCCCACGAACGAGGCACCACCATGCGATTCATGCTTCTGATGATCCCCAAGGGTTACGAGAGCGCTGCACCCGGCACCCTGCCGGACGCCAAAGCGGTGGAGTCGATGATGAAGTTCAACGATTCGCTCGCCAAGGCCGGCGTGCTCTTGGCGCTCGACGGGCTCCACCCGCCCTCGATGGGCGCGCGCGTCTCGTTCCCCGCGGGTAAGGCCATCGTGACATACGGGTCGCACCCGGAAGCAAAAGAGGTGATCGGCGGGTACTGGATGATTCAGGTGAAATCGAAAGAGGAGGCCATTGTCTGGGCGTCGCGCTGTCCGGCCTCCGAGAACGAAGTGATCGAGGTTCGGCAGGTGCAGGAGATGTCGGACTTCCCCTGCGATGTGCAAAAAGTCATTGGGGACATATCCCTCGGTCCGCAGTGAACCTTTTCGATGGGGTAAGTCGAATACATTCAAGACAACGCATTACCGACGGACGAAAAGCGCGTCGAACGAATGTCGACGTCGCAGTTCGTGGCGGTAGGGTGTGGAGCCGACCGCGACGCTTTTGCTCGTTGCCTCAGCTGCGATTTGACGTGCCGCCCGCGCTCTCATGATTTAAGATTTAGGCGTGATAGATTCTCATTCACCGCCGCCGGTTCAATCGAACGGCACAAGTCATTCGAACGGTAACAGTCAGGTCGCGCACGTCACGCAAGTTGCTCAAGTGGGGCAATCGGGGCAGGTTGCGCACACTGTGCAAGTTGGGCAAGTGGCGCATGCGGGCCCGCCAGTGGGGGCGGGCGAGGACGTCGACGCGCTCCAGGCTCTCGTGAACCTCGAGGAGCGTCAGGCGACCCATCCCTTTTGGGAAAATCGATTGTTCCTCGCCTGCAAGGCCGGTGCGCTCCGCCTCGAAGACTTCCGATACGTCTTTTCCCAGTATTACCTTTACTCACGTAATTTCACACGCTACCTGGCAGGTCTTCTAGCCAACTGCGAAGACGATCTTCTACGCGCGCGCATTACGGAGAACCTCTGGGAGGAGAGCGGCGGCATCGACGTCGAGAAGCGTCATGCGCAAATCTTTCGGAAGTTCTTGCAGGAGGGGCTCGGCATCCCCGATCTCGCCGCCATCGAATACGCGGATTTTTCCCGCTATTTCGTACGAGAGTACCTCGATTTCATCCTTCGCGGCCATCCCATGGAGGCGGCGGCGTTCCTATCCCTCGGGACCGAGGGGATCGTCGCGCGAATGTATGGCATCTTCGTCGAAGGCTTGACGAAGGCAGGGGTGCCCGAGGAGCAGCTCACGTTCTTCCGCCTGCACATGGAGTGCGATGATGCGCATGCGTTCACCCTCCAGCAAGTGATGCTCAGCTATGCGGGCGAGCGCGGCTGGCACGCGCGCTGCGCCGACGCCATGGAACGGGCGCTCACCTTGCGCACGCGGTTCTTCGAGAACCTCTACGACGCGATTCAGATGCGGCGCGTGCGCTCGCTGCTGGAGAAGATTCAGGCCAGAAAATCCCTGGTGGCCAACTCCGAGGGCGGAGGCTTCCGCCACCCGGCCTACACGCGGGGCACCCCGCTCTACACGAACGCCATCGAGAAGCTGAACATCGATTTTGCCGTCGACAAGCTTCCATTCCAAGCCGAGGTGCTCGACCCGCGCATGGTGCGCATTCCGCCCGGCAAGAGCAACGAGCACCACCGCCACGCCCACGAAACCGTCTTTTTCGTGCTGCAGGGCTCGGGCTATGTCCTCATCGACTACGCGCCCCAAGAGGTCAAGCCCGGTGATATCGTCTTCGCGCCCCGGTGGTGCATGCACCAAACGCAGAACACCAGCAACGAAGAGATGCTGCTGCTCGCCATTACCGACTTTGGCCTCACCGGCAAAGGCTTCCTGGGCGACTACGACAAAACGGCGCGTATGAAGCGCGCCGCCGCCGCGAAATGAAGGCCCGACGTTGCCGAGCGTTCAGGCCCTCGAATCTGACGCTCTGGCCGCGGCCTCCGTGGGCTTCTTCGAGGCTCGGTTTTGAGCCTCCTCAAAAATTCCGTACGGCGATACCGTGAGGTCGCCGTACGGAAGAGTGTGCCGCAACGAAAACGTACGACGATTCAGTGAAGTCGCCGTACGGAGGATTGCACCGCAACGAAAAACTCCGTACGGCGAACCCAATGAGGCACCGTACGGAGAATGCACCGCAACGAAAATTCCGTACGGCGAACCCAATGAGGGGCACCGGTACGGCATCGCTACGAAAAAAACTCCGTACTTTGAACCAATGACGTCACTGTACGGAGGAGAACGCGCATCGCCACGAAAAGCTCCGTACGGCGACCCCGATGACGTCACCGTACGGAGAAGCGGCGAATCAGTTCATCAAACGGAGATCGAGAACGCACTCGGAGGCGCCGGCGGTGATGCATTGCGCCTCGACGATGGCGATGCGTTCGCCGTAGTGTTTGGCGGCCCCGCGGGCGATGCCCTTGGTGACGCTGCAAACGCGATGGGCCGAGCGATGGCGGATGCGCACCTCGGTTGGCGTGCGCCGCTCGGCGGACATTTGTAGCGTGCGCGCGCTCGGGTTGCGGAGGGACACTACGCGCTGGATCATCTTCTCGGTGTTCTCGAGGAGATCGAGCGTCCTCCACTTCGAGTGGATGAGCGATCGATAGAGCAGCAGAAGATCGGGCACGATGAACTCGCCGAAGTCTTCCAGGATGGCCGGCACGCTGAAGCCCGTGGTCGTGGAGGCCGTGCGGACGAGCGCCACCATCTCGTCGTCGGGGTATTCGTGCACCGGCAGGTACGTCTGGCCCGCCAAACCCGTGTCGGCCACGAGCGTGGGCCAGGCGGTCTTGCCCCACCGCGATTCGACGTACTTCTTGAGCTCGAGCAAAATGATCCCGTGCATGGCGGTCCGTCCTAGCCCGGCTGGCCGATGGGTTTCAGCTCCAGATCGAAGCCGCACATCTTGTCGCCGAGGCCCCCGATGCACGCGACCTCGTGCGCGCGGGTGCGCTTGTTCAAAATGCTCTCCACCACGCCGGCGATGAGCCCGCCCTCGAAGTGGCAAAGCGGACGCCCCACCGTCTTCAATCCCGCGCACGTCACGCACTCGTAGACGTCGACCCGAATGCGCGACTCACCGAGCAGCGGCACCTCGATGACGCCGACCTTCAGGTTTTTGCAGAGCTCCAAGAAGTCGGCCAGCTTCGTCAAGCCCAGCGAGAGCCCCAGCTTTTTGCCGGCTACATAGGCGGTGCCGGCGGCCCCGCGGCCCATGATGTCTTCCAGCGCGACCAACCGCAAAAGGCGATAGAGCGCCACCCCCGCGTCGTTGCCCAACGTTGGACGCAAGATGTTGAGGGCATTGCCGACTTCTACGTTCCTGCTGCGCGCGAACTCTTTGACATCCACGTTCGGCTCTTTCACTTGAACACTCATGAAGTCCTCTCTCTCTCTCCGTTCCGTCCGTTGCTTCGCTCGCGGCCGCCTTCCACACCGAGCGTGACCAGCACCAATTCGTTCGGCGCCGAGGCCACGGTGCGCGCCGTCAAGGTAATGCCCGAGTCGTCTTGGACGGATACCCGCTGCACCGCGTGCATGGGGAGCAGTCCGCAGGCCCGCGCGCCCGCCTCCGTGAGGTATGCACCGAAGGCCGCGAGCGCCTCCGTGTAGTCGCCGTTGCCCGCGACCAAGAACCCCAGCTCGTCGGTGAGCGCCGCCGCGCTGACCGACTGCGATCGTACCACGTCGTCCACGAACCGCTGGAGCGATCGGCCGTCGAGGCCCGAGGCGGGCGGGGTCGCGAGCTCGCCCGCGACGTCCGAGCCCTTCTTCGGCTGTTGCGCTTTGTGCGCGAACTCGAGCGCCCGCAGCCGCGCGTTGTCCGCCTCCAAGGCTGCGACCCGCTTGAGCGCCTCGTTGAGCAAGGCGCCGTCCTGGCGCAGGCCGGCCGTGTCATTGCGCGCGACATCGAGCGCCATCTTGGCGGCGCGGGTCTCCTCCGTGCGAAGCGCGGCCTCGCGGCGGAGGGCTTCGAGCTCGGCCCGCGCCCCTTCCAACCCTTCGCGCGCTTGCTGCTCTTTCTTGTTCACGCCCGCGAGCTGCTCGCGCAGACTCGAGACCGAGGCGGCGAGCTCCACGATCTTCTTCGTGGCCATCGCTTCGCCCTCCGTTCCGCGCGACTCGAGCTGCGCCGTGCGGTTCTTGGTCGCCGCGAGCTCCTTCTCCGCCCGCGCGAGCTCACCCCGCGCCCGCGCCAGCTGATCGACCTCGCGCTGCATGCGCGCGAGCTCCGCCTTCTGCTCCTCGGCCGCGCGGCGCTCGTCCTCGAGCTGGTGGCGCACGCGCTGCTCGGCCTCGGAGACGCGCGCCAGCTCGCGCACGGTGCGCTCCACGTCCCCGCGGGCCGACGCGGCCAGATCTTCGTGGTGCTTGGCGCGGAGCAGGGCCCGCGCGAGATCGCCCCGATCCCGTTCGGCGTCGCGTTCGCGCTCTTTTTCGCGCCGCGCGACGAGCGCGCGCGCTACGAAGAAGCCCGCGGCGGCAAAGAAGAGCGCGGCTCCGATGGACGCCGCCCAGATTGTCGTCAACACGCTCACGGTTTCCTCCCTTCAATGCGCACTTCGACGCGGCGATTGCGTGCGAACGATTCCAAATCGGTCCCTTTGTCGACGGGTGCCCGCGCGCCGTGGCCGAGGGTCACGATGCGGCTTCGCGCGATCCCGCGCCGCATCAGCGCCTCCGCCACCGCATCGGCGCGCGCCCGGCTCAGTTGGTCGTTGTAGTTCGCCGTGCCATTGCGATCGGAGTGCCCATCGATGTTCACGTGCAGCGCTGGGTTGGAGGTCAGAAGCGCGGCCACCGCGTCCAGCTCGGTCCCAGCCTCGTCGTTGGGGTTTCGTGCATTGACATCGAAGTGCAAGGTAAACGGCGACGCCGCTGCCTGCGGCGTAGCCACCGGCTTTGCGACCGCCACCGGCTCCGAGACCGCCGGCGCAGGTGGGGTCGCCCCCGCGCGAGCACTCTCCGCATTCGCGACCGCCGCGCCCTCCGGCGGCTCGGCCGCTACGCCCTTTGGCGGCTCCGAAGGCGCCACCGGCGCCGCCACGCCCTTCGGCGGCTCGGCCGCTACGCCCTTCGGCGGCTCCGAAGGCGCCACCGGCGCCGCCACCGCCAGTTGCTTGGGCATGGCGAGCGGCTTGACCACGGCAACGGCAGCGGGAGGAGCGTTCTCGTGCTGCGCGAGCGCCAGAGGCACCAGCGCGAGATCGATCCAGGCGAGATCGACCGCGCCGAGCAGGGCGAACCCTGCCCCAAAGACTATTGGCTTCATCAGTTGTCCAGGTGATCCGCGAGCTGGTTCAGGGTGCGTTTGAGCTCGAGGAAGATCATCCCCAGCTTGGCCTCGCGCGTCACCAGCAAGACCAGCACCGACTCGGTGCCGATCGAGTTGACGATGATGTACCCCTTCGCCGAGCGCACATAGACCTGCTCCACGTCCGCGCGCATCAAGTCGGCCGCGATGCGCTCGCCCACGCCGAGGAGCGAGGCGGCCATACCGCCGATGAGATCCTCGTCGACCTCGTTGGGGATGTGCGACGCGACGATGAACCCGTCCGAGGTCACCACCGACGCGCCGATGATCTCGGGCGAGCTCGATCGGAGCGAACGGAGCACGCCGTTCAGGCGCTCGGTTTTCGTCATACGATTCTTTTCGGTGATTTGAATATCATTCGTCGCCATCGCGCAACCTTTCTTGGAGTCTCCGCAAATTGATCCGATATCGTCTCTCGCGCGGATCGAGTTCGATGGTCCGTAGCCAAGCTTCCTGCGCGCCGGCGAAATCTTTGTTGCTCAAACATTCGAGCCCGTGCTCGAACAGCCGTGCGGCCTCGAGCTCGTCGTCCGTTCGATGCCGCCCCCCTATGGGAACGCTCCGCGGCGCGAGCTCGCGCCCGAAAATAGGCTCCAGCGGCCGCAGCGACGGACGTGCGAAGATATTGACGCCGGCCGGCGCGCGCGACGTTTGGAACTCGCCCGAGCGATCCGGCGCCGCCGACTCGAAGACCGTGAATGTCGGCTCCTCGGGCACGGCCGCCGGCTTGGGGGGCCGCACGGTGAGCGCCGACTCCGCGATGGCCGCGGCCACCATCGCCGGCGAGCAAGGCGCGGTCGGCAGATCGGAGTTGCGCGCCGGGCGCTCGTTGATGGTGCGCATGATCGCGCTCGCCACCGTGTCCGGCTCGCCGAACAGCGACGCCATGTAGCCATCGAGCGGCCGCCCGATCGCGCCAGGATCGAGCTCGCGCAGACGCCATCGCAGGGCGGCGGCCAGATCGGACGCGCTCGAGAACCGGCTGTCCGGCTCGCGCGCCATGGCACGAAGTGTCGTCCACGCGAGGGGCTCCGAGATCCCGCGGGCCACGGCTTGCGGCGGCGCCGCCTTGCCCTCGAGCACGCGCGCCAGCACCTCGGTCTCCGTGCCGCCCGAATAGGGACGATAACCGGTTAGGCACTCGTAGAGGACGACGCCCACCGAATACAAATCACTGAGCGGATTGGGGGTCGACCCCAGGATCTGCTCGGGCGACATGTACCACGGTTTGCCGATGACCAGCTTGCCCCGGCTCTCGTGCACGGGCGCGGGGATTGGCTTCACGGTCGGCGGAGGAAACGACGAGTTCGCCAATTGTGTCACGCGCGCGATACCAAAGTCCACGAGCTTCACGGTCCCGTTGAACGAGACCATGATATTCTCCGGACTGATATCTCCATGTATCAGCCCGAGGTGCCACCCATCGGTGTCCACGTAGCTGTGCAGGTACTCGAGGGCGGCGCATACCTCCAGCAAGGTGCGCAGCACGAACCAAGGCTCGATGCGCTCGCGCTGTTCATGGCAGTGCTGCGCGATCTGCCGTAGCGTACGACCGTGCACGAACTCCATGGCAATGAACGCGCGCCCGTCGATCACCCCGACGTCGAGCACTTTCGCGATGTTATCGTGCTCGAGACCCGCAGCCACACGGCCTTCATCGACGAACATGGACGAGAGCTCGCCAGAGGCCGCGAGCTCGGCGCGCATGGTTTTCAGCACGCCACGCGTGGAGCCCGCTACCGTTTCGACGAACCAAACGTCGGCCATTCCGCCCGATGCAAGGCGTGAAAGCACTCGATACGGGCCAAAACTTTCGCCCTCGAAGAAGGCGTGTGATGCGCTCATGCGCGCTCGTCTCCTCTTTCTGCAAGACACTCGTGGCTAAGCTTCGACGTTCACTCGGTCGCAAACCGTTCCGCACGAGGTAGAGCGCGGAAGATCGCCCGGCGACAACGTGATGGGTAATTGAAGATACGGAGCGAATGGCAGGTATCAAGACGTGAGCGAAGGTCGCGTCGCCGATTTGGAGCATCTTTCCATTCGAGGTCTGAGGCCCGCGCACCTTCGATGTCGTTTCATGTCTCAAGCACAGCAACGCTCGGGCCACCGCGCAAAAACGCCACGTTCACCGCATTTTAGCGACGCAACCGTAATGAGCCGCCGTGTTCGCTGAGCTGCGATTTTTCCGGCCAGGTGCGCTTCGAGGGGGGTGGCGCTGAAAAATCGCATGAATGTCAGAATATCGAAATAGGGGTTCGAGCAGTGAAATGCGGCTGCACCGTTCAAAATGGTTACGCCATGGGAAAATCGCTGGACGCCTTTCCCCTGGTTCCATGAATCGTGCAAAATGGCCCCAAAATACCAGACGGCCGTTCATCGCCAATGGATGAACGGCCGCGGTGATTGGCGCGAAAATCGAATCGTTTATCGCTGGGAATACTTATCAATCCACGATAATACTTCGTCGTGCCAGCGCTTGGAGTTCTGCGGCTTCAAAACCCAGTGGTTTTCGTCGGGGAAATAGAGGAATCGCGAGGGCACTCCGCGACGCTGCAGCGCGGTGAAGGTCGACATGCCTTGCGTATCGACCACGCGGTAGTCCTTGCCGCCGTGGATCACGAGCGTTGGTGTCTTCCAGTTCTGCACGAAGCGAATCGGATTGTGTTTGGCGTAGTTTTCGGGGTTTTCCCAGGGGGTTCCCGCGTGTTCCCACTCGGGGAACCAAAGTTCCTCGGTGTCGAAATAGGCCATGGTCTCGTCGAGGTTTCCATCGTGGCAGACCAGCGCCTTGAAGCGATCGGTCTTGCCGTTGATCCAGTTGATCAAGTAGCCGCCGTACGAGGCGCCGAGTGCGACCGCGCGTGATTTGTCCAAGAACGAGTACTTCGCGAGCGCCGCGTCGAGGCCCTTCATGACGTCTTCGTACGGCGCGCCGCCCCAGTCGTTGCGGATGGCGTCGGTGAAAGCTTGGCCGTATCCGGTGGAGCCGTGGAAGTCGACCATGATGGCCGCGTACCCGCGCCCCGCGAAAATCTGCGGGTTCCATCGGTAATGGAAGTGGTTGCCGAAGGAGCCTTGCGGTCCGCCGTGGATCAGCATCGCGACCGGAACCGGTCCGCGCGCGCCGTGCGGCTTGACGATCCACGCGTGCACCTTCTCGCCTTTGGCGCCGTCGAAGGTGAAGGGCTCGGGCTCGCCGAAATCGATGGCCGCGATCTTGGCGTCGTTCAGGTGGGTGATGGGCTTCGGTGTGCGTCCATCCAAGCCCGAGACCCAGATTTCGGCGGGGTTCGTGAGCGTGTCGCGGGTGAACACCAAGCGATCGGTGCCTGCGCGCGGGGACATGTACGTGCCCTCGGCGCCGAGTGTGGTGACCTGCCCCGAGTCGGCGGCGACGCCGAAGAGCCCCTTGTGCCCGAGGTGATCGGCGGTCACGTAAATCGTGCGCCCGTTGCGGCTCCAGGTCAGCTCGCTGGCCGAGCGATCCCACGCTTCGGTCAGCACGCGCGAGGCGCCGCTCTTCCAATCCATCACGACCACGCGGCGGCGGTCGGCCTCGAACGTGGGCCGCGCCATGGCGAGGTACGCGAGCTTGGTGCCGTCGGGTGAGAAGACCGGCGACGTGTCCTCGGCCAGGTTCTTGGCCGTGATCGAGACGGCGGCCGCGCTGCCGTCGGAGGGCACGCGAAAGAGGTCGATGTTCGTAGACCAAGCTTCTTCGCGCCCCACCCGCTTCGACTCGAAGACCACGGTGCGCCCGTCGGGGGAGATGGCGATGCCCTCGGCGCCCGCGAAGGGACCCGACGGAGCGTCGAACGCGGAGCCCTTGGTGAGATCGATGGGCGGGCCGTCGGGGCGCCACACGAAGAGATGGCGGCGTTTGCCGTCATCCCATTTGTCCCAGTGGCGGAACATGGCTTGGTCGTAGGCCATCACCTTCGAGGGCGACTTGGCCTTGGCGTCATCGCGCTTGGCCGTCTCGTCGAGGGTCTGCGCGTCGGGGTACACCTCCATGGAGAGGAGCAGGCGCTTGCCATCGGGGAAGGGAAGGACGAAGTCGACGTCCAGCGGCAACGACGTGATCTGCGCGGGCTCGCCGCCGTCGAGCGCGAGGCGGTGCACCTGCGCGGAGCCGCTGCGGGTGGAGATGAAATAGAGGCTCTTGCCGTCGGGGGCGAAGCGGGCGGCGAAGTCGCGATCGGGGTGCGTGGTGAGGCGGCGCACCTGCGAGCCGTCGGTGGTGGCGAGCCAGAGGTCCGTGCGGCGCTTGTTGGCCGGCAGATCGGTGCTCGCGACGGTGAACACGACGAGCTTGCCATCGGGCGAGATCTGCGGATCGTCGACGCGCTCCATGGCAAGCAAATCGTCCACTGTGAACGCGTGATGGGGACCTGCCGCGGCAGCGCGCACCTCCGGGAGGATTGGGCTGGCAACTGCGACAGAGGGTGCCTGGGGGGCGGGAGCTGGGGATGTCGTGGCGCAGGCGGCGAGCCCTCCCACGAGCGCGGGCAAAAGAAGGCGGAACTGATGCATTGAATTGGCCTTTTACACCAGTTGTCAATGCCATGGACCTTCAAACGTTGAATGGAAATGGATTGTGGCACGAAGCGGCGCGTCGTTTCACCGCCACGTGAACGGTTGCTCGGGCATCGGTCACCAAGTGAGCAGCGAGCAGCGAGCGTTGCAGTCGCATGCAGCGGGGGAGATCGAGCAGCAGCAGGAAGAGCGCCCGCTCGAGGCGCGCCCGACGCGAACGGATCCCGGGTTTCCCGGGCGCTGGGGCGAGCGTGCATCCACTGGGATTTTGAACGCGGAAGGCCCACGGCTCTCGCGAACCACGCCGGACTTCATCGGGGTGGTGCGCGGCGGGCGCCCATCGAAGTACGCCGACACCATCGATGCGTTTCCGATGGAGAACGCTACGACGCAGAACGTCACGTACGAGGTGCTCCCGGGCGATCTGGAGCCGCCGTACGCCCCCGCGGCCCCCGCGGCGTGTGAGGCTTCTGGGGCGCCAGCGACCCCGGCGCGTCATAGGGTTCAAAGGGTGGAGCCCATCGAGCCCACGTGGCCATCGGGGGTACCGCTTCAGCGCGCGCCGGCCGCGGCCGCAACGCCGCCCTCCAACGAGACGATCGATGAGCTCATCGAGGGTCTGCGGCTCGAGGTTCAAACGCCGCGCAAGCGCCGGGAGCGCCGGGGCGGGGATGGCTCGCGCTCCAGCAGCGAGCTCCGGCCCCATCGATCTCCGCCCCCGAGCCGCGAGCACGCGCTCGGGGTGGGCCCGGATGCCTACCGCCCGCGGTTCGAAATGCCGTCGGTGCCGAACGCCCTCGCCGGCCCGCCACGTCCGCCGCGCGGGGTGACCTTCATTCCGCGCCGCTTCCAGCGGCACGGGCCCTTTGCGGTGGTGGCCATCGCGCTCCTTCTCACGTGCTTCGTGGTGCCCTTCGTGGTGGTGCGGCTCTCCAAGGGCGAGGCGCTGGGCGAGTCGTACAAGGCACCCATTACGACCACGGTTGCCCTCAGTGTGGCCATTCAGCCGCCGCCTGCGCCAACCGGGCCGATCGTGGAGCGCTCCATGGCGCCCGTTTCAGCCGCGCTTCCGCCCGCGTCGCGAACCCTCTCCGACGTGGCGCCCACTCCGATGCCGGCCCGCGCCGCGGCCGCGGTTCCTGCGAACACCGCCGCGAACAAACGGCCCGTGCGCGAGCAAGCCGCGCGCACCGAGGCAACCGCGACCGCCCGCGCCGACGAGCTCGAGTCGGATATCGGGGCGCCCACGCCAACCCCGCCGCCCAACCCGGCCCCGCCGCCGCGCGTCGTATCTTCGGCGTCGAGCGCGGATCTTCTGACGGGGCACTGACGCGCCGTCTCGTCGACGGCGTCGTTATCGCGCGACCTGCGCGGTCTCGCGCTCGGCGATGGCTTTGAGCGAGGCGAGACCCGCTTCGAAGTCGCCGCCGATCAGCTTGTCCATATCCATGAAGAGCGAGAAAGCCTTGGAGACGAAGTTGTTCGTCCCGTCGATGGCCCACGTGACCTTGGTGCCTTCCGCGGTGGGGACGAAGGTGAAGGTGGCGGTGTCGGTGGCCGCGAACGGCTCGATGAACTCCAGGTTGATGGCGATGCGCGACGGTGCATCGCTCGCCTCGATCGTCATCCGGCCCTCGCCCGCCTTGCCGTTGCCCGCCCAGGCGTAGATGGCGCCCACGCCCGCGGGGGCGCCTTCGTAGGTGCGCCGGAGCTGGGGATCGAGCTTCTCGTACGGCGACCACCCCGTCCACTCGTGGAAGTCGTTCACCTGCGCGAACGCCCTCTCCGCGGGTGCGGCCACGGTGACCGAGCGCTCGACGTGGAACGTGGAGGGGCGGGTGGAGACGACGAGGACGAATACGACGGCGACGGCAGCCAAGCCGAGAAGAATCTTGCGGAACATGATGGGCCTTTCGTTTTCCGGCCCGCTGGCCGGCTTCAAGGAGGCGTCGTATGACGTCCCGCCGGATCGACACCACCGTCGAATTTTGTGTCGATTGCGCCATCACTTGGCGCGACTCTTTTCTTTCGTGGCCCCGCCCGCACGTTCGATCAAGAGATCCCACACCGCCCGCACCCTCGGCACATCCCGTAGCGCTCGGTGGGTGACGAGGAAAAGCTCGTCCTCCGGCCACTCCGCCGCCGCCGCCCGAAGCGGCGTACCAATGGAGATGGGAACGAGCCCGTAGTGCTCCACGCTTTGGTTCGGCACCAGCGCCATGCCCACGCCGGCCGTCACGGTGGCGAGCTGCATGGTCAAGCTATCGGAGCGCACCACCGGGTCCGTGCCCCGCACGTGCTTGGAGAACCAGCGCGCCGCCGGGATGTTGGAGAGGCGCTCGCCCCAGCCCACCCACGGCGCATCCGTCCAAGCGCGTAGGGTTCCCACGGACTTCGCCAGCTTGGGCGAGGCCACCAGCACCCACTGCACGGTGGTCAGCCGGGTCACGATCAGATCGCCGCGCACCGGGCGCACCACCCGCAGGGCGATATCGGCTTCGCGGCGCGTGAGATCGAGCACGGCCTCGCCCGGATCCAAGTCGATGCGCAGGCCCGGGTGCCGCGCGAGCAGCTCTTGGAGCAGCGGCGCCACCAGCACTTGGGCCGCGTCGGGCGGGCAGGTGAGTCGCACCAGGCCCGAGACCTCGCGCTCGAGGCCCTCGGCCGCGTTGGTGAAGCGGGTCATCACTTGCTCCATCTCCTCGGCCACCGGCATGAGATCCTCGGCGGCCTTGGTGGGCGTGATTCCATCGCGCCCGCGATCGAAGAGGGTCGCGCCCAGCGCCTCCTCCAGCGCGACCAGGCGGCGCGAGATGGTCGACGCGTCGCACCCGAGCAGCCCGCCGGCGTTCCCCACAGTGCGGGAGCGGCAGAGCGCCAAGAAGACCCGGACATCGTCCCAACGAAGCTCCTCGCGCACGACTGAAGGGCGTTGCATAAACGCATTCGTAACATGCAAACGTGGGGCTGGCGATGCAAACGCGCACGGTGCATCTTCTCTCTGGTCGGGGCGACGAAAACCCCGAAAAAAAACGAATCGCACCTTTTGCAACGGCCAACGAGCCCATGGCCGGCGAGCCACGAGCCGACGGCCAACGAGCCAACGAGCCAACGAGCCAACGAGCCAACGAGCCAACGAGAAAGAGAGCCCACCATGAACACCACGCAAACCAGCCCGACCACCAACGTTTCGAATGTCACCCTCATCGTCGGCGGCACCGGCAAGACCGGTCGCCGGGTGGCCGAGCAGCTCACCGCGCGCGGCATCCCCGTGCGGCTCGCCTCGCGCAGCGCGTCGCCGCGCTTCGACTGGGAGGACGAGGGCACCTGGGGACCCGTGCTCGAGGGCGTGGAGTCGATGTACATCACGTACTACCCGGATCTCGCGGTCCCGGGCGCGGCCGAGAACATCCGCCGTCTCGCCACGCGCGCGGTGCAGAGCGGCGTGCGGCGCATCGTGCTCCTCTCGGGGCGCGGCGAGCACCAAGTGCTGCCGGCCGAGCGCGCGGTGCGCGAATCGGGCGCGGCCTTCACCATCCTGCGCGCCTCGTGGTTCGCTCAGAATTTCAGCGAGGGGCACTTGCTGGACCCCATTCTGCAGGGCGAGCTCGCGTTCCCCGCCGGCGACATCGCCGAGCCCTTCATCGACGTAGAGGACATCGCCGACGTGGCCGTCGCCGCGCTGACCGACGCCAAGCACGCCGGCAAGATCTACGAGCTCTCGGGCCCGCGGCTGCTCACCTTCGCGGAGGCGGTGGCGGAGATCTCCGAAGCCTCGGGCCGGCCGGTTCGCTACGTGCCCATCTCCACGGAGGAGTACGGCGCCGCCATCGCGCCCTATGTACCGGCCGACTACGCGGCGTTCCTGGTGGACCTGTTCAGCCAGATCCTCGATGGGCACAACGCCTACCTCTCCAACGGCGTGCAGCTCGCGCTCGGCCGCGAACCCCGCGATTTCCGCGACTACGCGCGCGCCGCTGCCGCTTCGGGCGCATGGGGTGCGGCCACGACCTGATGCGCGCCGGATGAACGGCCAAGAACTTCCGACGAACTATCATGGTCGAAGCGCCCTTCCACCACGAGATCCTCGGAGGACCGCCCGCGCGTCGCGGACCGGCCAGCCTCCGAGGGAGATCACGATGGCGAATCGATGGGGTGTGGGCATCATTGGTGGGAGCACCGAGCGCGGTTGGGCGAGCGCCGCGCACATTCCGGCGCTGCGATCCCTTCCAGAGTACGAAATACGCGCAGTCAGCACCCGCCGTCGCGCGTCGGCGGAGCGAAGCGCGCGCGCGCTGGGGATCACGCTCGCGTTCGACGATCACCGCGAGCTGCTCGCCCGGCCGGAGGTGGACATCGCCCTCGTCTCGGTGAATGTGACGCAGCACCGCGAGCTGGCCTTGGCGGCCATCGAGGCGGGGAAGACCGTGGTTTGCGAGTGGCCGCTCGGCAAGAACCTGGCGGAGGCCGAGGAGATCGCCGGGCGCGCCAAGAAGAGAGGCGTCAAGACGCTCATCGGTCTTCAAGGCCGCTTCGCGCCCGCCGTGCGCTACCTGCGCGACTTGGTGGCCGATGGCTACATCGGCCGATTGCTCGGCACCCGCATCGCCGGCGCGGGGCCGGACACCCTCTGGGCCGGCGTGCTCGACCTGCCCTACGAGTTCAGCGCCGACATCGACAACGGCAATACGCTCCTATCCATTCCGGCAGCGCACGCGCTGGAGCAGCTCTCCTTCGCCCTGGGCGACATCGTGTCCGTATCGTCGACCCTGATCGCGCGGCGCGGCCAGGCGGTGCGCCTTCGCGATCAGGCCATCGTCCCCATGACGGCGCACGATCAAGTCGCCTTCTCGGGGACCTTGGAGGGCGGCGCGCTGGTGTCGGTTCACTACCACGGCGGACCCGTGAAGGGTCCCGTCTTCGTCTGGGAGGTGCGGGGCACCGAGGGTGAAATCGTCCTCTCCACCGAGCACGGTTATCCCAACATCTCCGAATTGGAGATTCAGGGCGGGCGCGGCGACGAGCCCTCGAAGGAGCTATCCATTCCAGCCGAATACCGATTGGCGCCACCGGAGGCCAACGGGGCAGCCACCAATGTGGCCAGCATGTACGTGCAGTTTGCACGCGATTTGGCCGAAGGCACCGAGCTGACACCGGACTTCGATCTGGCCGTGCGCCGCCACCGCCTGATCGACGCCATCGAGCGCGCCAACGCCACCGGCGTCCGTCAAACCGTGTAGCGCCGCGCAAAAATCAAGGGCGCGCGCGTCCCACGCGGCGGGTGCTTCGGGCGACGAGCTCGGCTTCGTCCACCAGGGTGAGCATCGGCTCCCCGGGCACCCCGATCATGACCACCACGAACCGAGTCCACGCGTTTGGAAGGTTGTTGGCGGCCTGATAATGAATCACATCGCCCCCCGGCTCCCAAAACGCTTCGCCGGCGCGGAGGATCCGTTCGGGCTCGCCCTCGAGCTCGAACACCATTTCGCCCTCGGTCATGTATCCGAACACCGGGCCGGAGTGGCGGTGGGGTGGGGTTCCGCGGTTACCCGGCGGAAGCTCGATGAGCGCGGTCATCACCTGGGCGTGGGGGGGAATGAAGGGCGGCGTTCGATCCAGGAGCAGGGTCAGCGCCGAGCCGGGACCGGAGCAGGCGTGCGTGTTCATACGAAGGACGATAGGTTCGGGAACTGGACGGTGTAAATGATCCATTTCGATAAATATGGATCGTCCACTTCCCTGGCGCCCTGCCCGGCCGACGACACAGCGCGCCAGGCCGCTGCCGCTCGCGGGATCGCGGGATCGCGGGGTGAGCCGCTCCCGCCTCGCGACGAGAGAGGGCATGAGCGCGCGAACCTTCGACGGCATTGGTTCTCGGGACGGCACATACAGGTGAGGGCTGGCCGCGACACGCCCATTTCGGCCGCGGCCTTGGTGAAGCTGCGGCGTTCGGCGATGAGGGCAAACCAGGCCAGGGAGGGGAGCTGGGAGGGGTCCGCCGATTATTAGTAACACTTGCTTACCACTGTAGTTAGCTTTGTGTTCTTGTTTCGAACCAATCCGGGGTCTAAGCCTTTCGCGAGCGGCCTGGAGGGGCCTGGCCTCGGCATCTCCTCTCCTCCCGACGAGGTGGTTCCCACGAAGACCGTGAAAGTCCGAGATCGGAATAGGTACGATCGGCCCGAGCCGGTCCGTCGGGCGCTCGCCAAGCTGGTTCCCTTCTACGAAGAGAGCCTTTGATTCATCTGGGGATCCCACCATGAAAAAGGTCCAATTTCGAAATAGCAATGGCAGCTCGATCAGCTCGATCACGATGGCCGCCGTCATCGAATTTCCCAGCGGCTTCGACGAGAAAAAGAAATATCCCGCCATCGTCGTTTCGCACCCCAGTGGTGGCGTCAAGGAGCAAACGGCGGGGCTGTACGCGCGAAAGCTGGCGGGTGAAGGCTTCGTCTGCGTCGCGTTCGACGCCTCGTACCAGGGTGAGAGCTCGGGCGAGCCGCGGCAGCTGGAGAACCCCTATGTTCGAACGGAGGACATCAGCGCGGTGATCGATCATCTGACGACGCTCTCGTTCGTGGACGACGACCGAATCGGCGCCATGGGCATCTGCGCGGGCGCAGGCTACACGGCCAACGCGGCCATCAACGACCGGCGCATCAAGGCGGTTGGAACGGTGAGCGCCGTCAATATTGGTTCGATGTTTCGAAACGGGTGGAACAACGATATCGCGTCGGCCGATGCCATTCCGGTCCTCGAGAACGGCTCGAAGGCCAGGACCGCCGAGGCCAACGGGGCGGCCACCGTCACCATTCCCTTGGCGCCCCTTCGCAAGGAAGATGCACCTAACGAGGAGCTGCAAGAGGCTTGGGAGTACTACCACACCTCGCGTTGCCAATACCCCACCGCCCCCGGTTTTGCGACCGCCCGAAGCCTCCATCAAATCATCACGTACGACGCTTACCATCTGGCCGAGGTCTTTCTGACGCAGCCTCTGCTCATCGTGGCGGGAAGCGCCGCGGGGAGCAAATGGATGAGCGATACGCTCTACGCGCGCGCGGCGAGCATGAAAAAGAGCTTTCACGTCATCGAGGGCGCAAACCATATGTCCCTGTACGACGTCCCCAAATACGTGGACGAAGCCGCGTCCAAGCTGGCGACCTTCTTCAAGGCGAATCTCTGAGCGGTGCATGGCCTGATCCGAGCGTGCCGCTTCGCTTTGCCGTGAAGCTTGGCTCACTCCGACATACGTTGCCACCTTCGCCAGGTCTCCTGGATGCATAGCGGATGCGCGCGCGCACAATTCATTGCATGGGCTTTGGGCGTCTGTTAACGCCTGGGTGGTGGTTCGTTCAAGAGGGATGACGTGGTTCGTTGCCGTCGCCATCGGGACGCTCGTCGGGCTCTGTCGGGAGGCCCGCGCGGGCACGGCTGCGGATCCCGTCGATCTCACATGGCAAGGATTGCCGGGGTGTCCGACGGAACAGGACGTGCGGGCCGAGGTCATCGAGGCGATGGGTTCGGCCGCGGCGGGGCGGCGCGTTCGTGCCCGCGCCGTGGTGACGAACGAGGGCGAGCAGGTCTGGGCGGTCGAGCTCACGAGCGAGATGGACGGACGCTCCCATCGGCGCGTGATGCGAGCGCCCAGCTGCGCGGAGCTCGGGTCGGCGGTGGCAACGGTGCTCGCGCTCGGGGTGAGCGGCGAACGGCCAACGCCGTCCAACGTTCCTTCCGGTGAGACGTCGCGTGAGAAGGATGAGAAGGGGGAGAAGCGCGAGAAGGACGAGAGGAGCGCGGCGAGCGAGGAGGACGAAAACAGCGCGAAGCGTGAGAGGGATAGGGCGCCCGCTGCGCGTGCCGCGCGCCCGCCGTCGGAGCTGGTGCGCTTTGCGGCGGGGCTCGATGTCGCGGGTGGGACGGGCGCTTCGGGCGCCACGTCCCTTGGCGTAGGCGGACAGATCGCATGGCTGCCGGGGCGCTCGCGGCTCGAGGTGGGCGCGGTTTACTTTCCCCCGGCGGAGGTCTCGGGTGAGAAGTCCGGGATCGCGGGTGCCTTCGATGTGATGGCGGGGACGGTGGCCGCGTGCCATGCGCTCATCGCCGGCTCGTTTCAGCTGTCGCCGTGCGTCGGTGCGGAGGTGGGCCGCATCCATGCTTCGGGTCGCGGCTCGGCCGTCAAAACGTCCTTCGAAGATGCCAAGCTCTGGGTGGCGGGCAAAGGTGGCGCGCTGGTGGTGTGGCGGCTCGGTCGATTTGGGTTCCGGCTGCAGCTCGAGGCGGTCGTGCCCGTGAGCCGCCATCGCTTCTTTATCGAGGGGGTGGGCGAGGTGTATCGGCCGGCGCCCATCGGGGGCAGGGTGCTACTGGGCGGTGAGGTTCATTTTCCTTAACGAATGGCGCGTCGGGCGGGCACTCACCCAGATCCATGGCTGTCTCTTCGCTCTCCGGCCCGTATCTCGCTGCCACCGCCGATGGCGGCCGCGGGGGTCGCGGAGAAGAGACGCGCTCGGCGGGGGCGGTGCCGGGCTTCGAAGACCTCTACAACGAGCACGCAAAATTCGTGTGGCGCGCCGTCGTTCGCCTTGGCGTCGAGCCCATGGCGGTGGAGGACGTCGTTCAAGAGATCTTCCTGGTGGTGCATCGAGGGCTCGGCGACTTCGAGCGCCGCTCCTCGGTGCGCACGTGGATTTATGGCATCGCCGTGAATGTCACGCGCCACCACCGCCGATGGCGCGCGCGAAAGCCGTCTGGCGCAAAAGGCGACCACGACTCCATCGACACGCGCGCGTTGCCGGCGGATCCTGCCCACGCGCCGGACGCGATCCTGGAGAAAACGCAAGCGGCGCGGCTCCTTTTGCGGGTGCTCGACGACCTGGCGAACGATCAGCGCGAGGTCTTCGTCTTGGCGGAGCTCGAGGAGATGACCTTGGCCGAGATGGGCGAAATCCTCGGCCTGAGCCCGAACACCGTCGCGTCGCGCCTGCGCGCCGCCCGAAAAGCTTTCGACCAGGCGCTCGTCCGAGAACGCGCGCGCGACACGTGGAGAACCCGATGAGCGACGGCGACCTGAGTCGAGAATCACGCGCTCTGCTCGCGCTCGCGAAGGACGGCGGTCTGCCCGACGAGGCCCAGCTGGCGCACACGCGTGCGCGGCTGGCCGAGCGGATCGGTGCCGGCGCCGTCGCGGGCGCCTTCGTGGCCACTGCGGCGAAGACGGCATCGGCGCCGGTGGTGGTGGCGAAGACCGCCGTGTCGTCATCACTCACGATGAAGCTTTTGGCGGTGATGGCCCTCGTCGGCGGTGGTGCTGCCGGAGGCTATACGTACCACGTGCATCGGCAAATGGCCGTGCGGCACGCGCCGGTCGCGGCGCCCGCACCGGCGGCATCCGCGGCGGACGTATCGCGTCCCGTACCCCTCGACCTCGAGGCCCCGCGGCCTACTGCGCCCGCGCCGCATGGCCCTTTACCGCGTCCCATCGCGCAGGTCTCGAGCGCAAAACCCGCCGTCCACCCCGCAGAGGAGAGCGAGCCGGCGCGCGCGCGTGAACCGGTACGCGCGGCCCCCGCGTCCATTCCAGTGCTTGGCGCGGAGGACTCCACGTCGAGCGTGAGCCGCTCGCCACGAACGGCGCCGGAAGGGCTCATGGAGGACGTGAACCACCTGCGCAGCGCGCAGCGCGCCTTGGCGGAAGGAGACGCCGCGCGCGCGCGTCGCGAAGTGGAGCTGGTGCGCGCGGACGGGCCGCTCGCGGAAGAACGCCACGGCCTGCGCGTTCTGGTGGAGTGCTCGGCGCCGAAACGCACGCCCGAGATGGAGAAGCTCGTCGACGACTTCGCGCGCGCGCGGCCCGAGTCGGCGCTCCTGCCGCGCATTCGCGCGGCGTGCGCGCGGTAAGGTCGATTTCATGACGAACACGCGGGCCGCGGGCACTCACTTCACATCGATGGCGATGGACGCCGTCCAGAGGAGTTTGAAATCATGATTTCGATATGGAAGCGCGCGCTCGTCGTCTCGGTGGCCGGCAGCTCGTTGGTGGTCGTCGCATGCGGTGGAGAAGACGTTTCGCTGGGCAAAGGAAACCAGGGTATCCAGTCTGGAGATCGAACGGGGAACCAGGGCGGCTGCGCGCCCGATAGCTGCGCGGGGCAAGTAATGGAATGCGTGGCCCCGGAAATAGCCATCAACGCACGGTGCGGCGCCGATCCCACCTCGAATCCCCCCGGCGCGTGCAAGCTCCTTGCCGAATGTGTAACGATCGATCCGGGGTGTGGACCCCACTCCTGCGACAATATGATGATCGCGTGTGCGCTCCCGCAGCGCGCGGTCAACACGCACTGCGTCCCCGATCCTTACGCGGGCACCGGCTCGAGTCCTGTTGGAAGGTGCATGCTCAAGACCGACTGCGTCGACTGAGTCCCGGCGCGGAGAGGCGCACGCTGGCGGAATACTCTTTCTCCTTCCGTTCTCTCTTTCTTTCTTTCTTTCTTTCTTTCTTTCTTTCTTTCTCTCTCTCTTTCTCCGCCATCGCACGAAATGCTCTGTGCCGGCTTGCGCGAGCGGAGACGGCACAGAGGCTTATTCTCATTACGGCACGCCCGGGGCGTCATTCGCACACACGGCTTGGTGAGCCTGGGCGCCAACTCTCGGCGCAGGTAATCCAGTGTGCGTAATGGCGCGCAGCCCGGAGTACATTTGCCATTGACTCGTCGATGTTTTGCTGAAATGTCGTTTCGTGTTTCCTCGATTGCGAAAGAGTTGCGGCGTCCCTGAATGCTTGTGGCTACAGGCGTCTTTCCCCGCCATGACATCATTGGCGCGCGGCAAATCGAGCCTTGCGACCGGATTGTCGCACCGCGACAGGGGGCTGGGATGATTTCGTTCCTGGCGCGATGAGGAATCCTTGGCTGGCGCAACGATTGCGATACAGTCGCCGCCCACGTTCGCCGCATGGCAACGGGCGAACGATTGACAACAATTCATCGAGGAGACGTCATGCGCGTTATCCACAACCGCCTTCGCATGAAGGCACATGTCGTTGCAGTCATCGCCGTTATGCTCCCCGTCGCCGCTTGTGTGCAAGCCTCGGACGAGCAAGTCGATGAGTCGGTAGGAGCATCGGGCTCGGAGCTCTCCGCTGCCGACGAGAACTCCGCCGCCCGTTTTGCGAACGAGACGTACGAGGCCGCGGCTCGCCGCCACGACGTGCGTTATCGAACGAACCACAAGGACGAATTTCAGCTCGGACCCACCGCCAAGGACAGCCAGGTGCCGGTGAGCCAGGCAGACATGTCCGGTGTGCCCACATGGAGCGACGCGGATATCCTCGCTCACTTCGAAAAATCCCGCGATCTCCGGTTCATGACCACGTCCAACCGCCCCACCTTCCAGCGCCGCATCTCGTGGCTCTATCCCGACGATGGGTGCTTCGCGCGCGCGGAGCTGGTCAACGCCAAGGCCGCGGAGTGGGGCAAGGGACGGCCTTACCACCTCTTTTCGTTCGGAAACCTCACGGTCCGCACCAACAATCACCCCAACGGAAGCGTGAGCTGGTGGTACCACACGGTGCCCATCGTCAAGAGCGCCTCGAGCGGCGAGATCATGGTGCTCGATGCAGCCCTCGACGCCAAAAAGCCCATTCCTTGGAAGACGTGGCTGCTCATGCAAGTATCGAATCTTAACAACGTGAAAGTTTCCGTGTGCGATGGGAATGCCTACGGACCCAGCAGCTCGTGCTTTGGATCGGGCTCCGCGACATCCTCCGCGCTGAGCGCCGAAGAGGGAACCTACCTGCAGCGCGAGTGGGATCGGCAGACGTCCCTCGGGCGCGATCCGAACAAAGTCCTGGGCGACTCACCGCCCTGGGGCGGCGGCGGCACCCCTTCGTGCGACGGCACGAGCTACACCGGTAACCTGGCCAGCGGCGCATCGGCCTTGCAGCCCGGCACCGACGGCTACACCAGCGGCGGCTCCGGGACCCACAGCGCGCAGCTCGCCGGCCCGAGCGGCACGGACTTCGACCTGTTCCTCGAGAGCTGGAACGGTTCGGCGTGGGCCCAAGTGAGCAAGTCCGACGGCTCGACGAACAACGAGTCGATCTCCTACCCCGGAAACGCCGGCAAGTACCGCTGGCGCGTCACCTCGTACAGCGGCAGCGGCGAATACACACTTTGCGCCAAGCGGCCGCAGTGAGCACGGGGGGCTTCCTTTCCGTTTTCACGTTTCGCGTTTTGCGTTTCGCGTTCTGCGTTTTGCGGTTCACATCTCGCGTTTCTTGGTTTCTCGTGATGTTGCGACCTCGTGACGTTCGCGATTTTCGTGACGCGGTGGTCGAAGCTTCGTAGGAAAGAAGTGTGAATCCCCCTGGAATCGTTCCGCACGAGTGAGTTTGCAGCCGCCGCGCGCATTGCGTTCGAGACGCGATCCCGGCCCGGCCGAACCTGCGAATGCGCTTGCGGAACGATGATCCCCGCGTGAACCGAGCGCCCGGCGCGGCGGGTGCGCCGGGACCGATGGGCTCGAGGGATTAGGGCTTTTGGATCTGCGACCGGATTTCGCCGTTCGGGTACGTGGCCGAGTGCGCGTTGATGTAATATTGACCAGTATTGAGTTTGTCCAGGTCGGTCGCCCCTGCGTCGGCTCCGAAGAGCGTCCCTTTGACCCCAGCGCCATTGTTCACGAGGTTCAAGGTGTTGACGACATCGCCGTTCGCGCCCGCGGCCCCGAAATGGATGTGCGCCATGGTCGCGACCATGCCCGAGAAGACCGCCTCGTAGCGAATCGACTTGCTGTCGGGCGCGAGAATGAACTGCGCGATGCCCGTGGCGGTCGATGGGGTGGAGGGCACCTCCTTCGCGCCGGTCATGCTGCCCGAGTAGAGCACCTCGCCCGGGAGCACGAGCTGCCCGCGGATCTCGCCGGCGGGTTTGAGCGTGGTGTGCACGTTCACATAGAGCCGCCCCTCCGCCAGATCGGTGACCTGCGCCGCGGTGATGGGCTTCTTCCCGTCGATGATCCCCGTGGTCGCCGCGAAGTCGATGGCGACGTCGCCCGCCTTGGCCGCGAGGCCCGTGTGGATATGCGCCATGGTCGGCGCGAGGCTCGTCTTGACGTGGTAGAGGAGCTCCTGCGTGTCCGCGCGGAGGACGACCGCCGCGGTGCCCGTGGCCGCGGAGCCCGAGGGCGGCACCTCCTGGCCGCCGTTCAAGCTCGCCACGTACAGGATCTCGTTGGGGTGCAGAATTTGGCCGCGGATTTCACCGCCGTGGTTCGTGGACGAGTGAAGGTTGATGTACCATTTTGCCGAGTCCAGGTTGGGCACGTCGTCTGCGCTGACGATGGGAATGGTGCCCTCCATGGTGTTGCCCAGCGGCGAGATCGAATAAACGATGCTGCCCGACTCCATGGCCGCGCCCACGTGGATATGCGCGTCGGTGAGGTTTTGCACGTTGTGTTGAACGCGGTACGAGAGCGTCTTCTTGTCCGCGCTCAAGACGAGATCGGCCTTGCCCGTCGCGGTGGTCGCCACCACCTGCGGAGTCTCCTGGTAGCCGTTCAGCTCCGCGTGGTACGCGGTGGGCCATGGACCGCTATCGGCGCGGTTCGAGTCGGGTTTGTTCGTGTCGGTGCCCGCGTCACGGCCTGGTGAGTTGGAGTCGTCACCGCTGCACGCGACGGCGGGCAGCCCCAAGCCGGCGAGGGATGACGCCACGAGAACCACACAGTGAGAAGACTTCATATGCACCTCCCCGTGAAGAATTCATTTCCGGGAACGCCGCACGGAGCCCAACACGACGGCCCACGCGAGGATCGCGTGGTCCTATTCTGGAAGCGCCGGCACGGTTCGCGAGGCGACGATCCAGGGAAGAGGATATCGCCTCGGTTTCACCGGCGCATGCGATTACTTACTCAACCGTCGCAAACTCCGAGCCGCGATGTCCTTCGGTGTCCGGATGGTCGGTCCACTCGTGGTTTCCCTCACGCGGCGTGATGAAGAAGACGCGAACCTCGTCCGTGTGCAGCATGCCGGAGTGCGCAACGCCCTTCGGAATGAGCAGCGTATCCCCGGCGCCGACATGGTGCGTCTGATCCGGAGCACCCTCCCGGCGCAAGGTCATCGTCACCCGTCCCTCGAGGATCATGAGCATCTCGTCGCCGCCATCGTGCCGCTCCCAGGCCCCGTTCTTCTCGCGGCCGAGGCGGATCACCCCCAGCATGGCGTCGCTCTCGAGCGCGAAATCGCCGAGGAGCTGCAGACGCCGAGAATCGGCCATCGCGCCGAATGCGGCCGCGATGTTGAAGCTCGTTCCTTCGACGTCGTTCTTGTTCACGTTTTTCATTTGGCCTCCATTGCTTGCCTGCCATCAATATGCGAATGTTTCGTCACATTCGCCATTCGCATTCCAAGCTGCGGAGACCCACGCCCGTGACCATCGATACGACACCGAGAAAACGGCCGCGCCAGGCGCGCTCGCATGCCACCGTGGACGCGCTCATCGAGGCGGCCTCTCAGGTTTTGATCGAGCACGGCTACGAGGGCGCCACCACCGCGCGCGTGGCCGAGCGGGCGGGCGTGAGCGTCGGCTCGCTCTATCAGTACTATCCGAACAAGGAGTCGCTCGTCGCCGCGCTCATCGAGCGGCACGCCTCCGCGTTCGTCGGCGCCATCGAGCAGGCGTTCGCAGGAACGGTCGATGCGTCGCTCGAGGAGGGCTTGCGCGCCATCATCCGCGCGGGCCTCGACGCGCACCGCATCGACCCCGCGCTCCACAAAATCCTGGTCGAGCAGGTGCCGCGGGTGGGGCGCATGGCGGAGGTGATGGACATCAGCCGGCGGGTGACCAAGTCGATCGAGCAGCTTTTGCGCGCGCACCTGCGGCGCCTCCCCAAGGAGCGCGATCCCGCGCTGGCCGCGCTGGTGATCGAGACCACCCTGGAGGCGCTCACGCACAAGGCCGTGATCGAGCGGCCCGAGCTGCTCGCCAGCGGCAAGATGGAAAAAGAAATGTACGCCATCCTGTCCGGCTATCTGTCGAGCCCGCCCGTTCTCGAGCTCCGGAGCGCACATGGCGCGCAGGTGCCGAGAAAGAAGAAGGCCGCGCGACGCACGCCCCGCGAGGCCGGCGAGGGGCGCGATGGGTAGGTTGCGACTGAATCGCGCGCTATGTAATATGGTGCCGTGAAAAAGCCCGGCCCGAAGGCGAACGCCGCCCCCGCACCCTCGTTGCGGCTCGACGATCAACTGTGCTTCGCGCTCTACGCGGCGGGTCTAGCCTTCAGCAAGGTCTATCGAAAGCTCTTGGGCTGCCTCGGGCTCACGTACCCTCAGTACCTGGTCATGATGGTGCTCTGGGAGCGCGATGGCCTGACGGTGACCGAGATCGGCGCGCGCCTCTTTCTCGACTCGGCCACCCTGACCCCGCTCCTCAAACGGCTGGAGGCCGCCAAGTGGATCACGCGGGCGCGCGCGGCCGAGGACGAGCGGCAGGTCATCATCTCGCTGACCAAGGCCGGACGCGCGCTGGAGACCAAGGCTCGCGCGGTCCCCGTGGGCGTCGGCTGCGCGCTCGAGGACTGCACGCCCGACCAGCTGATGGCGCTCAAGGGCCAGCTGGAAGCGCTGCGCGCCGCCCTCGCGAAAAATCCGTGACCCACCGAAACCGGGGCGGCCGGGCTGCGTACGATGGATAGTGCGCGATTCAATAGCGCGCGATAAAACCTACCGACCGTCTCTCATTTCGAGGAGCTTCGCATGAGCACCGTCCGCAACGTGATGTACGCCTCCATCCTGACCATGAGCGCCGCCTACTCGGGCGCCGCGATCGGCGCCGATAGTCCCTCGGGCACGGCCAAGCCACCTTCGGGCGGCGGCGCCAAGACCGTGGTCCTCGTTCATGGCGCGTTCGCCGACGGCTCCTCGTGGAGCTCGGTCATTCCCTTGCTCCAGGCGAAGGGGCTCAAGGTGGTGGCGGTGCAGAACCCGCTCACGTCGTTGTCGGACGACGTGCAATTCGCCAAGCGCGCGATCGACGCGCAGAGCGGCCCGGTGATCCTGGTGGGGCACTCGTGGGGCGGCACCGTGATCTCGGAGGCCGGGACGAATGACAAGGTCAAGGCGCTCGTCTATGTCGCGGCGTTTGCGCCTTCCTCGGGCCAATCGACGTCCGACACGGGCAAAGGTTTCCCCGTCGCGCCGGGCATCGCCACCTTGCAGGTCGACGCATCGGGCTTCGCGTCCTTGCCGCCCGACGCGGTGAGGCAACACTTTGCACAAGACGTATCGCCCGAGCAGGCGAACTTGATCGCCACCACGCAAGGCCTCATTCGCGCGGCGAGCTTCGATCACAAGGTGAGCACGGCGGCCTGGCTGTCCAAGCCGAGCTGGTACATCGTCGCCAAGAACGACCATATGATCCCGCCGGATCAGCAGCGGGCGATGGCCAAGAAGATCAATGCACGAACGACCGAGCTGCCGGCCAGCCATGTGCCGATGTTGTCCCGACCCCAGGACGTGGCCAATGTGATTGTCTCGGCGGCCGAGAGCATCAAGTAAGCCCGCCATCACCGAGACGTCGGGGCCTCGAACAGCCTCGATTCTCCGAACGGCCTCGAACCGTCGCGCGCCCGCCTTTCACGGCAAGGGATGCGCGAAGACGGTCGGGGCCGTTCGTTTTTTCAATGGGGCTTTCGAGCGTAGTTCGAATATTCGAAATGTACGGTTGGGTCGAGCGGGCCATTGGATGTCGAAATCGCATTGCAAGGAATGGATCCCGGCCTACGTTGGCGCACACGATTCGGATGTTCGATCGAGGCGAAGATTGAAATCGCGCCAAAGCGCCGGCACTTTGGCGCGTGAAATGATATGAGCGACAATGCGCATTCCTCGTTCGTCGATTCACTGTACGGATTGTGCGGACGGCGCGGAATCTTCTGCCAAAGGAGCCATCCCATGCGAGTCGCCTCTTTTGTAAATGTCGTGGGTGCCATGGTCACGGGCTTTGCCCTGATCGTGACGGGTTGCAGCAGCGCGCCGGATCCCGAGCCGTCGGGCGCGCGCGCGGATGTGGACGTCGAGGAGAACGTTTCGACGCAGGCCGGTATTTGTCCGTTCGTCTGGACGTGCGCGGCGACGGGTACCATTTACACCACGCGCTCACGATGCACCGCAGCTTGTAGTGGGTCCGTATGCGAGGGCGATTACTACTGTAGGCCGGGTTGCGTCTGTCCGTAACGTCTGGGCGAATGAATGAACGAATGGAATGGGTCGACCCTGCCCCAAGGAGCATCACGCGCGTGCTTTTCACATTTCCGCCGGAGCCCCATGCTCCGGCGGGAATTCGTGAATGAGCTCGGGTGCTCGAGCGGGTTTCATGCGCCGGGGGCGTTCAAGAGGATCACGTCGTGCGAGCCGCGCGCGAGCGGTACGAGCCCGCGGGCCTTCCCGCTCGGCATGTCGACCACGGACATGGTGCCGTCGTTGGCGTTGTTCACGAACACGGTGTTTCCATCGTCGGTGGCCGCGAGCCCCAGCGGGCCGGCGCCCACTTGGAAGTCGCCGATGACCTTCAAGGTGCGCGCGTCCGTGACGCTCACGCCGCCCGGATGGGGCTTGTCGAAGTTCCAGCCGCTCTTGTCCTTCTTGTAGTTGAAGTGCGTTACCAGGAGCTGCTGGGCGGAGGTCCAGAGGAGCCGGTGCGGTGTGGAGGGCAGCTCCACGCGCGCGATCTCCCGATCCGTATCCGTTCGAATGACGTGGAGAAATGGGCTGCTCCGGTCATTGGCATAGAGAAGGCTCCCGTCGGGCGATACCACCAGATCTTCCGAGCCGGTGGGCATGGGGATGCTCCCGCACATCGCGATTCGGTCCAAATCCAGCACGGACACGTGCGCGGCCTCTTTGTTCCCCGTATACGCCTTGCGGCCGTCCGGAAGGAGCGCGAGCCAATGCGGTCCTGGTGCGCGGGTGGGGATCTTCCCGATGCGCACGAACCCATCGAGATCGTAGACGAGCACGCACCCGCCGTCCGACTCGCAGGTGACATAGAGCCGATCGCGCTTCGTATCGATGATCAAGTCGTGTGGCCCCGCGTCCGGGCTGACGTCCACCGTCGCCGCGATGGCGCACGTGGCGGCGTCGATCACCACGATCTCGCGCCCGTGATCGCCGTGCGCGTCGTAAAATCCGCTCCGGTACGTGATCGCCACGTAAAAGAGCGCTCGCTTTTCGTCATAGACGATCACGTGCGGCTCGGCCGGCGTCTCGATGCGGCGCACCTCCGTCAGCGTCTCCGGATCGACGAGGATGACGTTGTGCGCGAGCTGGTTGCACGTCGCGAGCAGGCGCTGCGGCGACGCGGTGGGGTTCGATTTCGAGGGGTTCTCGGTGAGGGTCGATGCGGTAGGCATGCATCGATTCAAGCGCGCGAAGTCGAGTGCATCCAGTGCATGTTTGGCAATGAATTCGTGCGTTGAACGCACTTTACCGAGGACGGCGCCTGCCGCGCCCGCCGCACGGGGGCGGCGTTTGACCCGTCTACGGGTTCACGGTCTATGGACTCGCTCATGACATTTCATGATCCCCTGGTCCGAGCCTTCGAAGAAGCGTCCATCGATCCGGCGACCTTCCACCATCGCGAGCACCTCTATGTTGCCTGGTGTTATTTGCGCGCGCTTCCACTCGAAGAAGCGCTCGCCCGCTTCGTCCATCACCTGCGCGCGCTCACGGTAGCCCTGGGCGCCCCCGGAAAGTTCCACGCGACCATCACATGGCTCTACGTGGTGCTGCTCGACCAGGCGATGGAGCGCTCGCCGGGCGCGAGCTTCGACGAGCTGCTGGCCGAGAACCCCGCGCTCTTGGACCATCGTGAAGGCGCGCTCCTTTTGCACTACGATCGCGGCCAGCTCGACTCCCCGGAGGCCCGCCGTCGCTTCGTGCTACCAACACGTTCATGAGCGAGTCGATCAGCCGGCTCGGCCGGCGTTTCGGCCTGTCGCGCAGCACGTTGCTGTATTACGACCGCATCGGGCTGCTCTCCCCGTCGGGGCGCTCGTCCGCCGGCTACCGGCTCTACAGCGCCCGCGACGCCAAGCGCCTCGAAGCGATTTGCCGTTACCGCGAGGTGGGGCTCGGCCTCGAGCAGATCCGGGAGCTGCTCGAGGGCGCGACCGGCCGCGCGGCCCAGCTCCTCGAGGCCCGCCTCGATGGGCTCAACCTCGAGATCGAACGGCTTCGTGAGCAGCAGCGCATCATCGTGCGCCTGCTCGCGAACCCCAAGAAGCTGCGCGCCGCGCGCGCCATCGACAAGGAGCGATGGGTCGCCATTCTGCGCGCCGCCGGCCTGGACGACGCGGCGATGGATCGCTGGCACGTGGAGTTCGAGCGCATGTCGCCAAAGGCGCACCAGGATTTCCTCGAATCTCTGGGGCTGCCGAAGTCCGAGATCGCGCGCATCCGCCGCATCGCGACACGGATGGTCGAAAGCGGGCGGTAGGCCTCCGCCCACGGCGGGGCGTTCGAACGAAGAACTCGAATCGCAAACGACGGTGACGGAACGGCGGGCGTCCGCCCAATTCCAAATGCGTCGAGGAGTTCTTCATCATGGCATTGGATGGTCGCCCCGACTCGCTCGGCGCGTCGCAAACATCGCTCGTATCGGTGGCATCCGTCGCATTGGAAAATGCGGGCGCGGCGGCCCCCGAAAACGTTCTTTCCATTCTTGGCAGCCGCCCGGACGAAGCTCCCGCCCCGGCCCGGGCGGCGCGCGGCTACATTCCCACCTTGGATGGGTGGCGCGCGCTGTCCATTCTGGGCGTGATGCTCTGCCACGGCAGGGGGCTCGTCTTTGGACCGGAGGGGACGTACCCGAACCCTCGGCTCTATGCGTGGTTGGAGCACGGTGCCTCCGGTGTCGATGTCTTCTTCGCGATCAGCGGGTATTTGATCTGCACCTTGCTCCTGCGTGAAGAGGCGTTGCACGGCAAAATCGATCTGCGCGGTTTCTATGTGCGTCGCTCGTTTCGCATTCTGCCTCTCTATTTTTGCTATTTGTCGGTCATTGCCAGTTTGACGTGGGCGGGGCCGATCGCCTTGTCGAAGACCGATTGGTGGAGCTGCCTTCTATTCTGGCGAAACTACGAGCTCGCGCGCGATATGGGATCGGGCGGCTGGTACGTGGGGCACTTTTGGTCGCTCTCCGTGGAGGAACAGTTCTATCTGTTCTTCCCCACGCTCCTCGCCATCCTCGGCGGAGCCCGCGCTCGCCGCATCGTCCCGTGGCTCGCGGTGGCCACCACCCTTCTTCACGGGCTGAGCCTTCGCCTCATGCCCACCAGCCACTTCTTGGCGGCGACCCGGATCGATGCGCTGCTCTGGGGATGCACGTACGCCTTCGCGTTTGCGCACGAAGGCGTCCGCGAACGGGCGCGCCGCTGGCTCACCACGCCTTGGCTTTTGGGCATCGGGCTGGCAGACGTGGCGCTGGTGGCCATCGCGTTGGTCGCGATGGCAGGGATATGTGGAAAGCTCCGAGGCGCATCGATGTGGTTACCTGCGACCTTGCCGCTCTTGGTGCTGGGTACCGCGCTGCACCCCGGGAGCCTCCTCGGCCGACTCCTCGAGAGCCGGCTCCTCTGCTGGATCGGCCGCCTCTCGTACAGCCTCTACATTTGGCAGCAGTTGTTTCTCATCGACGCGCCCTCGTCGCGGCTGCCCGTGCTGGAGCCGTTTCAAACGTTTCCCGCGAACGTGGTGGCGGCGTTTCTCCTCGCGATCGCCAGCTACTACGTCATCGAGCGCCCCTTCTTGCGCCTCGGTCGCCGCGTCCTAGGCTACCCCTTGGCCATATCCCGGTAGCGTTTCGCCGCCGCGAGATCCGCGCGCAACTCCTCGGCGGTGCGGCGCGGGCCGTAGCCGGGGGTGTCGCGTTGGATGCGCCAGCTCTCCGAGAGCGGCCCCGCGTCGACGGTGTCGAAGCCGAATTGATCGTGCAAGCGGGTGGCGACCTTCTTGGCCTCGAGGTCGTTGCCCGCGATGACCAGCGCGCGCCGGTCGGCGCTGCCCGCCGGTTGCCCGTGCGTCGTGAGCTCGTGCGCGTAGATGTGGTTGAACGCCTTGACGACCTTGGAGGTCGGCAAGTGGGCTTGGAGCAGCTCCGAGGTGGTGGTCGACTCGTCGTCGAGCTCGGGGATTTGGCCGTCGCGCCCGGGGTAGTAGTTGTTCGTGTCGAGCACGATTTTGCCGGCGAGCGGCTCGACCGGCACCTGCTTGTAGTTCTTGAGGGGCACCGTGACCACCACGATGTCGCCCGCCTTCGCCGCTTCGACGGGCGTGGCCGCGCGGGCTTTCGGCCCGAGCTCCGCGATCAACGCCGACAGCGTCTCCGGGCCGCGCGAGTTGCTGATCACCACGTCATAGCCGTTCTTCACGGCGAGGCGCGCGACTTGGCTGCCGATGTGTCCTGCTCCGATGAGTCCGAGGGTCGTCATGGCGGACAACGATACTCCATGCGGCGCCTTTTGCTGCGCCCACGTCGGCTCATCGATGCCGCCGATCAGGCTCGAGGGCGCGCTCTTCGTGCGACGCCGAACGCCAACGCGACACCGAGCGCGAGGGCGACTCCTGCCTTGCCCGGTTCGCGCCTCGGGAGCGGGCGGATGGCGCATCCATCGTCGCTCGAGACCTCTTCGTGGCACTCGGTGGAGAAGCCATGGCGCGGCTCGGGATCGCACGGCCCGGCGCCGACCGCTCCACCATCGGCGGTGGCGCGGCGGCCGTTTTGCGCGCCCGGCTGGGAGTCCGGCGCGAGGTAGACGCTGCAGATCGCGGCCAGATCGTCGGGCGCCAGGGAGCGCATCGCGGTGGAGCCCTTGTTGTACGAGGTGAACATGGTGGCGTCTTGATCGGCCGAGTGGGCCAGCCCGATGAAGTGCCCGAGCTCGTGGGTGACCACGCTGTCGAAGTCGTAGCCGTCGATCGGAACGGGGTCGTTCGCCGTCAAGGTTCGCTGCGCGGTGTTGAACTCCACGTCGGCGTCGAAGAGCTCACCGGTGTTCGGATCGAAGCCCACCGTGGTCAGACCGAGCACGTTGGCGCTGTCCATGTGCGGCCACGCCTGGTCGCGAAAGACGATGACATTCTGGTTCTTGACGTTGGTCGTTTTGTTGTAACCAACCTCCGAGCAGCTCACCACCGGCAGCTCGCGAAAGCCGATGCTCACGGGATAGGTCTTGCTCGGGTCGGAGAGGAACGGGCACGAGACCCCCGACCATTTCTGGAACGCGTTGGCGATGAGGGTGCGCGCGCGATCGAAGGACATCTGCTTGGTCCCGTCCTTTTGCAGGCTGTAGCCCACGCAGACGTTCGTCCAGTACAGGGGCTTGCCCACCGTGCAGCAGTCGTCGGGCGTGATGGTGCAATTGGCGCGCAGCCCGCCGGTGGTCGTGCGGCAGTAAGCTCCAGCGTTCGTCGGCGCAAAAATCAGCGCACCCGCGACTACGAACGCGCCTGCCAAGTCTGCCGAGCCTTTACGGTGCATGCGAGCGCTCCACGTGACGAGGTGCTCCTGCGTAGACGATGCTCGTCGGGCAGCCCCCCCGTGTAAGCGTCATCTCCCCGACCTTAGCACGCGAGGAACCGGAGGAAAGCGCAGCCCACGGTTCCATGCGTCGAGGACCAAAGAAAGATCAAAAAACGAAGACGAGCCAAGAAGCCAAAGGAAGCCAAGAAAGCAAAAGGAAGCCAAAAATAAGCCAAGAAAGCCAAAACAAGCCAAGGAAGCAGCCAACGAGCAACATGCACTTCGCCGCAATCCGAACTTCGACCATCACCTAAGCAGGATTCGTTCTCGCCCCCGATCCGCGCGGTCTTCGAGGGTCCGCGGTCACACCGGACGGCGGGTGCGCGATCCTCGGGATCGATGATGCGATCTCCGAGATCGCACGGCGTCGTGCGCCGTCATCGCGCCCTCCGGCGCCGCGCGCGATGGAGATTCATACGACTGTACAGTACGGTACCAGGCTGAGGTGAGCTGGCCGTCGACGAGCGAGGTGGCGCGAAAAAGACAACGAGAAAGACAAGGCAAGACAAGGAAAAGACGAGCAAGAACGAGAAAATGCGCGGTGGAACGAGGAGGGACGCGAAGAGCCAACGGCCAAGGGCCGTGTGGCGTCGGAGGCGGCTCGGCATTTCTCGCTTTTGGGCTACATTCGAGTGCACCCATGAGTTCCAACGGGTGGGACATATCCACGATACGTGCACCGCTGATGTCGACCGTCATCGAGGAGAGCTACGCCTTGGTCGTGCTCGATGGCGCGCAGGCGGGTTTGCGCTGCGTCTTCAACGGCACGGTGGGCAGCCGCCTGCTCGTCGGCAAAGGACCGGCGTGCGATCTGCGGCTCGAGGATCCGATGGTCTCGCGAAGGCACGCTGTCTTCGAGATCGGGCCCAAGGGGGTGCGGCTCACGGATCTGGAATCCACCAACGGCACCACCATCAACGGCGTGTCGATCCACGAGGCGTACGTGCGCGATGGGGATCGGGTTCGCGTGGCGCAGACCACCTTGCATCTGCAGCGCGGCGAACCGAAGGCCGTGCCGCTCCCCAAGGACATTCGCTTCGGCCGCATGCTGGGCGCGAGCCCGGTGATGCGCCGGCTCTACCCGCTGTGCCGACGGTTCGCCGAGAGCGAGCTGCCCGTGCTGATCGAGGGCGAGACCGGGACGGGCAAAGAGGTGCTGGCCGAGGCCCTCCACGAGGCGAGCCGCCGCGCCAAGGCTCCGTTCGTGGTCTTCGACTGCACGGCGGTCCCTCCGAACCTCATGGAGTCGACCTTGTTCGGGCACGAACGCGGCTCGTTCACGGGTGCCTTCGCGCCGCGCAAGGGGGTCTTCGAAGAAGCGCACGGCGGTACGCTCTTCATCGACGAGCTCGGCGAGCTCGATCTGCCGCTCCAGCCGAAGCTCCTTCGCGCGCTCGAGCGCGGCGAGGTCCAGCGCGTCGGCTCGAACCAATGGATGCGGGTGGACGTGCGCGTCATTGCTGCCACGCGGCGCGATCTCGATCGCGAGGTGCAGGCCGGGCGGTTTCGGGACGATCTCTTCTTCCGCCTCGCGGTCGGGCGCATCGAGCTGCCCCCGCTGCGCGATCGCACGGGCGACGTGGGGCTTCTGGCGTGCCAGTTCTGGCAAGCGCTCGGCGGCTCGGGGGTCCCGATGCCCGAGGACTTGATTCAGCGCTTCGAAGACTACCGTTGGCCAGGCAACGTTCGCGAGCTTCGCAACGCCGTGGCCCGCGCCCTCGCCCTCGGCGAAACGGCGCTCGCCGCCGAGAACCCGCCGGGCAAGCTCGACGAGCCCCCGCGCGCCCCGGCAGGCAAGGGAGACCTCATCGAGGAGATCCTCGCCACCGAGCTGCCGCTCACCCGCGCGCGCGAGCGCCTGGTGAGCGAGTTCGAACGAAAGTACGTGGAGCGCGTTCTCGCACGCCACGACGGCAATGTGGTGCGCGCCGCCGCCGCCTCGGGCATCGCCCGCCGGTATTTCCAAATCCTTCGGGCGCGCCATACGCGCGGTTGAATCGCCCTGCGTCCCGCCCTGCGAGCTCGGGAAGCTTTGGGCCAGGCTTCAGGTTACCTCCGGATGGGACAGACATCGTTGTCGATGCTCGATCGGCAGACGAAACCCCGAGTCGAGTGGGCGCATGGGATACGGTCGGCCGTCATGTAACCTGCGTAGCTGGCGCGTAACCCGTGTAGCGGTTCGTAACCGCATAGCTGGCACGCCATTGGAAATCGAAGGTCGCATCTCGAAATTTGCGGCCACAAACAAAACGAAGCGGAGCAAGAGAGGTATCATCAAGAAAAGAGTGGCAAGGTCGGGACAGTCCATGATACTGGAAGGCCGTCCGGATGAGTGGATTTGCAGTCGGTGTGCGGACGCACCAGACGTGCGGATACCCTTGCGGAACGGCTGTTGGGCTCCAATAGAAGGAGCGTCCCATGTAGCTGCGCCTCGTCTCTGAACGTCGGCGCGGTTTTTCCACGGGGGCGGGGTTCATCCCAATGGCATCGGCAGCAAAGCGCGTGGGAGTTCGATGTGGAAACGAGTCCTAAAGCCCGCAGTACCAATCGCATTGATTGGAATGGAGTGTTTCCTGCACTCACGACCCCCTTCAATCCCGACCTGAGCATTGATCACGGTCGCCTCTTTGACCACTGCCGCTGGCTAGCGGACTACGGTGTGCGAGGATTGGTGCCGCTGCTCGCGGTCACGGGGGAGGGAACGTCGCTCACCCCGGGGGAAAAGCGCCAGGTGATCGAGACCTGCATGCGCGCCGCCGGAAAGCGCATTCCGGTCATCCCGGCCATCCTGGCCCCCATCACCGGCGAAGCCGTGGCGTTGGCGAAGCACGCGCGCGCCGTGGGCTGTCGGGGGCTGACGGTGGTCGCGCCGTACTTGCCCGACGTGGGGGCCGACGATTGGCGCGAGACCCGCGAGCACGTGAGCTCCGTGATCTCCGCCACGGACTTGCCTTGTATGCTCAACAATGGTTCGAGCCTGCATGGGGCCGACTTCCGGCCCGAACAAATTGCCGAGTTGGCAGCGGCGCACCCCAATCTCGAGGCCGTTAAGGAGTCGAGCATCGATGTGCGGCGCATATCCGCCATTCGCGCCCTATTGGGGAGTCGGCTGCAGGTGCTCGTGGGAATGGACGACGTGCTCGTCGAGGGCATTGGCGCAGGCGCGAGCGGCTGGGTGGCCAGCTTGATGAATGCGCTGCCGGCCGAGTCGATGCACCTTTACCGCTCCGCGTCGTCGGGATTGACGAATAAAGCCGCGGAGCTCAATGATTGGCTCCTTCCGCTTTTGCGCATGGACTCGGCGCCGAAGTTCGTTCAGCTCGCGAAATTGATGCAGGAGAAAATCGGCCGCGGGAGCGCGCGCGTGCGCCCGCCTCGTCTTCCGCTCGAAGGCGACGAGCTGCGCAGGGCTCTCGAGACGGTGGAGCGCGTGCTCTCGGAGCGTCCACGGCTTGGTCCATGACGCTTCGCCGGTGGCGCGTCGCATCAGGTCGGATCGGTCACGTCGGTCGATCGGTCGCATCCAGTTGCATGCGGGTGCATCCCGCCTCTTCGCATTTATGAACGCGGCGATGAGATCGGCTCTTTTGTCGGAAGGCGAGCGGGGCGAGGATCGCACCGAGCGCTCGCTCGTTTACGCGTAACGCGCAGAAACGGTAGAAATCGCCACGACCGAGCGATCGTGTAGCAAATGACACCGCGTGGGATGCGTCGTGACAGTTTTGTTCTGCATCGCGCGCGCAACGAAGCTGGTTTTTCGCGCGCACACGGTGAAACTGCATGGAGACAGCAGAGGCACGTGCGTTGCTCTCTGCCGGCGCACAATGGCTGCACTTCCTTTGGAAAACGCCGACCGGGATGAGCGATACTCCGGGTCGGTTCACCCGTCGGGGCCGCGGTGCTCCGGAGTGTCCGAGGTTGCACCCGGGGTCATGGTCACGGAGAACGTGCAGCTCGAACGCCGCATTGCCCAAGGTGGAATGGGGAGCGTCTGGCTCGCACGGCACGTCGGCCTCGATATGCCGGTGGCCGTGAAGTTCATGTCCGGCTCCGCCTATATGCGCACGCCGCACGCGGCGGAGCGTTTCATGCGCGAGGCCCGCACCGCCGCGCGCATTCACCACCCCAACGTGGTGCAGATCCTCGACTTCGGCTGCTCGCCGCTCGCGCACGGCGCTCCGTACATCGTGATGGAGTACCTCGAGGGGCAGGATCTCGCGCGCTACATCGCCGAGAAAGGGACGTTGCCGCCCGACGAAGTGGCCGCGATCGTTCAGACGGTGGCGCGCGTGCTGGAGAAGGCGCACGAGCTCGGGATCGTTCACCGGGATATCAAACCGGAGAACGTCTTTCTGCAGGGCACCGATCGCATCGTGAAGGTGCTCGACTTCGGGGTGGCGCGCGACGAAAAGGAGACCTCGTGCCGGACCACGGACGAGGGCGAGGTGGTCGGCACGCCGTATTTCATGAGCCCGGAGCGGTTCATCAACCCGCGCGAGGTCGGCTGGCGCGTCGATTGTTGGGCGCTCGCCGTGCTCGCATACGAGGCGCTCGTGGGCCGCATGCCGTTCCGCGGTGACACGCCGGCCGCCATTTATCTGGCGGCCACCCAAGGGCACTACGAGGCGCCCTGCCACGTGCGGCCCGAGCTCCCGCAGGCCGTGGATCGCTGGTTTCGCACCGCCTTTGCGGTGGACCCGACGCGGCGGTTCTCGTCGGCGCGCAGCATGGCCAAGGCCTTCGTTCGCGCCGTCTGCGACGAGCCGGCCGAGTCCGCCCCCGTGCCCGTGCCGGCAAAGCTCTCGGAGCGGCTCATCACCGCGCAACGCCGATGGGATCGGCGCGGCGCGGCGCTCTCCATCGGCTTCATCTCCGCCGTGCTCGGCGCCGCCGTGATGCTGGCGCGCTCGCCCGTGGATGTGTCCGGCGGTGAGACGGCGCTCGCGTCCACCATGACCACGGGCGCGACCGCACCCGCCGGCGAGACGGCGGCCGAAGGTGCCCTCGCCGCCGAGCCGGTGGCGCGCGAAGCGGTGCCGGCCCCGGCTGCGCGCCCGGTCGAGGCCGAGCGGCGCAAGATCGCGGCTCCCTCGCGCGGAACGCGAAGGACCAGCGCCACCCCCATCGACGATCCCGCGCGCCGCGACGCAAGGCACCCCGCGCGCGGCGGAGCGCCCTCGCTGTTCTTCGTTCGCTGAGCTGGACGAACCGGGCGCGCGCACCTAGCTGCACGCGACACACCTAGCTGCACGCGACACGAGGAGAGAGCCCATGGTCGACGATTTGCACGATTTCGAAGCGTTCATGAAGCGGCGCGAGGAAGCATCCCAGGCGTTCGTGCGGGGCGATGGCGCGCCGCTCAACCACCTCGTCGCGCGCATCTCGCCCGCGACGTTCTTCGGTCCGAGGGGCGGCCATGTCAAAGGCGCCGAGAACGTGGCCACCGCCTACGAGCAGGGCGCCCGCGCCTTCACGGACGGCGAAAGCACCCTGGAGACCCTGCACATGGGGGCGAGCCAGGGCCTCGCGTACTGGATCGGCATTCAGCGCGGCACCGCCAAGATGGGCCCCAAGAAGGAGCCCGCGACCTTCAACCTCCGCATCACCGAGGTGTTCCGCCGCGAGGGCAGCGACTGGAAGCTGGTGCATCGCCACGCCGATCCCCACGTGAACGAGATCGAGTGACCGAGCTCCCGCCGTCCGCCCTCGCGCTCGCGTGCGTTCACGGGAGCGCGTCGAGGAAGGGACCGTGGCTGTTCTGGAACTCCCAATTGAAGAAGCGGTCCCAATTGATCGACCACGTCATGAGACCGCGGATGCTCGGTGACGTTCCACCGCGCAACGTATAGCCCCCGCAGCTCTGCCCCCGCGCCAAGCAGTTGAGCGCGCTCTGCACGGCGGCGGGGGTGGTGTAGCCATTGCCCGCGCTGGTCGCCGCCGGGAGGCCGAACGCGATTTGCTCCGGGCGCAGTCCGGGGAAGGTGATCCCCGTGTTGGCCACCGGAAAACCTGCTTTGATCATATCGGTCATGGCGATGTGGAAATCGGCGTTACCGATGTTGTGGTACTGATTGTCGAGCCCCATCACCGGTCCCGAGTTGTAGTCCTGCACGTGCAGCACCGTGAGATCGTTGCGCATGGCGTGGATGACGGGCAGGTACGAGCCGGTGCGGTTGTCGCTGCCGCCCGAGCCGCCGTAGAACTGATATCCAACTTGCACGAAGAACGTCTCCGGCGCCATGGTGAGCACGAACGAAGCGCCGTAGCGCGCCTTCAGGGTCCGCAGCGCCGCGATCAAGTTGACGATGACCGGCGTGGTCGGGTTGCGGAAGTCGGTGTCGCCCGAGTTCAGGAAGAGCGAATGACCCTCGAAGTCGATGTCCAAGCCATCGAGCCCGTACTTGTCGATGATGGCGGACACCGAGCTGACGAACTTGTCGCGGGCGCCGGCGCTGGTGAGCTGCACCTGCCCATTCTGACCGCCGATCGAGATGAGCACCTTCTTGCCCTGCGCCTGCTTGGCGCGGATGGCGGCGGTGAACTCCGCGTCGGTCTCCACGCTCGGGCACTCCGAGGCCGGGCAGCGCGTGAATCGAATATCGCCGGAGGTGACCGAGGTGGGCTCGCCGAATGCCAAGTTGATGATGTCCCAATCGGCCGGCACGTCGGCCATGCGGATGTAGCCCGATCCATTGGCGAAGCTCGCGTGCAAATAGCCAATCAGCGCGTGCTTGGGCAGCCCCGGGTTGACGCAGCCGCTGGTCGTGCCGGTGGCCTCCGTGGTGCGCGGCGACTCGCCCGCGTCGTTGAACGCGGTCACCGCGTAGCTGTGCGTGGAGCAGGCCGCGAGCCCGCTGAGGGTGGTGGAGGTGCCGGTCACCGTGGCGCGCAAGGTGGAGCCCTCGTAAACGCGGTACCCCGTCACCGTGCCGGTGGAGGCGCCCCACGACAAGGCGATCGATGTATCGGTGATGGTGCCGACCGCCGGATTGCCCGGAGCACCCGGCGCCCCGGGGTTGCCGCCGCCCGGCCCGTCGAAGACCACATCGTCCGCGTTGTACGTTCCCTGGCCGAACCAGCCGTGCAAAAAGAGCTGCGCCGTGGTCTGGTTCGCGCCGCTGGTGAACGAGACGTTGAGTTGCGTGTAGCTCGAGGCTGAAGGCGTCCACGTTTGCTGGCCCCCGGTGACCCCGAGGTACACATAGCTGCCTCGAACCCAGGCCGAAATTTTATAAGCCGTATTGGGCACGACCGACACCGTTTGCGTACACTGCCCGATGTCCGACGCGCTGGCGTTGGCGGCCAACGCAAAGCTCCCCGAGTGCACGGGGCTGCTCACCACCGAGCCCCCCGAGCACGACCAGCCGGACAAGGAGCCAGCCTCGAACCCTGGGTTCGTAAGCAGGTTGGCCGCGAACGCCGGCTTGGCGCCGAGAACGAGACCGAGCAAGAGCACGAGCGTGACGATGGCAGCCGACAGCGTGGAGCGTTTCATGGCGATCCTTTGGCGAACGGTGCGGGCGAGTGAACCGGCGCGCGAACGCAAGGAACATTCCGTCGAAATACGAGCGAATTTTTTGCCGGCGCGCCCCTGCTTTATGATCGGATCGATCATGGCCAAGGCGATCGCGTGAGCTGATCGCGTCGATCACGGTCGCATCGGCCCGCTTCGACGCAAGAAAGTCGTGCGGCCGCACGGAAATCGTTTCGAGGCATGTCGGTCGTGCGCGTGCTCGTTCGACATTTCGACGAGGGTCGCGTTGGCCCTCGAAGCATTGGCCCTAGAGGAAAAGTGGTATGCACCCGCCCGATCACGAAGCTCCGTCAGCTGATTCCGCTGATCTCGCTGATTCCGCCGATTCAGGTCATTCGCCCGAGGCCGGCCGGAAGGAATGGATCGGCCTCGCGGTGATCGCGCTTCCCTGCCTGGTTTACTCGATGGATTTGACGGTCCTGAACCTGGCCTTGCCGCGCTTGAGCGCCGAGCTTGCCCCCAGCAGCGCCGAGCTCTTATGGATCATCGATATTTACGGCTTTCTGGTGGCGGGGATGCTCGTCACCATGGGCAACCTGGGCGACCGCATCGGGCGGCGCCGGCTGCTCATGATGGGCGCCGGCGCATTTGCAGCCGCGTCCACCCTGGCCGCCTTCTCCGGCAGCGCGGAAATGCTCATCGCGGCGCGCGCGGTGCTCGGCGTTGCCGGCGCGACCTTGGCGCCGTCGACCCTGTCGCTCATTCGCCATATGTTTCGAGACGCGAATCAACGCACCACGGCCATCGGTATCTGGATTAGCAGCTACTCCATCGGCGGCGCGATTGGTCCTGTCGTCGGTGGCGTGATGCTGCAGCATTTCGGATGGGGTTCGGTCTTTCTCGTGGGCGTGCCCGTCATGGTGCTGCTGCTCGCGCTGGGTCCCTTTCTGCTGCCGGAGTTCCGCGATCCCGAGGCGCGCCCGCTCGATTTCCTCAGCGCCGTCCTCTCGCTCCTTGCCGTGCTCTCGGTGATCTATGGCATGAAGCTGGTGGCGCAGGATGGGATGGGATGGGTCCCCGGGCTCGCGGTGGCCCTGGGGCTCACCGTCGGGGTGCTCTTCGTGCGCCGGCAGCGCACCCTCGCCGATCCGCTCATCGACTTCCGGCTGTTCCGCGCGCCTCAGTTCACCGCGTCCCTGGGCACGTTCATCGTGGGCGCCTTGGTGATGTTCGGCGCGTTCGTCTACATCGGCCAATATTTGCAGCTCGTTCTCGGGCTCTCGCCGCTGGCGGCCGGTCTTTGGACCTTGCCGTGGTCGGGCGGTTTCATCCTCGGCTCCATTTTGGCCCCGGCCATCGTGCGCCGGAGCCGTCCGGTGTTCGTGCTGGCCGGAGGGATGGCGCTGGGGGCCATTGGCTTTGCGATGCTCTCGCGCGCGCCGTCGCTCGGGTTGACCGCCCTGGTGATTGGGATGCTCACCCTTTCGCTCGGGTTTGCCCCGGTGTTTACCTTGGGCACGGATTTGATCGTCGGCGCGGCGCCGCCCGAGCGCGCGGGTGCGGCGGCGGCGCTCTCCGAGACGAGCTCGGAGCTGGGGGGCGCGTTGGGGATCGCCATCCTCGGTAGCATCGGCACGGCCTTTTACCGCCAGGGCATGGCGGATGCTGCGCCCGATGGAATCCGCCCCGAGGTGCTGAAAATCGCGGAGGACACCTTGGGCGGCGCGACCGCCGCAGCCGCGCAGCTCCCCGAGCCCGCCTCCACCTTGCTCCGCGACGCGGCCCGCACGGCGTTCGGCCACGCCTTTCAGATCACCGTGATCATCGCGGCCGTGGTCACCGCGGCCACCGCCATCCTCACCTTGCTCGTGCTGCGGCGCCCGCGGGGTGGTGCCGAAACGGCGGGGGAGGGGACGCCGGCGGTGAATCGACCGCTCGCCGATTCGTGAGCCTCGGCGGTGGCGCGCCCTTGCATCGCGCGCCCTTGCATCGCGCCCCGGCAACGGGCAGATTCTCCGCCGAAAGGAGCGGTTCATGGCACGCATGTTTCTCAATGGCCAAGCGATGGAGGGCGGCTCGGCGCATCATCACCTCAAGGGCGCGCCGCTGGTGATGAAGACCCGCACCGCCCCCGGCTACCGCTTCTTCTCCATCCGAGACACCTTTCCGGGCTTGTTCCCCGATCCCACGGTCAACACGGCCATCGAGGGCGAAGTGTACGAGGTCCCCGACGCGGTCCTGCGCGACGAGCTCCTGCCCAACGAGCCGCCGGAGCTGGAGCTCGGCATCATCAAGCTGGAGGACGGCTCCGCGTCGCTCTCGATGATCCTGCGCCGCGAACAGGTGGCGTCGGGCGCGCACTACGAGATCTCGTCGTTCGGCGGCTGGCGGAAGTACTTGGCGAGCCTCGGCCGCCCGACCTGAGCGCGCGGCGAACCTGCGCCCGCATCACTGCGCGCTCGCCGGCGCAGGCACCCGGATCGACGGCGAGGGCGACTCGGAGGCCGCGCCGTTGGTCGGAGGTGCGCCGTCGGGGGCCATGCGCGAAAAGCCCAAGGCCGACCAAGCGAAGAGCATGCGCGAGACATCGTAATCGGGGGTCATGACCGGCGCGGCGGGCTTGGCCGAATCGACGGATTGGCTCGCGACCGCGCCGAGCCGGAGCAGCGCCAGGAGCTTCGGATGCTGGAACCACTTGGCGGCGGGGGCGTGCTCGCCGTCATCGGCCTGGCCGGTTCCCAGCGCAAAGGCTTGCAACCGCCCGAGGAGCAACGGATCCGCCTCCAGATCGGCCACGAGCGATGGCCAGCGCAGCGCGATGGCCGTGAGCTTCCCGAGCTGCGGCAAGGTCAGGGTGTCGCCGTCGTCGCCTGGGTGCTCGAGCTCCAGGCGACCCGTTTGCCAAGCGAGAAAAGCCCGCAGGCGAAAGAGGTTCAAGAATTGTTTGACCCGGCGCGGGTTGAAGTCGAGCGTCGGCGCCAGGGCCAAGGTGATGTCGTGGATGAGCGGCGAGTCCGTCGACACGGCTGACGCAAAGCGCGCCGTTTCCTGCTCGGTGTGCACCGGCACGGAGCTCGGCGGCGCCAAGGTATCCCGGCTCTTCGCGGTGCGCTCCACCGTGGCCGCGGCAGCTTGCGCCGCGGGCGCAGGCGAGGACGCGGGCAGCGCCGTGGGTCTCCGCGAGCGCGTATCGACGCGATCGATGGAGAGGTTCCACAGCATGAGCCGCGTGTCGGCCTCCGTGGGCCGCGGCAGCGCAAAGGGGAGCTGGATGAACTTCTCGATGAAGTCGAGCCCGAACGCCACGCCGTGCGCCGCATCGAGCTCGCTCGACTTGCCGCACGGCCCCCGCCCCGGCGGCATCGACGACGCGCGCAGGTACGGGAGAACGGGCGCATACTTGGCGGCCACGCCCGCCGCCACCTTCTCCCGGTCCATGCCGATGATGAAGATCAACTTGGGCGTGCACGCCGTCATCAAGTTGATGGCCTGCATCAAGTCCACGGCCGTGGGGACCTCGCACCGATCCAAGTCGTCGATGAAGACGTACACCCGCCTGGGCCCGAGGTACGCGTCCACGATCTTCGCAAAGTCCTTGTGGAACTGATCGAGAAATGTCGAGCGCCCTTCGTAATCGGGCGAGTCGACGTGCTTCTTCAAATCGAACGGCAAGGAGCCGCCCACCAGCCCCTTCACGCGGGTGAGGGTCAACACCGCCAGCCCGAGCGCGCCCGTCCACCCGCCCGCGAGGATGAGCTTTCCCGTGAGCTTCTCCAGCGCCCCGTCGCCCTTCGAGCCCTCCGTCGCGAGGCTTCGCGCAAAGGCCAGCTCGGCCCAGTGCGCGTGGAGCAACTGCACCAAGGCGAGCACGATGAGCACGCCCGCCACCCCGAAGAGAACCGCGCGCAGCACCTCGAGCCGCACATCGCGCCACTTCACGCGCCGGATGAAGAGCAAGAGGTGCCCCCAAAGTCGTTTGAACAAAGTCTGTTGCGCCGCAATCTGGTGCAGGAACTCCACCGCGAAGGTGGCCCACATCTCCTCGTTGTCGGCGTGCCTCCATGCATCGAACCACACCACGAACGGCGTTGGGCCTTTGGACTCCGAGGTCCGTTTCAGCTCCGCCTCCAGCTGCATCATGAACGATGATTTGCCGCTCCCCCACTCGCCCTCGACGCTCATGGTGAGCGGCGGCTTCGTCTCCCGATGCCGCAGAAAATCGGCCACCGCGCGCACGGTGGGGCGAAATCCCAACGAGTCTTCGCGGGTGGCGCTGTCGCTCAAGGTGGAGCGCTGAATCGAAGGGCCCTTGGCCGTATTCGCCGCCGAGGCGTTCGCCGGCTCGACACTCGGCGAGGGCGCGAGGATGCGGCTCCACGCGGCGAAGTCGTCCGGCGCCTCGAGCGCCATCACCCACTGGCTCATTTCGGCCTTGAGCTGGGCGACGTCGAGCTTCAACTCACGAAAGAGCGCCCGCGCCGTCCCCGGCGCGCGATCCGAGCCGCGTGCGGCCGACGGCTCGATCTCGGCTTGGACGATCAGCGCCGCGAGCAGGTGCCGCAGATGCACGCCTTGCAGCGCCGAGGTCTCCACAGCAAGCTCGTGTGCCTTTTGCAGAATGACGGCGGCGGGCTCGCTCGCGGCCCCGGGCTCCGGGGCGTCCGCGCTCAACGCCTCGGTCGCATTGGGAAAGAACGTCTCGCGAACGATGAAATACCGTGCTTCCCCCACGTGCCCGGCCAGATGCCGCCAGAGGAACCGCGCCGCGGTGTCCTCCGGCTCGACACGTCCGGCCTCCGCGAGGCCGAAAAAGAGCGCCGCCGTGGTCAGCCCCGAGCTGCGGCTCGCGGCCAGCCTCCGCGCGAGCACGAGCGCATGCTCCGCGGCCAAGCTGGCGTACATATCGGGTTCCTCGATGTCCTGCGGCGCCTCCTCCTCGCGATTCATCGGTCACCATCATAGCCGTTCATTCGATGTGCCGAAATCATCGAACATAGTTGGGAGATGCCCGAACGCGCCACAGTCTGGCGCAAGGTCGTCAGCGACGGTCGATACCCAGATACGCTTCGATCTCCTGTTTGAAAAAGCGCGCGTGCGATCCGCTCATCAGATCCGACACGAGCTGCTTGCGATCCCCGTTCGCCAATCGCGCGTGCAGGCCATAGACGGTGGTGTAGAACGGCTTGTCGTTCACGGTTCCATCTTCGCGCTCGGTGTCCTCGACGAAGAGGCTCACCAGCTCCGATACGGGAAGATCCGCGGTGGTGATTTGGAATATGCGGGTCGCGCTCCACTGTTTGACCGAAAGGGTCTGGGCGGTGACGACCAGGGTCGTGCGGATGAAGAGCAACCAGAGCGCAATCGCCGTGAGCGCGATTCCAGTGCCCACGAAGACCAAGAAGAATGGCCATCCGAAGTGAAAGGATACCCAGGAGTCGACATCGTCCCTTCCCGGGGGCCGCAGCAGGAACGCGCTAAACAGGTCCCAAACCGAGGCGCCGAACGCCATGAGCCAAAAGCGCCGATCCATCTGCCGGCTGGTCAGCTTCAGGGGCGCGCGAAGCGCGGCGGCAGGATCGCGGTACCCGCCCGCGCCCGGCTGCAACACTTCCCCACCCTCGATCGCGACACCCTTTGGCTTCGGCATGCGATGGCCCGTGCCCGCTCCTTCGTCCTCCGCGCGCGCGATCATCCCTCGTCCGTCGAATCGGTCGCTCACCTGCGCAGCATTCTAACGCACGCGCTAGGTCGAGCCATGTGCGCGCGATTCTTTTTCGCGCCCCCTCGCCACCGCCAAAGGGCTGCGCTAATTCAACGGCGACACATGGAAAATCCCTTGATGAGCGGTGCGGAGCTCGGTCGTGCTTTCGAGTCTGGCACGATCGATCCGGTGGAGGCCCTGGAGCAGTACCTCGCGCGGGCGTCGCAGACGAAGCACGTCTTCATCGCGCGGACCGAGGAGCGCGCGCGCGCCGAGGCCAAGCTCGCCGCCGAGCGGTGGCGCCGCAAGCAGCCCCTGGGGCCCCTGGACGGTGTGCCCATCGCCTGGAAAGATCTGTTCGACGTTCGAGGCACGGTGACCACCGCCGGCGCCGCCGTCTTCACCGACCATCCCCCCGCGACCGAGGACGCCAAGCTGGTGGCGATGGCCGCCCGCGCGGGCCTGGTCTGCCTTGGAAAGACCAACCTGGTTGAATTTGCGTTCTCGGGGATCGGCATCAATCCCCACTTCGGCACCCCGCACAACCCCTTCGACGCGAAGGTCGCCCGCGTGCCCGGCGGTTCCTCCTCCGGCTCGGCGGTGGCCGTCGCCGTCGGCGCGGTGCCCATTTCCATGGGTACGGACACGGCGGGATCCATCCGCATCCCCGCCGCCTTCAACGGCCTGGTCGGCTTCAAATCGTCCAGCCGTCATTACTCGCGCGACGGCGTCTTTCCCCTCTCGCGCACCTTGGACTCCTTGGGCCCGCTGGCCCATACCGTGGAAGACTGCATCCTCCTCGATGCGCTGTTTCACGATGCGCAACCCCCGCGCATTTTGGCCGCCGATCTCGCCCAGCAGCGGTTCGTCGTCGACGAAGTCCTCCTCCACGATCCGCGCGTCGAAGAAGGCGTGCGCAAGAACCTGGAACGCGCCCTCGACGCGCTTCGTGCCCAAGGTGCGCGCATCGAGCACCGCAAGGTCGACGCCCTTCACGAGGTGTGGGCCCTCATCGAGCGCATCGGTTGGATGGCCGCGCCCGAAGCCGTTGCCATCCACGAGAAGCTGCTCGACTCGCCCGACGCCGCTCGCATGGATCCGCGCGTTCGAAAGCGATTGGACGGCGCGCGCGGGTTCCGCGCCAGCGACTACGTGCACCTTCAGTGGGCGCGCGAAAGGCTTATTGCGCAGGTGGGCGAGGAGCTCGGCGGCGCGGTGCTGGTGCTCCCCACCGTGGCCCATGTCGCGCCGGAGCTCGAGCCTCTGGAGCGCGATCTGGACCGCTTCGTCGCGACGAACCTCGCCACCCTGCGGCTCACCATGTTGGGCAGCTTTCTCGATATGCCGGGGGTGGCCCTACCCACCGGCGTCGATGCCGCCGGATTGACCACCAGCGTGCTCGTTTCGGTGCCCAGCGGCCACGACGCGCGGATCCTCTCCGTCGCCTTGGCCGCCGAGCACGCGCTCTCGTCTCAGCGCCCGACCCACCAGCGCGCCTTGTAGATCTGCGCGCCCTTTCGAACGTACGTATCGTGCGCGCCCGCCGGTGTGGCGTGATCGACGTGGTCGTCGCCGTACACCTTGTCCTTCAGGTCGTGATCGCGCGCGATGAGCAATTCCTTGGTAACGGGGTGCCGATCGACGCCCTTGACGTAGTTGCGCGGGCTGATGTTCGGGAGCACCCGGTACGTGTGCGTGGTGCGGTTGAACGAATAGACGTTGTGGGTCGACGAAAAGAGGAGCGTATCGGGGCCGTCGGGCGAGAGATCGTGGCCGTTGCCCGGGACCTTGTAGGCTTTGTCCAAAACGAGCTTGCTGCCATTCAAGCTGTACGAGCCGAGCTGCGTGCCGCCGAGGACCCATAGCCGCTTGCGCGCGCCGTCCCAAACGAGCCCGTGCGCCAAGGGGAAGTTGGTCTTCTCGCACGTTTTGTCGGTGCTCTTCGCGGTGCTGAACACGCAGAGGTAGCCCTTGCTCGAGGCGGTGACGATCTGTTTGCCGGGCAGGGTCTCGATGGCGTGCGGGTTCCCGCCGGGGTAGGCGACGAAGGTCAGCTTTCGGTCCTTGGTGCGCACGATGGCCACCGCGCCGCCCGATGCCGCGAGCAAGAGGGTGCCGTTCTTCTTGAACTTGATGTCGCTCGGGTTGCCGAACTTGCCCCACAGGTTCTTCGGGATCTGGAGCTTGGCATTCTTGCCCGTCCCCGTCTTTGCGTTGTTCGGGCCCCACGACCAGCTCGGGGTGCGGTTGGTCCACGTGAACTCGCCCGCCGGGAAGACCATGATGCGGTCGCCGTGCTGCTCGGTGATCCCGATGTACGGGGTGGCGGCTATCTGGTCCGAGAGCAGCACGCTCGAGGGCGACGGTTCCTCGATCGGCAGGGCCGCGCTTGCCGGTGCGTCGTCGGCGTCCTCGCCCGGGACGTCCTCCGTCTCGGTGCCATCGGCCGCGGCCTCGATGCGCGGAAGGTTCGTCTCGTTGGCGCCGTCGTCGTCGTTGCTGACGACGGACGGATCGTCGGCGTCGCTCTCGGCGTCGTCGCCGGGCGCGGCGCTTTGGTCGATGGAGGTGAGCTCCTGCGCCGTGATCTCGCCCTCGGACGAAGGATCACGGGCTCCGTCGTTCGCGTCGCTCGCGCATCCCGACAGGCCGGTGAGGGTGGTAAGTGCAAGGGTGGTAAGGAGTAAGTGATATTTCATGAGAGACACCGTAATTCACCTTCGACGGCTCGCAAGCATCATTTCGATTTCCAAAATACGATTGTACGAATCGTTCGATGTGAAGGGGCGGATTGTCCCATTCAACGACGGTTGGTCCGCGCGAAGCTACGTTTTTGCCGCGATCGGGCCCCTTGTTCGAACCTCTGAACAATAGCAAAGTTCACTGGTGGCGGCTCGATCCACGAGTCGTGCGTTTGGATGGGAAATGCCGGAGCACACCGCGTGAAACCCGCCAAAACGCGCGCCGCTCATCCATCTTGGGATGCCAGCCGGTCGCTTTGACGACATAAATCGATCCATGAACTTTTTGCTTCGATTCCAGTTTCGCGCGGCCGCCATCCTAGGCGCCACTGGCTTTTGGTGCGATCAGAGCTACGGCACCACCGACGCGAACCAGCCCTACATCATCGCGCGCAACGTGGTCCGCAACAACGACGAGAAGGGCATCTTCTACGAGGTCTCGCACGACGCCGTCATTGCGTCGACGTCCCCGGCTTCGATACCTATCCGTCGCTCGCGGCATTTCGCTCGGCCGTGCCCTCGCTCGAGGGCAACTCGGTCGAGCGCGCCGGGGGGCCGCATCCCTACTTCGTGGACTACGCGGGCAAAAACTTTGCGCAAAACACACGAAGCCGCGACGTTTGGGGCCGCGGCGCGCCGCTCCCGGACCGGGTGCTCGAGGCGGTCTATTGGGGCAACCCCGCACCAACGCAGCCGAGCCCGCGCATGGGTGCCATCGCATGGGCGGGCCATCCGTGATGCCTGGGCCGCGGCGCACGCGTGGAGGTATTCACAGGTATCCGCGCATGGGTGCCATCGCATGGGCGGGCCATCGGTGTGCAAGGTGTACAAATGGAGTTTGTTGACGAAGTCAAATAAATGATTAACAGTGTCATCCATCGGTGAAGCGAGGAGACCAAAGGATGCACTTCGTTCTGTTCTACGACGTCGTGGACGATTACGTGACGAAACGAGCACCGTACCGGGAGGCGCACCTCGCCTTGGTTCGTGCGGCGTACGGGCGGGGTGAGCTGGTCCTCGCGGGTGCGCTGACCGATCCGGCCGACGGTGCGTTGCTCGTCTTTCGCGGAGCCTCGCCGGAGGCCGCCGAGTCGTTCGCCAAACTCGACCCGTATGTGACGAACGGCGTCGTGCGCGCGTGGCGCGTGCGGCAATGGAACACCGTCATCGGTGACGGCATCCCGTGACCCCGGTCACGGCGGGTCGTCGCCGTTGTCGTCGCGTTCACCCTCGCGCTCGCAATCGCAATCGCAATGATGGGCGGCGGCGGCGGCGGCGGCGGCGCGGTACCGGCTCATCGCCTCGAGCAGGTAGTAGTCGCCGTAGATGAGCGAATTGGTGCCGCTTCCCCAAGCCACCGACCCGTTGGCGAGCAGCCCGCGGTGGGGCGAAGGGTCTTTGGCGAGGTAAAGCAGGTTCCCGTCGGGCCCGCGAAAGGTGAGCAAGGACCTTAGAATGTCGCGCGCACCGCGGCGGTAGCGCTCCCGCTTCGACGGCTCGCGTGCGAGCTCGCTCAGCTCGAGCAGCCCGCGCGCGGCGATGGCGGCGGCGGACGAGTCGCGCTCCGTGAACGCGCGCGTGGGCGGCTTGCGATCGCCGTAGACGTGGTCGCCGTTGGCGTCGTTGTACGGGCCCGGAGGTTCGCCCCGCGATGCATCGAAGTCGCTGGGCGGGACGAAATCGCCCTCCCGGTGGTTGAACGGATCGGCGTCGTTGGCGGGCAGGTGCGCGAGGAAGTAATCGGCCGCCCTCTCGGCCGTGCGCAGAAAACGCGCCGTCTCGGCGCGCGGATCGTGCCGCGTGAACCGATGAACGAGCGCAAACCCGTAGATGGCCCACGCTTGACCGCGCGACCAGGTGGTCTCGTTGCCGTAACCCTGGTCGGATATCTTGTCGTAAAGGCGCCCATCGGGCGGTGTGCCAAAGGTGCCATCGCGGTAGCGCGCGATGTGGTACGTGCTCCCGTCGTCTCGGACATTGTCGCGCATCACCGTGGTGGCGTGCGTCACACCGTGCTCGTACCACCGCCGTGCCTCGGCCGAGCGCCGGCCGCGGAGCTGGGCGGCCTCGAAGAGGAGCGGCACGTTCATCATCGAATCGACGTAAACGGGATAAGGCCCCGCCGGCGGATAATCGTCCTCCGCGCGAATCGCGCCCACCGGAATACCGCCTTGGTCGAAGCGCGTATCGAGGGTCCTCGCCGCCTCGAGCAACACCTCGCGCGCATGGGCACGGTAGCCGCCGCTGGGATCGTCGGCGGGGCGGGTCAGGCGAAGGGCTTGCCCAAAGCTCGAGCGAAAGCGGAAGCCGATGTCGTGATCGATCGGTACGTCTTTGATCGCTTCGATGCCCGCGGTCCAGGCGCGGGCGAATTCCAGCAGGTCCCGCGCGCGCGGATGTTCATGGTGCACGAGCCAGAGCGCACCCGGAAAAAAGCCGCTGCGCCAATCCTGAACGCGGCTCGAAATTTGCGGCCTGGAGGCCGGGCGAAAGTCCCACTGCCCGACTTGGGGACCGCTGATGAAGGTGTGCGTTGGATAGTATGTCGCGTAATCCGCAGGATACGCGGCCATCAACGCGCGCACGGTCTCGCGCAGCCGCATGGCCGCAAAGGCAAAGGCGTCGTCGATGGCACGTCGCAGCTGTGCATCGGAGTCGAGGGTGCGGCTGCACCCTTCGCCGTCGTTCGTGGCGCGAAGGGCATTCGCGCTCGGCCGACCCGTAGGTTCATCTGCCTCATACGTATTGGAGCACGCAATCGGCAACAGCGCCGCAAGCGGAAAGACGACGCGCGTGCGCAGCATCGCAATGGAGAGCATGGCTCGCACCTGCGACCCTGCGCGGTCGTCGTCAAGGTCGGGATGTCGGGCCGTCCGCCACCGCCGCATAGGCTCCCAGCGCGACCATGACGCCGCCCGAGGCGATGCGCTGCTGCCGCCGGCGCTGCGCCGATGCCATCAGGCGAGGGCCGAGCCACCCCGCGAGCAAGACCACGGTGAGATCGGAGAGCGAATTGAGGGCGACCGAAATCGCGCCCAGCGAGATGAATTGCGTAAAGACGAACGGGCGGCTCGTGTCCACGAATTGCGGAATGAACGACAAGAAGAAGAGCGCCATCTTTGGATTGAGCACCTCGGTGACGATCCCTTGCCCGAAGGCCCGCCCATGCCCCACCGATCCGCGCGCCGGGCCGGCCGACTCGGTGGCCGCGGCGGCCGCCTGCTCCACGTCGCGCGCGAACATGGTTCGAAGCCCCACGTACACGAGGTACGCGGCGCCCATGTACTTCACCGTATGAAATGCCACCGCCGAGCGCGCCAATATCGCCGACACGCCAAACGCGGCGGCGACGACATGAACCATCCCCCCCACGGCGGTACCCAAGGTCGACGAAATTCCTTCGCGCCTTCCCCCGGCCAACGTGCGTGCCAGAACATAAAGAATTCCAGGTCCGGGAACGAGGGCCAAAACGAGGGCGGCGCTCAGAAAAATCATGAAGCGATGGTCCATGCGACCATTGTTACTCATCGGCCTTTGCACGTGGACGTAAAAGCGGCCGCCCAATCAGGACAAACGCGCCTCGAAGCGTCCTCCGAAGACCGAGCGACGCGTGGACCATCGCCCGTCCTGGAGGGGCGGCACTTCGCGCTACGGCCGGTCGCAGTTGCGTACGACGATGTTCTCGACCTTGCCGCAGTATTCGCGCACGAGGCTCTTGCAGATGTCGATTTCAGCCGCACACGAGCATCGGCGCTGGGGGTAGCAGCTCGCGGTGATCTGCGATGGAAAGCGCGGATCGCGGCAGTATTCGAGGTTGACGATGCCGCACGAAGCCGCGGCCTCGACGTCGATGGACTGATTCTGCGTGTCGCCTTCCTGGGGTGCAACGACCTCGTCGCTGCCGGGAGCCTCGCTGGCCGTCTCCGCGGAACATGCCATGAGAGGAGCGAGCAATGTGACAAAGGCAAAGACGATCTTTTTCATGAAGCCTCCAGTGGATGGAAAAGTGCCGTTGTCGCCGCGTCGAAATGCGGCGCATCACGGGTGCCTGCCTCATGACGCAAACTGGCGCGCCAGGTTGCGCCACCGGTGGCGTTTTTTTTCGGTAGCGCGATCGAGGCGCCCGACACGCCTTCCGCCCCTCGACTCCTGGCCTCCCCCAATCGACCGTGACAGCATGAGGCCGTGATCATCGATTTCGTGGGCGGGCGCCGCGAGTTCCCGACCTTGCTCGAGCGAACGTATTTTGCATCGCAGTGTCTGGGCGCCTTTCCGCGGGCGATGCTCGAGGACGTGCGCGCCTACGAGCGAAGCTTGGCGCTGCGCGCGCGTGTGCTCTCGGAGTGGGTGGCGCGCTTCGAGGAGATGCACACCCTCGGCGAACGCCTGGTGGAGGCGCCGGCCGGCTCGATTTTTTTGCGCGACAGCGCGACGGCTGCCCAGGCAAGCATCGCCGCGGCCATCGAGCCCGAGCCCGGACGAAAACGCGTCCTGGTGGCCTCGGGCGATTTTCACTCGAGCCGGTATTTGTGGCACGCCCAGGCGAAGCGGGGCTTCGAGGTCGTCGAGGTCGCGTCCAATGACGAGGCGCATGGAGAGTCGCAGCCATTCCTCGACGCCATCGACGAGCGGGTCCGGGTGGTGGCGCTCTCGCTGGTGTCGCCGCGAACGGGCGCGTTGCTCGATGCGCGGCCCATCGTCGACGCGGCGCATCGCGCGGGGGCCTTGGTGGTGCTCGATGTCTTCCAGGCGGTGGGCATCGTGCCCGTGCGGGTCGAGGAGCTCGGCGCCGATGTCCTCGTCGGCGGCTACTACAAATGGGTCGGCGGCGGTGGAACGGGCCTGGCGTTTGGATATGTCGCACCCGCGCTGTCGGCCAAGCTCGAGCCGATTTACCCGGGGTGGCTCGCGCACCGCGACTTGCTCGGCTTCTCCGAGCGCTTCGAGGCCGCAAAGGCGGCCACGAAATTCCAGCAGGGGATGCCCGCGATGGAGCCCATTTATACGTCGCGCGCTGGGATTCGTTGGGTGCTGGAGGCGGGTATCGACCGCATTCGTGCGAGGAGCCTCGCGCTCACGGAGCGAATGATTCATCGCGCCGTCGCGCGCGGTTTATCCCTTCGCACCCCCCGCGAGCCGGAGAAGCGCGGCGGCATGGTGTGCTTTCGAGTTCCAGACGCGGATGCCGAGCGCATCATGGGCGCGCTCGAGCAGCAGGGCATCGACATCGACCATCGCCCCGGCGCGGGGCTTCGCGTCGGGCCCCATGTGTGCGCGACCGAGGAGGAGTGCGATCGGGTCGTCGATGCGCTCGCGGAGCACCGATCATGACGGCCGCCGAAACGGCCTTGACCTCGCTCCTCGAGGAGACGGCGACCGGATACATGGCCGCGTCGGTCCTCTTTGCGGCCGTGGAGCTGGGGTTGATCGATGCGCTCGCGGAGCCGTGCACGGTGGAGGAGCTGGCCCAGCGAACGGGGGCCACCGCCGATGGCCTCGCGCGACTGTGCCGCGTCCTCGCCGGCATGGGGCTCTTGCACCGCGAGGGCAATCGCTTTCTCGCGCCCGCGCCGCTGCGCGCGGTGCTCGGCGAGCAGGGGGACGCCTCCATCGCGGCGGTGCTCCGTCATCACCATCGGCATGTCGCGCCGCTGCTCTCACGGCTCGCGGAGGGGGTGCGCTCGGGAAAACCGCAGCACGCCGCGTGGCGCTTTGCGAGCGCGCCGCCCGCCGAGGCGCCGTACGCCGAGCTCGCGCGCCACCCCGATGAATATGCGACCTTTCTTGCCGCCATGGATCATGCGAGCCGCGGGGTCGGCGATGCCATCGTGCGCACCGTCGATCTCTCGGCGGTGCGATCCTTGGTCGACCTTGGCGGCGGCGGCGGACAGGTGGCGCGCGAGCTGCTCGGTGCGCTTCCCCTCGTCCGGATCGAGGGCTTCGACGTAGCGGCCGCATGCTCGTTCGCCCGAGCGCGATCGGCCGCCGCCGGGTTCTCCGAACGGCACACCGTCGCGCCCGGCGATCTCCTGGACGAGTGCCCCGTGCGCGACGCCGACGCGGTGCTTCTATCCGCCATATTGGCGGACTGGACGTCGAGCGAGCGCGCCATCATTCTCCGGCGCGCGTACGACGCCCTGCGCCCCGGCGGGCGTCTCCTGGTCAGCGAGACCTTGCTCGACGACGATCGCCGCGGGCCGCCGAAGCCGGCCATGTTGTCGCTGGTGATGCTGGTCGCCATGCGGGGCGATCAGCTCACCGAGAGCGAGCTCCGGGCCGAGCTTGCGGCGGCGGGTTTTTCATCCGTGCGCGTGCATCGAATGGCGCCGCGCGACCTGGTGGTGGCGCATCGATAGCGCGGGCGCGCATCATGCGATGCGCTGAACGGCGTCCAAGAAGGCCCACGCCGCGCGCGCCGCCTCCTCGGCGCCACGAACGGCGGAGCGCGACTTCGGACCGTTAGGGATTTGCCGGGCGAGCACATAGGACTCGTCCACGTGCTCGACCTCGAGCTCTTCGTGCAAATTCAGCCACTCGAGCACGGATTTGGAGAGCGACTCCCTCTTTCTCCGCAGCTGCGCGTTGATGAACGTGTCGAAGTGCTTCCCATACACCTCCATCACCAGCGCCGCGCCCAGCCCCTCGTACGGATCGCGCCGGACGAACAGCTCCTCTTGTACCTTCCCCAGGACGCGCCCCGGTTCGAGCCAGCGCGCGTCCGGTCCGTGCCAATCCGGCGTTCCATTGCGCACCCATGGCGCGAGCCCGATCAAGAACTCTTCGAATAGCAGCTTGTGGGCGCGTTTGGGATCCCCATTGCCCATCTCGTCGTTGAGTTGTTTGGCCAGGACGGACCGAATGGCGTCCTCCTCCACGCGCGCGGTGATGCTCGCGAGCCGGCGCGCGAAGTCGCGTGGGATGGCCTCGCCCACGTTGTACATGACGAGGGTGAGGAGGTCCATGTCGAGCGGTTCGTGCGCGATGCGCTGGAGGAGCGGGTGCGCCGTGATCGGCTCCTGCTCACTGCGGCGGACGATGGCCTCCGGCGTGAGCTCGATCCGCCCGCTCGAGTGCCCCGCCTTCGACGCGGGCCCGTAGTCCGCCACGATGCGCGGCGCCAAGTAGACGTTGATGCGGGGGCTCGCTCCGCCGGTGCGAATGCCCGCCCACGCGATTCTTCCTCGGCTCGCTTCGAGCGGGCCCTCCGAGAGCGCATGGAGCGCCCGCTCGTACGGATCGGCGTCGATCCCCGTTTCGGCGATGGCCCGAAGAACACGCGGGTGCGCCTCGGCGTCGTTCTTCACCAGAACGCGCACGGGAACGTGGATGGTGACGGTCCTCGGTAACGCTTCACCACCCGCGAAAGCGAAGCACGCCGCGGGCGCGCGCGCCCCCGCCAAATTGTCGCCCCCGGCGATGGTGCGGCAAAACGCGGCGACGCGATGCAAATCGGCGCCAGGCGCCACCTTGGCGGCGCGCACCAGATCGTCGACGGTGGCATGGTGGTAAAAGCTGTAGACTTTGATGCGCGCCGACTCCGATCGATTCAAGTCGAGCGAAACGAAACGCAAATCGTCCCAGCGCGCGCGGCACACGGAGTCCCATGCACCGGGGAATCCAAGGCGGCGGAACATCTCCTCCACGAGCTGTGGAGAACGCTCCGCGCCTTGAATGCACGGATTGAAATAAAGCTTGAAATGCGGTGTGCCCGCCGGATCGAAGGTGGCGGCCAGCCATAGCGCAAACGCGCCACGTGCATCATCGGGAAGGAACAGATCCGAAATCGCGTCGAAGCGAGAAAGTTCGATGTCGAAATCCTTCGCAAGATTCGAGAGGACTTTGCGTCCGGACGTAATCGTGTCCACTAGTTCGATGTTATTTCGACATGGCAATATCTCCGCCATTAAACGAACTTCGGGCTCCGTACCTCCAAGTAGAAGAGAAAATTCGTACGGGGTGTGATCGTCGCCAATGAATGATGGCCACGATGTTATCTCTACATCTTCCGCTATAAAGTGGGCGAAAACGCGGCGCGCGGCATCTGGAAGCCCACGTCGGTGGACGGCCTGCCAAACGCGCGCAAACTGCTCGCTACCGAACGCATGATATGATCGCAACTCCACGGTGACCTTCGCATCTCCGCCCCCAAAGTGAGAGCCCCCCAGCGAAGCCGTAGCGCGTGATTGAACGTCCGACAACCAAAGTATTCAAATTAAATTTGGGAGCGGATTTCACGCATCCGCGCGCATCCGGCCTCTGCGCGTTAGACGACTAACGGTTAGCGGGGTCTCGCTGTTTTCGCAGTGTTCTCTGTCTGTCTGTCTCTCGCTCGACCTCGCGGCCTCTCTGCAACTAAGTTCGGTACGCGAGCGGCATAAGTTGCGCGTGCATTACTGCGGTGGTCCGAGACGGTGGGTTAGCGCGTGCATCCGTTGCAAACGTGTGACGATATCCGCGTCGGGCTCGAAATAGTAACCGCTGGTATGGCAGGAAAGGCACTCGGGGCCCACGGCGTGGAGGCCTGGAAAACCATGTCCAACCACGGGGATGGCCGCGCGGTCCGTGTGGCATTTGCGGCATTGGGAATCCACCCCGGGAATGGGGAATGGCGCAAATCGCGTTACCTCGGGCGTGCCGACTTGGACGCGAATGGATTGCGCGGCATGCACGGGCTCGCCTTGCCATTCGCGGCGCGCCTTGAGCTGAAGCGTGTAGGTGCCTGAAAGTGCATCTGCCGGCACGTCGAACCCAATCTCGTCGGACACGGGGGCCGAGCACTTGGAGGGGTCACCGCCTGGCGCGCCTTGCAATGCCAACAGACATGGGAAAACGATTTTCGTTGACGGAACGATCTGGACGAAGGCGCTGTACCCATCGTGCTCCACGTCGGCCGCCGGGATCTGCTGGAGCATCAGGGACTCCGGGGTGATGGATGTCGTGCCGACGCGAGTCATTCGGTCCAGTGGACCTGCGAAGCTTATTTCCATATCAGCCTGTAGCGATTTGTGCGCCCAATAGAGAATTGGAACATCACTGAACGAGAGGTAGCGCAGACCTTGCGCGTTGCGCTTGCGAAGGTACGCATCGCCGTACGTTGGAAGCGATCCCGGGGAAAAGAGGGGTGTCCCGTTCGCATCGGTGTACCTCACCCGGATGCCGATATGTTCGTTCGGTAGGTAGTAGCCGCGGGCCGGAGATGTCATCTCCTCTAGGATCACCCGAAGTCCGTATCCAATTCGGCCTGGCGCATGGTGTACCACCGGGACACGCCGCACGATGCCGTGGGCGATATCGGCGCTCCACGCCACGACAAGTTCGCTGCAGTGTTTTGGGATTCGAAATATATTATGAGGCGACAGGGCACCCCGTAATTGAACCAGCCCTTCCGCGACAGAGCTGGCGTCGTGGTTGGAGCAATCGTACTTCGCCTTGCAGCCGGTGGTGATGACCCGCGCGACGAACCGGCGCTCGAAGGCGTCGTCGGTGCTTCTCCAGATGTCGTCTCGACCGGCGTTCAAGTAGAGGGGGGTGCCTGCGATGTCGCCGCGATGGTCGCGTGGAATGATGGCCAGCACGCTGCCCTCGTCCATCCATCGCGCACCGCGAAAGTACACTTGGTGCGTCCAGTGGACACCGTCGGAGTCCCGCCGCCAGTCTTCGCCGTCCGGGTGAACGCCGCGCCAATCGAGTGCTGCAAGGTCGCCGGTGGTCATGACCGGGTCGAGCCCGCGCTCCGGGGTCGTGGGTGCGCGCGACACGATGTAAAGCTCTTGCAGAAAACGCTGCGGCCCGTCGGTGAGGTGCAGCATTTGCGGCCTGGTGGGATCGAAGTCCGCATTGTGAACACCATTGACGAAATAAAGTCCCAACCCAACGTTACGCGGGCCGTCGGCGGCCGCCGCGGGAGAGCGCAACGACAGAGCGGCTGGCTCGTCCCGAAATTCCGTGTCCGCGTCCGGCGTGTCTGGTTCTGCCCCTTCGCACCCCAGCCCTACGAGCAACCCCGCCGCGCCCACCGCGATCGCAACTCCCATCGCGACATCGGCAGCCTCCAAGGCCCTCGAGGCTCCCAAGACCCCCAAGCCCCTCGAGAAGCCCCCCAGGCCCCGCAAGCCTCGCAAGCCCCGCAAGGCATCTGCGAAAAGAATACCAAGCCCCCGAGCTTTCGCCATTCGCCACCTTGGCATGTGTACCTCGCCGATGTCTCGGGGACGTTGCGGACGCGGGGCGAAATTTTTTCAAACGACTTCCGACGATCGAGTGAGAATATATGTTCGAGTTTCGTGTACGTTTGGCTTGACGCCGCCGGCTACATGGCCGCCGCTGCCCGGGGAACAACGATGGCCGAATACGAACTTCACGTGGAGGTTGAGCGCCGCACCGTCCATGTCCGCATGACGGGGATGTTTTCCGAAGCGGAAATGCGGACGTGGATAAAGCTCTTTCGTACGAAATCGACGAACTTCTTTCGCGGTCGCAAGCACATGATCATCGCCGACATGCGCGGCATGAAAACCGTGTCGCTACCCGTGGCTCAGCTCATGGCCGACGAGATCGGGCACGCGCGTCTGAACGGCGTGGTCCTCTGTGCTCACGTTTCCGACGACACCGTGCAGCGTCTGCAAGCCGCCCGCGTCGCCCGCCAAAAGTCGCCGCACGACGACGTCACCGTGGACGTGAGCTCGCCCGAAGAAGCTCATCGCGTCATCTCCGAAGGCTGGCACCGGCTCGACGATCCGCGCTACACCGGCAGCATCCGCGACGCCGTCCGGAACATTTAGAACACGCCGCGAGATAGGCTGCCAGCTCAACCCGTGCGCGTTCACCGCGTAACCGTCTTCGCCCGTCGAGGACGGTCCTCGTTCGCGATCGCCTCGGTGGGAGAGCGGAAATCGCCAGCGCGTTCGGGTCGCCAGAGCGATCGCTCGCCGAGGGCGAGTCTTTGGTTGTTGGTGTTTCGGATTCAGCGTGCTTGGGAGATGCGTCCACCCCATCACACAAAACACAACGATCTGTCGTTTCGCGCGCGGGCTCCCGGCGGTTGAATCTCCCGATCGCCGGGCGGTCGCTTCGCGCGTTCGAGGCGTGCGAGCTCGAGAGCCGGCTCGCGGACGCAGCCATGGCATGCGAACGTCCGCGACATGGCGCTCGGTGCATGTTTCGGGGCACGTAGGTCCCTGGACGACCTCGCGGCGGGGCCCTATGGCCCGTTTCAAAGGTGCTCCGCACATGAATTACGTCTCGCTCCTCTTGACGCTGCTGGCCGTCGACCTGCTCGCGGTGGTTAGCCCCGGGCCCAACTTCATCGTGGTCATGGAAACCGCCATGCTTCGAGGCGGGCGTCGCGCTGCGGCCGTGGTGCTCGGGATCGTGGCTGGGAACTTCGTTTGGTGCGTGGCGGTGGCGCTCGGCCTATCGGCGCTCTTCGTGCTCGTGCCGTGGCTGTATGGCGCGATGAAAATTTTCGGAGGAGCTTATCTTATTTATCTGGGGATCAGCGCTTGGCGCAAGAAGGGTGAAGGCGTGGATGGCAATACCGCCCGTCCCTCGGCGGCCGGCGGCTCCTCCCAAACGGCGGCGGCGTCCCGGGGATCGCTCGTGTCGGGGTTTCTTCGGGGCGCGCTGACCACATTGACGAATCCAAAAACCATCGTCTACTTTGGGAGCATTTTCGCGCTGTTTCTCAAGCCCGATATGCCGATCTGGGTGAAGGGAAGCTCGATCGGCATCGTGATCGTCAATGGCCTCCTCTGGTACGGGGCGGTCGCCCTCTTGTTCTCGCACCATCGGGTTCAGCGGATCTACGGGCGCGCGGAGCGCTGGATTGCTCGGGTGACGGGCGCCGTGATGATTGGATTTGGCGCCCGCCTCATGCTCACGCGCGAGTAAGGCGCCGCCGTCGCCATGGATCGGGTGCGCCGGAACGCGCGGCGCAATGGCCAAGATTGGCCGCGCGTCCTTACGGTCGAGCGCGCTCAGAAGCCCGCGGTGACCTTGGTGAATGCCCAGTTGGCTTGGTCGATTCCGCTGCAGTGGGATACCACACCACCGCCGGGGCAGCCGCGATCGCGATTGACGGCCCAGAATGCCAACCGCACCAGCCCCTTGCCCTTCGCCCAATCCCGAATCTGAGTCCAGGTTTGCAATGAGGTCGTCTCCCGCTGATCCGAAAGACCATTCATGCCGGAGATGCCCATGTGGGCATAGGCGGTGGCGTCCGACCAGCCGAACGTCGACTTCAGCTTGTTCTTGAGGCCTTCGGAGGCGTTCACCGTGTCGGTGTACATGTTCGTACCGCCGAAATCGAAGGGCATGATCGTGAAGATGTCGATGTTGGCGCCGAGGGCCTTGGCCTGCTCGATCAACCGGTTGCCCGGCGCGGTCGGTCCCGTCTTCGACGTACCGAAGGTGAGGATGGTCGAGATACCGGGGTTGTTCTGCTTGACGATTTTCAGCGCGTTCAGGATCCGGTCCTGTACGGTGTAGTTCTCGAACTCGTCCGTGTTCTCGATGTCGATGTCGATGGCCTTCAGCTTGTAGGCGTTGATTACCTTTTGGTACGCGCCTGCCAGCGCGGCGGGGGTCGAGCAATTGGGGCCGAGCTTGTTGCCGCTCCAGCCCCCGATCGACGGTACGATATCGCCGCCCGCATTACGAATCTGCGTGATGGTGGTGGCGTCGACGCTCCCCGTGAGCGGCCGCGAGCCATCCCAGGCCGGGTTGCAGCCGCCCGAGGAGAGAATGAAGGCCATCGTAAACCACTTGATGCCGCTGGCGCTCATCACCGTGGAGGCGCTCGGAGGGTTACCCCAGCCCATATACAGGTATGGCGCGCCTCGCCCGACGGCCAAGGTGCCGTCCACCACTTCATCGCTCGAGGACATGACTTCTTCGCTTGCGGGTGCGGAACACCCAGCGGCCATCGTGGCCAGGGCCATGGTTGCTGCCGAGAGGATCAATCGGATTTTGGACATGGGTTTCCTCACAGTGGGCTATGGGACGCGTCCCGTTATGCCTATTCCCGTCGACGCCATAGGCTGCTCAGGCGACAGCACTATGCGGTTGGTTTGGCCGGCGCGAACGGCGGGGGAGCCTACGCAAGGAGCATTCCGGTGCAGTAAGAGTCGTTTTCGCCGCTCCTGATCGAATCGATCATGTCGCGCCGGATCGGGTGACGGTGATCTCGCCGATCACGCACTGCGAAATCATCCGGATGGTCATGCTACCGATGAGCAATCCGAGCGTGCCCATCTGCATACACGATCACACCACGGACGAGCACGTCCGGTGTGCGTCGTGGGAGATGGACCTCCCCGGCGCGCGCGCTCACGCCGATTGAGAAGAAGGTCACACGAAGGTCCGAAGAACGCCAGCAGAGGACCGATATCGAATTACCCGCGCAGAAAAGTCTTATCCGCCTCGAAAAACGGGGCTTGTATTGCACGAATGAAAGGTGGCGAACGGAATATCTTCACTGCGGAGCCACTTTCGTGCACTCACGTGCTTGACTCGTGCAAAACACCGTGTACTTTCGCGGCACTATGAATCTACGAAAGACGATTGATCAACTTGCTCACGATTTTGCTACGAGCGTTTTGGGCGCAATCCGCGGCGCCTCGCTCGAAGAGATTCTCGGCGAAGGAAAAGGAGGAGGCGGAGGAGGAGGGCGCGCCCCGAAAGCCAATGCAGTGCGCCGTGAAGCTGTAAGCACCCCGGCCCCGGCCCGCAAGCGCGGTGGCCGTCTGCCGCGGCGCTCCGAAGACGAGATCAACGAGGCGGTCGAAAAGGTCGTCGCGGTGCTCAAAGAGAACAAGGGCGGCCTTCGCGCCGAGGAAATTCGCGAGCAGCTCGGCATCGACCGCAAAGAGCTCCCCCGCCCGCTCGCCGAGGCGCTCCGCAAGAAGCGCATTTCCAAGAAGGGCCAGAAGCGCGCGACCACGTATTTCGCACGCTGAAGGGAGTCGTCGTCATTCCGAACGATTTCGGCTCCTCCGACGACAGAAGCTGGCGTACTTTACATATGATTCGGGGGCGCGCCGCGCTGGCAAGTCCAATCGCCCGTCCCCGACGACACGTATGTTCCCGGTTTGGTGCTTTGGTTTGTTCGATAACGAAAAAAACGCGGCGGGTCAAGATAGCCAATCGACCGGTTGTACTTGGGTTGTACTCGGGTCATGGAAGGTGGACGCTTTGGTGTCCAGTCTTTCCGGTGACCTCAAATCGACATTGATTTGGCGATAGGTCGGTTCGGTGGGGGGGTAAGAATGGTCCGCGGGGCGGTTTTGTCATTGCGCATCATCATGTAAAGGCGAAAACGAACGCGGCCGCGCAGCGCTTGGGGCCCAAGGTCTGGACGCCTTTTGCGCTCGGGGGCAATCCGGCGGCGACATCCCGCACGGCCGACCTGCTCAGGTCATCCCCGCCCCGCTTCATGCTCGCGGCGACCAGCCCTGCATGCGAATGAACGCCAGCCTCGTTCTTATCATTGTTCCAGAGCTTGATGACGCAGTGCATGGCGATCTCTCCTCCCAATCCGTCCGTGGGAGCGGCGCCGGCCCGGTCGAGACCGAGGTCCTTCGCCGCCTCCACCCGTATGTCGAACGAGGACGGTCCGGATCGACATGCCCGGACGATTTTTTTTCCGGAGGGCCCGAACCTCCTCCGGTGGCGCCCGCGGCGCGTCTTGCCGGTACGCTCAGGGGCTGCAAAGACTTTTGCGCACCTCAGTCGGCGTAGCCGCTCGCGGCCATGACCTCGGTGAGTGTCGGCTCGTGGAAGCCGGGGACGTGTTTCCTGGCCACGTCGGCCATCATATTGAAGTACGCCGTGTGCGGTTTTTTCTCGAGAATCTTTGCGAAAAGTGCGGGCAGGCCTTTGATGAGCCCCAGGCGCGGCAGGGTTTCGAGAATGTCGGACATCGTCTTTTCCGGGAAGTCGCGGACGGTGACCGTGGCCGGATTGCCGGGGGAGCCCACCACATCGAGCCCCGCGCCCAGGTGGACGAGGGCCACCTCGGGTTCTTTCAAATGTGCAATGCCGACGCTGGTGTGCAAGGCAATGGCGTCCCAAATGAGCGCCGCCGTTCGCTCCGAGGCGCCGCGCTCGAGGAGGAAGGCGCGCGCCGCATTCGCGCCGTCGACCTCGAACCGCTCGGGTCCGGTAAAGCGCGCCGTGAGCCCCAAATCGTGGAGCATGGCCGCCACGTAAAAGAGCTCCACGTCGTGCGCGATACCGAGCTTTTGCGCGGCGAGCCCGCCAAAGACATACGTTCGAACACAGTGGTTGAAGAGCAGCTCCTCGGAGCACTCCCACACAAGCTCGGTGGCCTCGACGGCAAGGCGGCTATCTGGAATGCGCACTCCTGCGAGCTCCTTGGGTAAGCGGGGGAGGCTTCGTACGGCGGATTGAGTCGTGGTCATGGTTCGTCTCCTCGTGAGCGCGAGCATGACGTGCCGCCGTATTGTCTGCTACGACAAGTACCCCATGATTCCTGCCAAGACGCGCCGCATCGTCTTTTTGGCCCTCCCGCCCATCGAGGAGCTGGATCTCATCGGCCCGTTGTCCGTGTTCAGCGCCGCCCGCCGCTTCCTCGGTCGCGAGCCGGCTTACGACATTCGGGTGGTCAGCGATCGCGAAGGGCTCATGCAGGGCGAGGCCGGCGTCTCCATGCTGGCGCACGGGCACTTTCGCGATCTCCGCGGCAAGATCGATACGCTGCTGGTGGCCGGCGGCTCCGGCGCGGAGTCGTGCCGCGATGCCGAGGTGCTGCGCTGGCTTCGAACCATGGCGCCGCGCGTTCGGAGGCTGGGGTCCATTTGCAGCGGCGCGTTCGTGCTCGCCGAGGCGGGGCTCTTGGACGGGCGCTGCGCGTCCACGCATTGGCAGCGCGCCTCCGCGCTGGCGGCGCGTTATCCAAAGGTTCGGGTCGAGCCCGATCCCATCTTTACGCGCGATGGCAATATCTACACCTCGGCAGGGGTGAGCGCGGGGATGGATTTGGCGATGGAGCTGGTGGAGGACGATCTCGGCGGCGAGATCGCGTTGAAGGTGGCGCGGGCGCTCGTGCTCTTTTTGCGCCGCCCGGGCGGACAGGCGCAGTTCAGCGTGACCCTCGCGGCCCAGGCGGTGGAGAACCGCCCGCTCCGCGAGCTGCAAGTGTGGATGGCCGAGCACCTCGAGCTGGATCTCTCCGTGGAGAAGCTCGCGGCGCGCATGGCCATGAGCCCTCGCAATTTCGCGCGCGTATTCCGCCGCGACGTGGGCATTACGCCCGCGCGTTACGTCGAGCAGCTCCGCCTGGAGGCCGCGCGCCGTTTGCTCGAGCGGACCCATCGAAGCACGGAGGAGATCGCGGCGGCCTGCGGTTACTCCAGCGCCGAGTTGATGCGGGTGGCCTTTCTTCGCACCCTCCAGGTCTCACCGCGCCGCTACCGGGATCACTTCCGGCACCTGGGAGCCCGGCCCGCGGCGGCCGATCCTCGACCGAGGCGCGCGCCGTCTCAACGCTCGTAGAAGGTGCGCTTGGTCGTCATGAGGTAGACCGCGACGAGCAAGCTCACCACCGCCGACGCCATCACGTAATGCGCGGGCGCCATGCCCCCGAGCCGCACGGCCAAATAACCAATCAGCGGCGGGGTGGTGGCGCCCAGAATGGCATAGGCGACATTGTACGAAAACGACAACCCCGAGTAGCGCACCTCGGGCGGAAAGGCCGCCACCATCACGGCCGGGATCACGCCGACCACGCCCACGAAGGCGCCGGCCAGGGTGTACAGCACCAGGAAGTTCTCTCCGCCTTGGACCAGATCGATGTACAATGCATACGTACTGAGCAGCGCGCCCAACGAGCCGATGGCCAGCGCGCGGCCGCGTCCCAGCCAGTCGACCAAGAGGCCGCCGCCGAGGGTGCTCACGCAAAGGGCAAATGCCGCGAGGCTATTGCCGAGAAAGGCGCGGGGCGCGGCGATGTGGAATTTTTGCTGCACCAAGGTGGGGGTCATGAGGATCACGACCACGATGGTGGCCGTCAAAAGCCAGGTGACCAGCATGCACAGCACCACGCCGTGGAGGTGATGGCGGAGGACCTGCTTGAGCGGCAGCTCGCGCACCAGCTGCTTGTTCTCGCGCATGGCCACGAACACGGGGGTCTCGCTGAGCCAGCGCCGCAGGTACACGGCAAAAAAGCCGAACACGCCGCCGATCAAGAACGGAATGCGCCAGGCATATGCGAGCACGACCTGCGCTTCGAATTGCTTGTTGATCCACGCGGCGATGAGCGAGCCAATGAGGATGCCCACGGTGAGGCCCGACGACAGGCTCGCGCACGCAAAGCCGACCCGGCCGGGCGGTGAGTGTTCGGCCACGAAGGTCCATGCGCCCGGCACCTCGCCGCCGATGGCGATGCCCTGCACCACGCGCAGCAAAAGGAGCAGGATCGGCGCCAGCACACCAACCTGCGCGTACACCGGCAAGAAGCCGATGGCCAAGGTGGGGAGGGCCATCATGAACACGCTCAACGTGAACATGCGCTTTCGGCCGGTGCGATCGCCGAAGTGCGCCATGATGATGCCGCCGATGGGCCGCACCAAATATCCGGCGGCGAAGATCCCATAGACCTGCAGCTGCGCTACCCAATCCGGCATATCCTTGGGGAAGAACAGCTGGCCGAGCGTCTTCGTGAAGAACACGAAAATGACGAAATCGTAATACTCGAGCGCGCCGCCCAGCGCCGAGAGCAGCAACGTTTTCAAATCCTGGCGTCCGAGCTGGTTCGAAGAGGCGTCGGAGACGGTGGACGTGGCGGCATTCGAGTTCATGCGGCGACGAGTGCAACGCAAAGTCGAAGAATCGGCAAGGCTCGTGAGCTTCGTTTCGAGCGGCGGCCCTCGGTGCTGCGGCGTTCTTTGCGATGGCTTCTCGCAGATTGCAGTGGTACGCCGCGCGCAACCTACACGGTTCCACCTGGTGTGGGGCTCATGGTGGCGCGGTGGCCCGCGCGGGGTGGCAACTGCTCGGCGCCCTCGGCGGTATCGATAACGGTCTCGGCTACGTTGGTGTGCGGCATTCGTGGCGACATCCAGCGGCGTCGATAACGGTCTCGGCTAGGTAGGGTCTCGGCCATGTTTTGGTGCAAGGGAACGCTTCGACACGGTCGACACGTTCGGCGGTAGATCGACCCTGGGTTTGCGGTTGGTGTGCGGCGTTCGTCGCAGCATCCAGTGGGCGGTCGATAACGATCTCGGCCAGGTACGGTCTCGGCCATGTTTGGTGCAAGGGAACACTTCGACATGGGTCGAAACGTTCGGCGGCGAATCGACCCTAGCTTTGCGGTGTGAGCACGAACCAGCGCGCCGTAACTTGGATCGTCGTTGCAACCAGTTTCAGCTTCGTGGTGGCGCAGCTGGATGTCACCATCGTGAATGTGGCGCTGCCCAGCATCGCCTTGGAGCTCGGCTCCGGGGTGACGGCGTTGCAGTGGGTGGTGGATGGGTACACCCTTGCGTTTGCCGCGTTGCTGCTCTCTTCGGGCGCGCTCGGGGATCGCTATGGCTCGAAGCGCGCGTACCAAGCGGGCTTTCTGCTCTTTGCCGCGGCCTCGGCCGCGTGCGGGCTCGCCCCAGGTCCGGGTACCTTGGTGGCGGCGCGCGTTGCGCAAGGTGCGGGGGCCGCGCTCTTGGTGCCCAACTCGCTGGCGTTGCTGAACCACGCCACCGGGCATGATCCTCGGTTGCGCGCCCGCTCGGTGGGACAATGGACCGCCGCAGGCGCCATCTCCATCGCCGCCGGTCCCGTGGTCGGCAGCCTTCTTTTGGCGGCCTTTGGGTGGCGCAGCATCTTCATGGTCAACTTGCCGCTGTGCGCGCTCGGCATGTGGCTTACGGCCAAGCACGTGCCGTCGGCGCCGGCGAGCTCGCAGCGGCGGGGGCTGGATCCGGCGGGGCAGGTGCTGGCGGTGGTGGCGCTCGCCGCGCTGACCGGCGCAGTGATCGAGTGGCGCCCGTTGGGACCTGCGCATCCCGTGGTCTTCGGCGGCTTGATCCTGGCCGCGCTCGGCGGCGCCGCCTTCGTGTGGACCGAGTCGCACACGCGCGATCCGATGCTGCCGCTGCGCTTCTTTCGTGCGCCCAACTTTAGCCCCGCCGTGGTCTTTGGCGTGATGTGCAATGTGACGTACTACGGCACGATCTTCTTGCTCAGCCTGTATTTGCAGCAAGCGCGCGGCTACAGCGCGGTGCAGGCGGGTGTCGCGTTCTTGCCGCTCACGGGGGGCTTCTTCGTCTCGAACCTCCTCAGCGGCCGCCTGGTCGCGCATTTTGGGTCGCGGCTGCCGATGGTGCTCGGCGGCGCCATGGGCTCGGTGGGGTATTGGCTCCTGTCCCGGCTCGACGCGGGCAGCAGCTACGCCGCGATGCTCCCCGCCTTCGTGCTCATCCCTGCCGGCATGGGGCTGGGCGTGCCTGCGATGACCACGGCCACGTTGGCCAGCGTCGATCGGCAATGGTCCGGCACCGCGTCCGCCGTGCTCAACGCCGCGCGCCAAGCGGGTGCGGCCATGGGGGTCGCCGTCTTCGGCTCACTCGTCCACGGCGGCGGCGCGCGCATCGTCTCCGGGCTCCGGGAAGCCTCCCTGATCTCCGCCGTGCTGCTCGCGCTCGCGGCCGTGGTGGCGCGCGTGGGCATCGCGCCGCCGAGCGCTGCGGCTACGCCGGTATCCGCGGCTCGCCGCTCCGGGGATCGTGCCGCATGACCCCGGAGGGGATCCCGTCGGCCACGTCCTCCGTTTCCATGCTGCCGCGCGCCCACAACGTGCGCTCGACCATGGCGCGAAACACGCGTTCCATGGCGTGGCGCACGTGCAGGCCCTCGAGGATGCCGAACGCGCGCGCGATGGCCTCGAGGGTGGCGAGCCCCTGCTCGTGCGCCTCGCTTCGAAGGCGGTAGACCGACGGCGCGTCGGGCGGGAGGGTCGCGCATGGAATGGCGGCGAGGCCGGGGACGCGCTGGCGCACCTTCGATGCCTGCCGCCAGGTGCCGTCGGGTACGATGAGGGTCACGTCGCGGTGGACGAAGTGCGTGAGCGGCACCGCGCCCTCGTGGGGAAAGAGGAGGACCGGCTGCGAGCTCGGATCCCACGCGATCGAGGGATCCGGCTGCGAGGCGTGGCCTCGCACGACCACCGCGCTGTTCGTGAGGCATTCGGCGGCCAGCCGCCCGGTGTTGGTGGTCTTGCGGTCCTCGAGGCGATGGATGACGAGCAAAAGGCGCGTGCGCGTCTCCAGCCGGGGGTGCGGGATGAGCGCGCACACGCACAGGCTCGCGTGCATGCGGCAACGCGGGCAGCGAAGACTGGCGTTGGCGCGTCGGCTCACGCGGGCGACGATACCATGTCCGCCGCTCCCATGGCGCTGGCAGCGCTCGCGGCGTTGGCGGTGCCCGTGGCGTTGGCGGCGCCCGTGGCCCCCGCGCCTTCCAACGGACGGAGCTCGCGCGTCAGCACGCTCACCGCGCGTTGGATCAGCCGATGCCCGATGTCGGCCGACGTCATCACCGACTCCGGATGAAACTGCACGGCCGCGATCGGCAACGTCGTGTGCTCGATGGCCATCACCGCGCCCTCGCCCGTCTCGGCCGTGACCACGAGCTCCGGCGGCAAGAGCGCGCGGCGCGCATGGAGCGAGTGGTAGCGACCCACCGCGAACCGGGTGGGCAAGCCCGTGAGCACGCGCCCGCCGAGCACCCGCACGGTGGACGACTTTCCGTGCATGGGCAAGGAGAGCACGTCGAGCGTGCCGCCGAAGTACTCGACGATGGCCTGCAGCCCCAGGCAAACGCCGAACACCGGGAGCCCTCGCCCCAGCGAAAGGGCGAGCGTCTCCTCCATGGCAAAATCGCTCGGCCGCCCCGGCCCCGGCGAGAGCACGATCAGATCCGGCTCACGCCCCGCGCGCAGCTCGGCGCGCGCCAGGGCCGGGCGCAGGGTGGTCACCTGGGCGCCGGCCACTCGAAGATAGCCGGCGAGGGTGTGCACGAAGCTGTCCTCGTGATCGACCAGCAGGACACGCGTGCCCGCCTCGCGCGCGGCCCGCGCGGACGATGTGGCCCGCGGCGCCGATCCGGCACGGAGCGCCGAGAGCAGGGCCGACGCTTTCAGCCGCGTCTCCGCTTCCTCCGCCTCGGGATCGCTGTCGTGGAGCAAGGTCGCCCCGACCCTCACCTCGGCCAGGCCGTCTTTCATGCGAATGGTTCGCAAGGTGAGGCCCGTGTTCATGTCGCCATCGAAGGTGACCCTGCCGATGGCGCCCCCGTACCAACGGCGCGGGCTCTTCTCCTCTTGCTCGATGAATCGAATCGCCCATCGCTTGGGCGCGCCCGTGACGGTGACCGCCCAGGCGTGGCTGAGGAATCCGTCGAACGCATCGAGCTCCGGGCGCAGGATGCCCTCGATGTGATCGGCGGTGTGGATCAAGCGCGAATAGAGCTCGATCTGCCGCCGCCCGATGACGCGCACGCTGCCCGGCTCGCACACGCGCGACTTGTCGTTGCGATCGACGTCGGTGCACATCGTCAGCTCCGCCTCGTCCTTGCCGGAGTTGAGGAGCTCGCGGATGCGGCTGGCGTCCTCGAGCGCGTCGACGCCGCGGTGGATGGTGCCTGCGATCGGGCACGTCTCGATGCGCTTGCCCGAGGTGCGCACGAACATCTCGGGCGAGGCGGAGACCAGCAGCTCGCCGTCGCCCAGGTTCATCATGGCGCCGTAGGGCGCGGGGTTGGTGCTGCGCAGCCGCTGGAAGATGGCGCTGGGCGCCTCGCGGCATGGCGCGGACAGCGTTTGCGCGAGCACGGCCTCGAACAAATCGCCGCGCGCGAAAGCTTCGCGTGCCCGCTCGACGGCCTTTTTGTACTCACCCGGCGCGTGGTCGCTCTCGGGCGGGGGCGGGCCTGCGAGCTCACGTTGGTACGGGGCCTCGGGGGTGGTGCGCGGAAGGCCCGCGGTGGTGCGGCCGGCGATGGCAAAGTCGTAGCGGACGATGGATGCCGCGCGCCGCATGTGATCGATCACCAGGACTTCGTCCGGCAGGTACAGGACCAGATCGCGCTGATCGGCCGCGCGCGGGAGGCGCAAGGGCATCGGCTCGAACTGGAAGACGAGGTCGTAGCCGAAGGCGCCGTAGAGGCCGAGCAGGTGATCGTCGTCCGAGTGAAAGAGGTCCGTCACGGCGCGGAGCGCGGAGAAGACCGTGGGTTGGCGGCTGCGTTGCTCCTCGGGGAAGGGCTCGGCGGGGGCGTTGACTTCGCCCTCGATGCACATGGGGCTGGGGCGCAAGGAGGCACAGGCGTCCTGCTCGTAGAGGGCTACGGCGATGGAGGGCAGGAGCACCGCGCCGCGGGCGTTCAGGGCTTCGATCTCGAAGCTGCGGCCGCGCGCGGTGATGGCGAGCGGCGGATCGGCGAACCCGGTGTCCCACCGCGTGTAGCGCCCGGGGAACTCGAAGCTCGACGAAAGGAGCACCCCGCGGCGCGTGTCGAGCTTCGCGGCCAGCGATTGAATGTCGGTCGACCCGCCGGCCCCGCCCGATCCACCTGGGTAAATGAGCTCCTCCACCTCACGGTGAACGGTGATTCCGCCTTTGGTTCGATATTCGTCGTGATGCATGAGACCTGCTCCGGGTTGGGGCGGTCTCGGGGTCTTTGGCGTGCACTCGAAAACAACGAAGGCCGCCTCGAACTCGAGACGGCCTGTTGGAAGATGCGATCGTTCGCGACGGGCCGCCCTGTTAGGGGAGCCACCAATAGCGCGAGACGACGGCAAACATGTGCATGACCATGGGATAGCAGAGCGCGCGCTACTTGGCCACCGCCGCGGTCGACCACGTGTCGAGGAGGGCCTCGATCCGCGTGAAAACCTCGCGCATCGTGCCCTCGTCCGGGAGGAGCGTGATGCGGAAGTGGTCTTTGTAGTCCACGTTGAAGCCGGAGCCCGGCACCACCAGGACCTTCTGCTCCTCGAGCAGCGCCATGGCGAAGGTTTCATCGTCGAAGCCGGGGAGCAGCTCGCGGTTGGCGCGAACGAAGCCATAGATCGCACCGGTGGGGGCCACCACGTCGAGGTACTTGGAGCGGGCGATGCCCTCGAGCGCGGCGGCGCGCTGGCGACCGAGGCGGCCGGTGGGGGCCGTGAGATCGTAGATGGTCTGGTGCCCGCGGAGGGCCGTCTGCACCGCCCACTGTCCGGGCACGTTGCTGCAGAGACGGAGGGACGCGAGCAGATCGACGGCCTGGAGGTACTCCTTCGCGTGGGATTTTCGCCCGCTGAAGCTCACCCATCCGACGCGGTAGCCGCACGCGCGGTACACCTTGGAGAGCCCTCCGAAGGTGGCGCACAGCGTGTCGTGGCACAGCGCTGCGACCGAGGTGTGCTGGGCGCAATCGTAGAGGATGCGATCGTAGATCTCGTCCGAGAACAAGACGAGGCCGCGCGTCTCCACCAGCCGCACCAGCGCTTCCACGATGGCGGCCGGGTACACGGCGCCCGTGGGGTTGTTCGGGTTGATGAGCACCAGCGCTTTGGTGCGCGGGGTGATGAGGCGCTCGAGCTCCTGGGGATCGGGGCAAAATCCGTTGGCGGAGCGACATGGATAATGAACGGCGCGCGCGCCCGTGAGCGCGACGGCGGCGGTCCACAGGGGGTAATCGGGGGAGGGGACGAGCACTTCGTCGCCCGGCTCGAGCAGCGCTTCGAGGCACATGAGGATCAACTCGGACACGCCGTTGCCGAGCACCACGTCGTCGACCGTGACCCCGCGCACCCCGCGCGACTGCGTTTCGGCCACGACGGCCTCGCGCGCAGGGAGGATCCCCTTCTGATGAACGTAGCCCTCGGCCTCCCCGAGGTGCTCGGCGATGGCCAGGCGCATGCTCTCGGGCGTGCGGAAGCCGAACGCGGCGGGGTTGCCGATGTTGAGCTTGATGACCTCGGCCCCTTGGCGCTCCATCTCGAGCGCTCGGGCCGCGAGCGGTCCTCGAATCTCATAACGAACCGAGTGAAGATGACGCGGGACTGGAATCGATGTAGGCGCTTGTCCGTCAGGCATGTTCGGGGGGTTCAGCCTAGCACTCTTCCCCGCGATCGCCCGGCGAGGGGGCCGAGGTAGGACGTACGCGCTAATGGATCATCGGACCCCCAGATCCGGCGTTTTGCTCGCTCGCCGCGCGCGAGACTCGCGACCGGTTGCGAGACCCAGGACGTTATAATGTCCATGGAATCGAGCTAAACCTCCCGGCTGGGGCATTTTGGCGCAATCGCTGCAGACTGCCACGCGTGGTTTCGTTGCGCGAGAGCAGTGCAGGTGACTCGAACGGGCGACGCGGGCGCAAGCTGCCTGCCGCTCGAACGCCTCCCCGAGCGGGTGAGGCCCGACAACATGGAGAGGTACGCTCTGCCTTTCCAATCGTATCGCAGGATTCCGCCTTATTTTTTCAGGCGACCCCTGGGAATCCCGATGGTGGATGGAACGAGGACGAAGCGGTCACCGTGCCGCGGCGTTCGATCGAATCGGCGATGGCTCCACAGTCTGTCGGGGCCACGGATCACGACGCCATGCACGTGGATAGGTCGGCCGCGTTTCCGCGCGTGAAAGGCTCGGACATCCCCGTTCTCCACGATGACAGCGAGCGCGATGAACGCACCTGTGTGCGGCCCGATCTGGGCTCATCAGGCGTGATCGCGTCGCCCCGGCGCATCTACACCGCCACACCACCGCAGGCGATCGCTTCGTCGCCGCCGCCCCCCGTGATCCCCAAGGTCGTGGGGCCGCTGCGGGTGTCGAGCCGCCGTCCGCTCGCACCTGCGATCGCGCGCCCCGATGTATCGGGCAAAGTTCGCGCGATGCACTTGGTGGCGGAGCCCCCTCGTCGTTCGTGGGCCTTGCGGCTCGCGATGTCGGTGGTCTTGGGGGTGCTCGTCGGCGGGCTGGTGATTGCGTTCTTCGCGCATGGCGGTGAGCCGACCGCGCGCGAGCTGCTCGAGACGCTCGAGGAGCTGGTGCACGCGCCGAGGGAGATGCTGGGTGCGCAGAGCCTTCCGAAGGCGCCGGAGGCGGTGGCTCTTCAAGCGCCGTCGGCGTTGGCGTCGGGGAGTGTGGCGGGGCCTTCCGCTTCGGGATCGGGGGCGGGGACCGCGGTTTCGGCGCCGGCGACGGGTGAATCGTCGGCTGCGCCGGCGCCCGGGTCGGCACTTCCGCAGTTGCCGTCGGCGGGCGCGGCGTCGGCGGGTGCGGCGTCTGCGTCGGCGGGTGCGGCGTCTGCGTCGGCGGGTGCGGCGGCTTGGCCGGCGTCGACCCCGGCGACATCGCTGCCGGTGAGCGTCAAGCCGCTGTCGGCCGCGCCCGCGAAGACGGCCGCGCCGGCTCCGCCCGCGACGGTCAAGGCGGAGGCTGCGAAGCCCGAGGCGACGGGCACCGCGTCGATGAAGAAGGCGAACGTCAAGGCCGAGCGAAAGAGCGAAAAGCCCGCGCTCCGGCCGGACAAACCCGCCCCGGCCGAAAAGGCGGAGAAGCCGCAAAAGGCGTCAGCCGGCGGCGGTGACGACAAGCCGTCGAGCGGAAAACGCGACAAGGGCAACGACGACAAGGAGCTCACCGCCAAGGAAAGGGCGCTGGCCGAAGCCGCAAAGAAGCTCGCGGACCGCCAAATCCAGCAATCCCTGGCGCCGTGATCCTCGCGGGGGAGCGCATCGAGGTAGGCGTTGGCGGCCGCGTAGTTGGCCTGGCCCGAGGCGCTCGAGCTGCGCATCCCCCCCGCGGAGCTGAAGGTCTAATCGCCCCAGCTCCGCGCGCCGCGCGCCCCTACTGCACCTTCTTCAGCGCCTCGAGCATCGCCTTGGAGCGCGTTCCATCCACCACGTGATCGTAAAAGTCGTGGTTGGGCAACGGCTCCCCCACGCGAATCGCGCGTTCGAGCTCACGGTACGTGGCATTCGCTGCGACCCGCGGAGCCTTGAACGCGCTCTTGGTCGCCGGCAGCAAATACCGAGCGACGCCCGACTCGAGATCGTCGCCCATCATCAGCAACTCCATGGTCGCCGGTGCATCGAGGAAGTCCGCGAAGGTTTGCGCATCCCGTGCGCACGCGCCATTGCAGGCTTTGCGGCGCACCAGCGCGTCGGTGAACAAGAGCGGATAGGAGCCGGCACCCATCGGGGCGGAGGCCACATAGATGGGCGCCGTGTCTTTGCGCTTCATCAAGATACGATGCAGCGACTCGGAGTAGCCGATGTACGCGCCGGTTCTCTCGATCGCAAAATCATCCATGGCCACGGTGGCGTCGGGATACGAGTCGTCCAAGCACGGGTTCGTGCCCCCCACCGCACAGGTGCGAACGAGCGCCCCCAGCCCGTTCACCAGTTGTTGATCGGGGAACTCGGGCCGCGCGATCAAGCCATCGAGCGAAGCCCCCGGATGCCCGTCTTCGTACGCATCCAAGAAGAACGACGGAAGGTTGAACGACCCGCGGAAGCGCGCCCCCAGCTTGGCCGCCGGCTTCGGCATGGCCTTCAGCCGGTCCGCGAAGTCCATTACGTTCCGCGCTTTTACCACGTTGGGATCGCGCGTGTAGACGAAGTGGCCGCATAGAAGGTGCGGCACACCATACGTGCGCCCGCGGTACGTGATGGCCTCCCGGCCCGCCGGGTGCCAGTCGAACCGCGCGGGCGAGCTCCACTCCGCGAGCTCGCTCGCCACCTCGCCCAACATGAGCGTATCGATCTCGATGACGTCGTACGTCCCATTGCGCAGCCAGCCGGCCAAACCGGCTTTGTCGTAGAACTCGGGCGCGTCGGGATCGAAGTCGGCGAGCTTCAAATCGATTCGAGGATTCTGCTCTTCGAACTTCGCCTCCAACATATCGCGCAACCGCGCCAAACCGGCTTTTCCGTCGACGTCGGCCGGGAGATAAGGAAACAGCGCCACCTTGAGCTGACGTTTGCCCGTGGCGGCTTGGCTGGTGGCATCCGTGGACTCGGCCCCGCTGAGGGGCGGCTCACCGGACGACGGCGGTGCAGCGCCGCAGGCCGAGGCCACGAGGGACATGGCAAAGAGAATCGGAATCCGCGCGTGCGACATAGGGACCTCCATCGTGCGAGCAGACCACTTCGTTTGCCATCGAACAACATGTCAGGGTGACAACGAGGCCGCAAAGCTCCTCTTCGCGCGCATTTGCGGCCATGACTCGCCCAACGTTTCTTGCCTTCGTCAACGTCGCGCGCCTCGGTGTCGCGTGCCTCGACCTCGCGCGCCTCGACGTCGCACGTCTCAGCGTCGCGTACCTCGGTATCGCGTGCCTCGGTATCGCGTGCCTCGGTATCGCGTGCCTCGACGTCGCGCGGCCCGACGTCTCGTCAACGTCGCGCGTCGGGCGCCGTGCGGTGCGCGGCCTTGCGCGCATCGTTTTCGGACACGTCGCGCTCCGCGATGCCGCGCAGCGACGAGTCTTTCAGCGCCGGGACGAACTCGATCACCTTCTTGGAGACCCCGTCCACCGGCTCGTAAAAGAACCCATAATGCGGCGCGACGACGTTTTGCGTATTGTCGCGGCCGAGCCGATAATAACCGAACTCCGAGCGAACGACGCGGTATTGACGCGGATCGACCCCGCGCCGCGCGAGCCGCGCCTCGACCTCCGCCTGCGCATCGCGCGGATCGGAGAGGGCCGAGCCGTCGAGCTCTTTCACCGTCTTCTGGACGCTCCGGACGACGCTCTCGTGCCCGACGGGCGTCCCGTCCGTGGCCATATGAATCACGAGCTTTCCGCCCGAGCCGATGAGCGGCAGATCGTCGATGCTCTGATTGAACGCCACCGCGATCTGGTATGTCGTGATGTCCGGCTGGCCCTCATTCTCGGCCACCGCGTTCTTGTAGCGGCGAACCTTGTAGGGATAGAGCGACGCCAGCGGAAGCGACTTGCCCACCACCTCGGCGCGGCGGGTGGCCAGGGCCACGTAGTCCTCGTCGCTCTTGGTCTCGTAAGTGCCCTCGCCCTGGTGAAAGAGGTTCGTCAGCAGAAAGATCTCGGCGCCGCTTCGATCGCCGATGCGCAGCTCGTTCACGCCGTCCGAGATGGCCGCGTGGTTCAACTTCTTCACGATCTCGCCGTTGATCCCCAGCTCCGCGGCGCGCGTCCGCAACGTCACCGTCGAGTCGGCGACGGGCGCGAGCTCGTAGATGCCGAGCTTGCCCGCGAAGGTTTGCTTCTGCTCGAAGGCGGCGCGAACGCGGTCGAAGTTGACGGTCGCCGGCTCGTCGCGAAGGAGGCCGTTTCGACCCGCGCGGGCGCGGAGCTCGGAGACGCCCTTCACGGTCGGCTCGAGGGCGCTCGCTCCCCGCGCGGACTGCTCGGGCGCGGTCTCCGCGGGCTCGTCGACCGCGCAGCCCGACGTCGTCAGCGGGCCGCACGCGAGGCCGAGGATGCTTGCCAATACGAAATAAACTTTGTTTGCCTTCATGATGTGCTGAATTCCTCGATATCGAATTTAGTGATTGGATTTTTCGTTTCGCCGCGCGCTCGGATCAGCCCTCGTGCCAGGCCCACGCGAACCACGTATGGTTGCTGCTGGAGGTGCGGCGGGCGGAGCTCGCGCGCAGGTGATCGCGGCGCCAGATGGCGTTGTCGCGGGTGTTGCCGGAGGCGACGATGGAGGCCACGTCGTTGATGGCCCAGTCCTCGGCGGCCCAGAACCAGCCGCCCTTCAAGGTGTCGCCGTCGTCGAACAGCGCGTCGGCCAGATCGCGGCCGACCTCGTCGGTGGTCCACGCGTCGGCCGACGTACCGCGGTAGCCGAGGACGGCGTCGCCGCCGCGCGCCAAGGTCTGCGACCATTGCTCGTTCGGCTTGTCGTGCACGCTGAAGCACGTGAAGAAGAGCCACCAGCGCGCGTTGCCGGGGTACGGGGACGCGTAGGTGCTCTGCCCGGAGCCGGCGGCCTCGCCCATGCGCGACTGGTTCGCGTCGAAGCTGCAGCTCTTGGCGAGCCCGCCCTGGCACATGGGGGTGGTGAACGTCTGGCGGCCGTTCCCGTCCGTCGGCGCGTTGCCGTGGCTCGAGTGGGCGTAGAAGTCCACCTTGTCGCCGTAGCTGCGATCGTCGCCGCCTTCGAGCTTGTCCTCGATCAAGTCGCTCGCCCACGAGTCGTTGACGAAGAAGAACTTCTTGGTGGCCCCCAGATCCTGCATTTCACTCAGCCACAGCGAGATCTGATCGTCCGTGTACGTGAGCGATCCCGCGTTGCATTCGCAGCCGGACCAACTCGTCATGGCCCCACCGCCGGCCGTCAGCGCGTTGGCCGTGCCCGGGAGGGCGAGCGCCGCGCTTCCGGCGGCCAGCGACAACAACATGAATCGATACTTTCCCAACATGGATATCCCCGTCATTCGTAATGAGCCAAAACCGATGTAGCGATGAAGATGCGCGTCTCGCGCCGTCGCCTGGGCCCTTTGCAGCCGCCGCGCCAACCCACGCCACCCTCCGGATCACGGAAAAAAGCTGCGATTCATCCCGCGCGACGGGCTCGAAATCCACCGGAACCACGAGCGCACCTGTTGCACCCCTGTTGCGCCGTGTTGCGGGGCGTGCAGGTGGTGGCGCGCGTGCAGGGGGCGACGCGTGCAGGTGGCGGCGCCTTCCGCGTGGCGGCGCTCGAGCGAGCCGCGGCGCGCGGGAACGGCGAGATCGCGCTCGGAAATTGCCGGTCGCGCGGATGGCCCCGTGTAGGTAAATTGGCGCGGTGAGGAACATCGAAACATGGGAGGTGCGCAAGCCGCCCATCGCGTCCGAGCAGGGGATCGTCGTCACCCAGCACCATCGCGCCTCCGAGATCGGCGCCCAGGTGCTGGCCGAGGGCGGAAATGCCGTCGACGCGGCCATCGCGGCGAGCTTCGCCATGGGTGTGCTCGAGCCATGGCAGAGCGGCATCGGCGGCATCGGGCACATGGTGGTCGCGCTGGCGGGGCAGGAGCCCTACGGCATCGACTTCAGCGCACGAACCCCGTTGCAGCTGGACCCGGCCGACTACCCGCTCACGGGCGCGCCCGGCCCCAGCATCTTTTCGTGGCCCGGGGTGCTCGACAACCGCAACATGGAGGGCCCGTACTCCTTCGGCGTCCCCGGTCTGGTAGCCGGCACATGGCTCGCGCACCGCCGATTCGGCCGCACGCCCTGGGCGCGATTGATCACGCCCGCCGCGCAATGCGCGGAAGAGGGCCTGCCCGTGGATTGGTATTGGACCTTTCGCATCGCCACCGCGCTCCGGGGGATCGCCCGCTACGAGCACACGGCCCACGTCTATCTTCCCAACGGCGCGGTCCCGACCACCGACGACGATCCCGAGATGCGCCTAAGGCCAACGCGCCTCGCGCGCACCTTGCGCCAGATCGCCGAAGCCGGCGGCGACGACTTCTACCGCGGCGATCTCGCCGCCGCCATCGCCGCCGACGCGAAGTCGCTGGGCTCGCGCCTGACCCTGGACGATCTCCAGCGCTACCAGCCCGCGATCCAGGCGCTCGACGGCGCGCGCTACCGCGACGCCACCATCTACGCCGTCCCGGGCCTGACCGCGGGCCCCTCCCTCCTCGAGGCGCTGGGCCGCTTCGCCGCGCTCACCCCGCGCCCCGACGATCTTCGCTCCAACGCCATCTTGTTCCCCGCCCTCGCCGAATCGCTCCTTCGCACCTACGAGGCGCGCCTCGCCAACACCGGCCCCTCGCCCGACGTGGCGGAGCCCACCTGCACCACGCAAATCAGCGTCATCGATCGCGATGGCCACGCCGTCTCCTTGACGCAGACCCTCTTGCAGGCCTTTGGCTCGCGGGCCACCTTGCCCGAGACCGGCATCCTCATGAACAACGCCCTCATGTGGTTCGACCCCGTGCCGGGCAGGCCAAACTCGATGGGCCCCGGCCGCACCCCGCTATCGAACATGTGCCCGGTGGTGGCGCGCGCGGGCAACGGCACCACCCTCGCGCTGGGCGCATCGGGCGGACGCAGGATCTTCCCCGCGGTGATGCAGCTGCTCGTCTTTTTGCTCGACCGCGGCATGACCCTCGACGAAGCCGTGCACCACCCGCGCATCGACGTCAGCGGCGAGCCTTGGGTCGTGGCCGACACGCGCCTCCCCCGAGACGCCATGGAAGCGCTCGCGCGCCATTACGAAGTCCGCACCGAGCAAAACGCCGTATTCCCGAACTACTTTGCCTGCGCCAACGCGGTCGTGCGCGAGGCGCGCACCGGGATCAACCGCGGCGCGGCCTATGTCGTTTCGCCGTGGGCGGGGGCCGCCTCGGGCTGAGCGCGCACACCGGACTTCGTTCATTCATTCAAAATTCAGATAGCTCATTGCAATGAATGCGGGCATTCTGCTCCCATGTCCATCTTTGCGCGTTCGGCCTGTTTTCTCGCTCTTCCATGCATCCTCGCAGCATGTGCACCGTCCGCATCCGGTGGAGCATGGCCCGAATCGGGCGAATCGCGCCATTCATCCACGGCCGGCGCCCCCTCGCACGATTCGTCCATGGTCCTCGCCAAGGCGGCGGGCGAGCTCGCGCGCACGCAGCGCCGGCGCGGTGAGTTCGACGCCGCCGAGCGAACGTTGCGCGCGGCCCTCGAGCGCGTTCGAGCGAGCGGAGATGGCGCCGCTCTGGCCGAGGTCCACGCGGGGGTCGCGTCCCTGGTCGCCGACCGCGCGTTCTACGGCACCATGGATCCAAAGGAGGCGCGAAAGACCCTCGACGAGGCCCTCGCCACCGCCCGGCGCAGCGGCAACCGGCAAGCGCTGGCCGCGAGCATCGACGCCGCGGCTTGGTACGATTACGCGGGCGTCCTCTTCAACGGTGGAAGCTACGACCCCTCCCGCCGCGGATTTCAAGAGGCGCTGGCGCACTACGAGGCCGTGGGCGATCTCTCCGGTCAGGCGATGAACCTCTTTCAAATTGGGCTCACGTACGAACAAGAGGGCAAAAAGAACGAAGCGCGCGCCCACTACCAGCGCTCCGCGGCCCTCGCCGAGCGCGCCGACGATCCGATCGCGCTCTCGTACCCGATCCGGCACCTCGGCTTCTTCTTCGCCGAGGAAGGGAACCTCGACGAAGCCCTGCGCTACGAGCGCCGCTGCGCGTTCTTGCGCATCCGCGGGGGCCTTACGCGCAACGTACCGCACGCCTACATCGCCATTGGCGATCTGGAGCTGCAAAAAGGCGAGTCGGGTCGGGCGCGCATCTATCTGACCGACGCGCTCGAGATCGCCCGCGAGCAACACTCCGACAGCGGTGCCCTGGACGCGCACATGTTCTTGGGCAAAGTCGACGAGCGCGACAATCAGAGAGACTCTGCCGTACGCCACTACCAAGAAGCGCTCGCGCTCGCCGAAAAAATGAAACGTAATGTGGACATCAAAGACGCGTGCGAGCGCCTCGCCCGCGTCTACGAGCAGCTCGGCGATCGCAGCAAAGCGCAACTCTACCGGCAGCGGGCCGCACAGGCCGAGCAGCTCATAAAGGCAAAAGGCTAAATGCACCAAAGGCGGATTCCAAACGATGTAGTCCATACATCGATGCGGACCGCCCCTCGGTGACCCACGATGCCAGCTACTTGCAATAGCCGCTTCGAAATGCCGTGCGGTGCGAATCGTCGCGTCTATATTTCGGCGCATGGCACGAATCGCTCAGGGGCTCTCGTGGTGCCTTCTCCTTGCGTCCATCGGGTGCACGGTGCCCGGCTGCAAGAGCCTTCGAAAGAGCTACAACGAGAGCTTCTGCCGCGAGTTCCGAAAGAGCTTTCTCCAGAGCTGCACCAGCGCCTGCACGGCCAAACCCGGGCAATCCACCGTGTGCGCCACCCGCTGCGGCGAGGCGCTCCCCCGGGAAAAAGCGTACAGCGACAAATGCGACGACACCTCGACATGATGGTGATCGTCTACTGCAGGCTCCACATGTCCTCTTCGGGGTACGGATTTTAGGCGCTCCGCGCTTCGTTTCCCCTCTTTTTGCGCGCGAACCAACGTTGGTGCCGGCGGCACGCAAGGTGCTCTTCCCTCCTGGCGAAAGGAAGGAATCCCATGAAGAAGCTACCGCGCACGGACGTGATCGAGAAGCAGAACGCCATCGCCGCCGAGGAGTCGAACAAGGGCAAGGAGCTCGATCCCGGCTCGCTCGAATCGGTTCAAGGCGGCGCCGCGCCCTTCATCCCGATGTACGGGGTCCCCCTGCCGGGCCGCAGGCCGGGGGGCAAGCCTCGGGGAGGGAAGAAGCCGCGTTGGTGGCCCTGGTAAACGGCCATGGATACCGCACCGAACCGGCGGCAAGCCTATGCGGTCTGGGAGCTCACCCTCAAATGCAACCTGGCGTGCGGCCACTGCGGCTCGCGCGCCGGTGAGCGGCGCGAGAACGAGCTGTCCACGGAGGAGGCCCTCGATCTGGTCCGGCAGCTCGCCGAGGCCGGGATCACCGAGGTGAGCATCGAGGGAGGAGAGGCCTTCCTCCGCGCCGATTGGCTCACGATCGCGCGCGCCATCGGCGAGCATGGAATGCATTGTTCGATGGTCACCGGCGGATATGGGATTTCGCGCGAGACCGCCCGCCGCATGAAAGACGCCGGCATTCGCAGCGTCTCCGTGTCGGTGGACGGCCTCGAGGCCACCCACGATCGCATCCGCGGCCGCCAAGGCTCGTTTCGATTCTGCTTCGAGACCCTGGGACACCTCGAGGCCGCCGGTTTGGAGATCCACGCCAACACGCAAATCAATCGCTTGTCCGCGCCGGAGCTCCCCGCGCTCTACGAACGGCTCCGCGACGCGGGGGTGTGGGGCTGGCAAATCCAGCTCACCACCCCCATGGGCAACGCCGCCGATCGCGCGTCCCTCCTCGTCCAACCGGGGGAGCTCGACGATCTCTACCGGGTCTTGGCCCGCATCGGCCTGCGGGCGGCCGACGAGGAGCAGGTGAACCTCGTCCCCGGGAACAACATGGGTTATTTCGGCCCCTACGACTCCATGATCTTCAAGGCCAACGGCGGCCGCCCGTGGGCCGGTTGCATGGCGGGGCTCGCCGTGCTCGGTATTCACGCGGACGGCTCGATCAAGGGCTGCCCGACCCTGCCCTCCGAGTTCATCGGCGGCAATGTCCGCGAAAAGAGCTTGAGCGAAATCCTGGAGTCGCGCGAGCTGACCTTCAACATGGCCGCAGGCACCGACGAGGGCACGTCGCATATGTGGGGATATTGCGCGGCGTGCCCGCACGCGCGAAGCTGCCGCGCGGGGTGCAGCCAGACATCGACCGTCGTCCTCGGAAAGCGCGGGAACAATCCGTATTGCCATTACCGCGCGCGCGAGCTCCAGGGCCGCGGGCTGCGCGAGCGCATCGTGCCGCGGTTGATCGCGCTCGGGAAACCCTTCGACCACGGCTCGTTCAAGCTGGTGGAAGAATCGCTCGACGCGCCGTGGCCCGCGGAGGACGAGCTGCACTTCGCCTACGATCGCGTCATCTGGCCCGCAGGGTGGGAGGCGTGGCCACTGCCCTCCGCCGCCTCGACGGCGGATCGGGCTACGCGCCCGTGAACCGGAGGCCGTCCGGCAGCACCACGAAGAACACGCTGTCCTCCTCCGCGAGCGCGTCGTGCGCCTCGCCGGGCGCCGTCCAGAGGTAATCGCCAGGGAGGAGGACGCGCTCGCCGACCCGCAGCTTGCCCGAGACGAGGTACGTCTCCTCGCCGCCGGGGTGCTCGTGGTGCGGGGCCCGCGCGCCCTCATCCATGCGGAAGAGCAAGGTCATGCCGGCCTCGATGGTGCGCTCTTCCCCGGAGGCCGCGCCGTGCCGGCGGAGCACGCAAACGTGCACGCCGGGGCTGAACGTCTTGAAGGTCTGCTCGCGATGGGAACGAAACGTCGTGTTGGACATGGTACGACTGTGAGGCTTCCGGCATCATGTGAGAAACGCATATTTCACATGACTTCATGAGGCCCGTTCATGTCATCGATGCTCGAGATCCGCCACCTGCGCCTGGTGCGCGCCATCGCCGAAGAGGGCGGGCCCACGCGCGCGGCGGCGCGCCTTCACTTGACCCAGTCGGCCGTGAGCCATCAGCTCGCCGAGCTCGAGGGAAAGCTCGGCGTGGAGCTCTTCACGCGCGTCCGCCGGCAATTGAAGCTCACCCCGGCCGGGGCGCGGCTCTTGGACGCGGCGCGCACCATGCTCACCGATCTCGCGCGGGTCGAGCGGGAGCTGCACCACGCCGGCGCGCGCAAACCCGAGACGTTTCGGTTGGCCGTGGAGTGCTTCACCGCCTACCACTGGCTCCCGCCGGTCCTCGAGGTGCTCGCGTCGGAGCATCCCCACGTCGATGTCCGCATCGTGATGGAGGCGACGCGCGAGCCCATCCCCGCGCTCCTCGGCGGCGATCTGGAGCTCGCCCTCGCGAGCTCACCGGTTCGCGACCGCGATCTGGTCGTCAAACCGCTCTTCACCGACGAATGGACGGTCATCCTCGCGCCCGATCATCCCCTCACCGCGCGCCCGTACCTCACCATGAGCGAGCTCGGACGCGAAAAGCTCTTTGCCCACGACGCGCCGAGGGCCGACGTCGAGCGCCTCCGGGAGCTCCTGGCGAGCGAACGGGCCGCCATGCCCCGCACCGCCATCGTGCCGCTCACCGATGCCATCGTCGAGCTGGTGAAAGCGGGCCTCGGCGTGGGCCTCTTATCGCGCTGGGCCGTCGCCCCGAGCCTCGCCCGCGGTGAAATCGTCGCCCGAAGGCTGACCCGCGCCGGGATCAAAGAGAAGTGGTCCGCCGTCTACCGTCGCGACGCCGCCACACGCTTTCCGCTCGCGCGCTTTGCCGACCTGCTCGCCCAACGCGGGCGCGCGCGGGGTTGGGTCTAGCTCGCCCCGCGGCGCGACCCTCGCGCGCGCGTTCGCGGCGTCGCTCGTACGGCAGCTTTTGGGCTGGTGCGCGCCGGTCGGGGTGAGCACCAAATGCCAATGCTGGAGCGCGCGGGCGCGGAAGAAGCCGGCGATCATCTGGAAGAAATAGCTGAATATACGGTGCACGCGCTCGTCGTAGCGCGCGCGGAGCTCGGGCCAGGCGCGCTCGAAGCGGGCGTTCCAGGCGCGGAGCGTCTCGACGTAGTGGGGGCCGAAGTTGTGGACGTCCTCCGCCACGAAGAGGCCTTCGAAGGCGCGAAAGGTCTGGGCGCCCGAGGGGATGGTGGCGCCGGGAAACACGTATTTGTCCACCCACGCGTCGATGCGGTTCACCGAGACGTTCCCCCACACGCCCTCGACGAGAAAAATACCGCCCGGCCGCAGCACGCGGTGGAGCGCGCGCATGAAGGTTCGATAATTGCGCGAGCCGATGTGCGTGAACATGGCAATGGCGGCGATCTTGTCGAATTGGCCCGCCACGTCGCGGTAATCGCAGCGCACGATTTCGACATTCAGCCCTTTGCAGTGCTGCCGCGCAAATCGCATTTGCTCTTCGGATATGTTGATGCTGGTGACGCGCGCCCCGTACTCGGCCGCCGCGTGCCGCGCCAGCTCCCCCCAGCCGCCCCCCACGTCGAGCAGATGGTCGCCGCGCCGAAGATCGAGCTTCTGGCAAATGAGGTCCATCTTGAGGCGCTGCGCCTCGTCCAGATCGTCGGTCCCGTGGAAATAGCCGCAGCTGTAGTTCCGGTAACGACCGAGGAATGCACCGAACAAGTCGTTGCCCATGTCGTAGTGTTCGCGCGCCACGCGGCGGGAACGAGGGCGCGACTGCTGGTTCCAGATGCGCGCGCCCAAGTTTCGCGCGATGTCGGCCGGCAGCCACTCCCCGAGGCGTTCGAGACGAGCCGAGCCGAGACGGCATGCGAGTTCCTCGATGTCTCTACAACTCCACCAGCCGTCGAGGTATCCTTCGCCAAGGCCGATCGAGCCATGGAGCGCCACGCGCCAAAAGAGGCGAGGGTCGTGAACGCGGATATCCCAAGCGCGGTCGCCATCGAGCCGGACATCGATCGGGTCGAGGATGAGTTGGAAAATCGAACGAAGCGCGTGCACCGTAACCACGATACGATAACCTCATCAGAAGCTCCCAACGAAACGTGCGCAGCATGAACGAAGCGTGAACGATGCGTCACCCCAGTCCCGCGCCCGGCGCCGACAGTCTTTTGAGTGACACCATGCCGATCGAGCGTGCCGAACCGAAAAGGCGGGACTACTCGATAAATACCGACATCGTGCATTCGGGTGGGCGGTGGCCCGAGCGCATCGTCGGTCGCACGTATGTGACGCACGAGCAACTCGGGCGTGGCGGTATGGGCAACGTTTTCCGTGCCACGGACCGTCTGAACGGCCGTGCGGTAGCCCTCAAGCTGCTCGGGGAAGGGCAGCCCTCGGACTCCAGCGTGCAGTCGGCGAACGGGCTCCTCGCGCTGGCCCGCGAGTTCCAAACCCTCTCGTCCTTGCATCATCCCAATGTCATTCGGGTGCTCGACTACGGGTTCGACGAGCTCGCGGGTCCCTACTTCACCATGGAGCTCCTGGACGATCCGCGCTTCATCACCCAGGAGGCGCAAGAGCAGTACGATACCTCGCTGGAGGCCAAGCTCGCGCTCCTCGCGCAGCTCCTTCGCGCCCTGCTCTATGTGCATCGGTGCGGCATCGTTCACCGGGATCTCAAGCCATCGAACGTGCTTTGCCTTCGCGGGGTCGTGCGCCTGGCGGACTTCGGCCTGGCGACGATGGCCGGGAATGCCAGCGAGCTCGCGGGTACACCGCAATACATCGCGCCCGAAATCTGGTTTGGTTCGCCCCCCAGCGTCGCCTCGGACCTTTATTCGTTCGGGGTGATTGCCCACGAAGTGCTCTTTGGCCGTCCTCTGGCAGGTTCGCGCCGCCCGGGTCTCGATTGGCTCACGGCGCCCGAGGTGGAGCTCCCAGGGGCCACGGGGGCCATCGTGGCCAAGCTCCTCGCGCGCAAACCCGAAGAGCGGTATGAGAGCGCGTTCGAGGTCCTGCGCGATCTCAACGACAAGCTCGGCGTGCCGCTGGACATCGAGACGGTGGCCACGCGCGAGAGCTTCTTGCAGGCATCGTCGTTCGTGGGGCGCGATTGCGAGCTCGGAACGCTCATGTCCGCCTTCGACGCGGCCAGCCAGGGGCAAGGCGCGGGGTGGCTCATCGGGGGCGAAAGCGGTATTGGCAAATCGCGGCTCACGGCCGAGCTGCGAACGCGCGCGCTGGTCTCCAACGCCTGCGTGGTGATGGGGCAAGCCGCGGTCGCCGGCGACACCTCGTATGCGCTCTGGATCCCGGTGCTGCGCACCCTGGCCGTGCGGGCACCTTTGCCCGACGACGACGCGGCGGTTCTTCGCGAGCTGGTCCCCGATCTTCCGGAGCTCTTGGGCCGCGCGCTGCCCTCCGTGGGCGCCATGCACCCCTCGGCGATGCAAACGCGCCTCTGGGCGGCCATCGACGCGCTCTTTCGCCGGCAGCCGCAGGTGACCGTGGTCCTGCTCGAGGATCTGCAGTGGGCCAACGCCGAGAGCGTGGCGCTGCTCGCGCACCTGGCCGAGGAGGCGCGCTCGCTGCCGCTCCTTTTGGTCGGCACCTACCGCGACGAAGAGGCGCCCGAGCTGGCGCAGACCCTGGCCGCGACCTCCACCCTGAGGCTCCGGCGCTTGGAACGAACCAACGTCGCCAAGCTGGCCGTGTCGATGCTGGGGGCAGGCGGCGGCTCCTCCGAGGTCGTCGATTACCTTTGCCGTGAGACCGAGGGAAATGTCTTCTTCTTGATCGAGGTGCTCCGCGCGCTGGCCGAACAGGCGGGCCGGCTCGATCGAATCGGCGAGTTCGCGTTGCCGGAGGGATTGCTCACCGGCGGCATCGAGCGCATCGCCCTGCGCCGGGTGGACCGCGTCCCCGCCGAAGAGCGCGGGCCCCTGGAGCTCGCGGCCGTCCTCGGTCGCGATCTCGATCGGGTCGTGCTCCAGCGGCTCTTGCCGGAGCTGGCGCTCGATCGATGGCTCGCGCATTGCGCCAACGCGGCCGTGCTCGAGAGCCGCGGCGACGATTTCCGGTTTGCCCACGACAAACTGCGCGACGCCATCTTGGCGCGAATCCCGCCCGAGCGCCGGAGGACCTTGCACGCCCAGGTGGCCTCCGCCATGGAATCCCTTTACGAGGGCCCGCTCTCCAACGCCAAGAGCGCGCTGCTCGCCTACCACTTCCACGAGGCGGGCGAGCACGCTCGCGCGGCCCACTTCAGCGTGCGCGCCGGCGATTACGCGACCCGGCTCTGCTCCTATGGCGAGGCGCGCGCGCACTATGCCGCCGCCATGAGCGCCATCGAAAAGCTGGAGGTGACGTCGGACACGCGCCGCTGGCGGATCGACCTGCTCCTCAAGCAGATTTACACGCTCTTGGTGGCCGAGTCGGCCGAGCAGAATTTCAAGCGCGTGGCCGAAGCGCGCGCCTTGCTCGCCGAGTGCGAAAAGAACGGCGGCGCGACCAAAGAGGATCGCGCGCGTCTGGCGCGCCTCGATTACTTTCACGGGCGCATTCACTTTTATCGGGGCGAGACCCCGCAGGCGCTCGGCTATTACCGAAAAGCGCTGCCCATGGGCATGGAGCTGGGCGACGAAGAGCTCATCGCGCTCCCCTCGTGCCTCATTGGCTCCGCGCTCATCATCGACGGCAACGCCAAAGAGGCCGAGCCCCTCCTGGCCCAGGCCATCGGCCCGCTGGAGCGCCTCGGCGAGCCGTTCGAGTGGTTTCGCGCCGTCGGCTACCACGGTTTGAGCTTGGTGGCGCAGGGCCTGTGCGAGGCCGGCTTCTCCGAGCTGGATCGGGTGCGCGCGCGGGCGCGCGAGATCGGGCAGCCCAGCCTCCTCTCGGCTGCAAATTTGATGACCGGCTCCACCTGCTTGTTCAGCGGCGATTGGCCGCTGGTCATCGAATTTCTGGAGTACACCTTGGAGTTTGCCGGGCAGACCGGCGACAAATTGCATCTCAGTCTGGCCTGGAGCGGTATGGGTTGGGCGTACAGCCATATGGGCCAACACGAAAAGGCGGAGGACTGCCGCGCCAAGGCCCAGCGCATCGCCGACACCATGGGCGGGCGGCTGATGCTCAACGATTGGTACCGCGCGGGCGACGCCGAAATCGCGCTCAACGCCGGCGATCACGATCAAGCGATGCGCCGCGCGCGCGAGCTGCTCGAGGAGCACTCCGGGGGCGGAAAGCTCTTTTCGCGCGGGGTGGCGGAGCGCGTCCGGGCCGAGGTGGCCGCGGCGATGGGCGACCACGACCTCGCCGACGAGCACCTGCGCGCGAGCATCGCCTTTCACGAGCGCGGCGCCATTCATGTGCAAGTTGCACGTACCCGCTTTCGCGCCGCGCTGCAGCTTCGAAGGCGTGGAGACGCCTCCCGCGAGCGCGCGAACGAGCTCTATCAGCGCGCGCTGGGCGAGTTTCGCACCTTTCGATGCGACTATGCCGTTGCCGAATGCCAGCGCGTGTGGTGCGCTGAGCCCGAGGGTACACCATGACGATCATCCGCACGCCGGAACATCGATTCGAGAGCGTGACCGATTATCCCTTCGAACCACACTATGTCGATATTCGCGACCTCGACGGGACCCCTCTGCGGATGCACTACGTCGACGAAGGGCCGCGCGACGCACCCATCGTGCTGATGCTCCACGGCGAGCCGACGTGGTCGTTTCTCTATCGAAAGATCATCCCCGTTTTGACCGCCGCCGGCCAGCGCGCCATCGCGCCCGATCTGGTCGGATTCGGCCGCTCCGACAAATTCGCCGAGCGCAGCGCCTACACCTACGCGCGCCACGTGGCGTGGGCGTACGCGTTCATCGCCGCGCTCGATCTGCGCGAGCTCACCTTGATTTGCCAGGATTGGGGTGGCCTCATCGGATTACGGCTGGTGGCCGAGCACCCGGAGCGCTTCGCGCGCGTGATCGCGGCGAACACCTCGCTGCCCACGGGCGACCGGCCGATGCCGCCCGAGTTCGCGGAGTGGCAGCGCGCGTCGCAGGAGGACCCCGTCTTCTCCGCCGGCGAAATCGTTCAACGCTATTCGTCGCTGCCGCTGAGCATCGCCGCACGAAGCGGCTACGACGCGCCGTTCCCCGACGAGTCGTACAAAGCCGCCGCGCGCGAGTTCCCCATGTTGGTCCCCACCACGCCCAACGATCCGGCCAGCGAGCCAAACCGGCGCGCGTGGGATTTACTCGCCCAATTCCGCCGCCCTTTCCTCACCGTCTTCGGCGACCAAGATCCCTTTTCGTCGGGCGGGGAGCGGGTGCTGCAAAAGCGCATTCCGGGCGCGGCGGGGCAGCCGCACCGCGTCCTTTCGGGGGTGGGGCACTTCATTCAAGAGGACGCCGGCGAAGAGCTGGGCCGCATCGCCGCGAGCTTCGTCGCGGGGCGCTGATTGGTTACGGGCGCTCACGCGGAGGCCAATACGAAGTCGTACTCCAGGTGCCAATGCCCTCCCGGGCGAGCCTCCCCGGGCTGTTCGTCGTCGCGGTCGCCGCGGCGAGGTTGGAGCTCGGCGATCAAGCTATCTTTCACCCCGAACACCACGTCCGACTCCAGATACGGATCGCCGTCGATGAAGACGTGGGTCACCAGCTTGCGGTAGTGCGGCTTCTCGATCATGAAGTGGACGTGCGCCGGCCGCCAGGGGTGCCGTCCTTGCGCCTCGAGCATCTCCCCCACGGGCCCATCGTGCGGGATGCGGTAGGGCGCGGGGCGAATCGTCCAAAACCGGAACGCGCCATGGGAGTCGGAGCGAAGGCGCGCGCGCATGGTGGATCGATTCGCCAACTCGGGTCGCTGAACGTCGTAAAGTCCGTGCTCGTCGGAGTGCCAAACGTCGATGAGCGCATCGGCGATCGGCTCGCCGCGCGCCGATTTCACCGTTCCGGTGACCAGCAGCAGCTCACCGGTGGCGCCGGGGGAGATGTTCGCGCCGATGGGAACATCTGGCGCCCCCTTCACGTGATACGGACCGAGCACGGTGGACTCCGTGACCCCGCCCTCGGCGCGATGGTTGATGGCGTCGACCAACATCGACACCCCCAATGCGTCGGACAGGAGCACGAACTCTTGGCGCTTGTCGTCGCAAAAGTGGCCGACGCGCGTGAGGAACTCCACGCCCGCCTCCCATTCCTCGAACGTGGGCTCCACCTCGCGGATGAAGGCGTGCAGATGGCGCACCAGCGCTTGGCTGATGGCGCGTGTACGTGCATCCTCCGCGTTGGAGATGCGCGCGAGCGCCGCCGTGGTGATGTTCGTCTCGTCGAAGTTGCGCATCGGGACCGTCCTCCCGTTTTCGTCCAATCTCGACGCTACCGCATCATGGCGCGCGCGTCCGCCGCCGCAAGCACTCTTCGGAATTCGTTGGATGTCGTCATCACTCTTTCCATCCTGCTCGCCCGGGATCAAACGCAGTATAGGTGGGGTGTGCAAGTGTGCGCATGTCCCATTTGGCGCATCCTGCGCATCATTTCTGCGCGCGAATCCCCGCGAAGGCGGCCATCCTTGCGGCTACGATATTGCCCAAATATGGGTTACCTCGCTTACTATTTGGCCATCTTTGCGTGTTCGTATGCCACGTCTTATCCGTACGCTGCGGCCCTGGTGATCGTCGTTTACCTGCTGAGGGGGTATTTACCGGATCCGGTGATCTGGCTCCGCACGGCCTCGAAGATGCGCGCACTCGCTACGCAGATTCATGTGAACCCTGCCAACATCACCGCGCGCCGCGATCTGGCGCGCCTCTACCTCCGCCGGCGCCGGCCAAAAGCCGCGCTGAAGCTCCTCGACGAAGCCCGCGCCCGCGATCCCGAGGACGCCGAGCTTCTTTACCTGACGGCCCTCGCCCGCCACCGCTCGGGCGACTCGGAGGGCGCGATCGAGCCCATCGTCGCCGCCGTCGCCATATCGCCCGTCCTCCTCTACGGCGAGCCTTATCTCCTCGCCTCCGACGTCCTCATGAAGCTATCCCGCTTCGAAGAAGCCGAAGACGCCCTCGAACGTTACATGGGCTCCAACAGCTCGTCGGTCCAAGGCTGGCTCAAACTCGCGCTCGTCCGCAACCAACGCCGGAACAACGACGGCGCAAAACGAGCGCTGCGCGAGGCCTTCACGACCTGGTCCCAATTACCCCGCTACAAGCGCCGGCAAGAGTTCGGGTGGTGGCTGCAAGCCGTCGTCACGCGCATTCTCATTTAGCTTTGGAGCGCCGGCGCCTGCGCGCGGCGGGCTTCGCGCTTTGGCTCTACCGGAAGCGCGAAGTTGGTTCATTGCACATCAACGAGGAGTGTGGACTTTCCAATCGCGACTAGCATTGGATCCATAGTTGACGAGCGCGTCCATCGCGCTACATGATTCGCGCACCGTGGGCATCGTGGGCCTGCCAGCGACATCAGGGCGTCCGTGGTACGTCAAGGAAACGTGGCCTGCTCTCGCCGCGCTCTTTTTCGCCATCGTCAGCGGCGGCTTTGCGCTGGTGAACGAGATCTATGGTCTTGGACAGCCGAATAACCCGGGACAACCGAGTGGCCATGGTCGCTCGATTCAGATCGCGGTGCTCATCGTGCAAATCGCGTCCGCGAGCGCGCTGGGTCTGCTCAAACTCGCGCAGTCCAATTACAAGGACAAGATCGACGAAAAGAAGGAGACCCCCAGCGATCTAAGGGGTCCCTTGCACGTGCTGCATCGAGTCATCGCAAAACAGAAACGCCGCGAGAACCCCGAAGAAGGATGGCTGCGCATTACGGTGCATCGCGTCTACAAGAATACGAAGGGGGAGGAAGAGCTCGAACAAAGTGTCGATTACGTCGGAAGCAAGGACGGCGGGGCCGGACGCACCTTCTCCGCCAAGTCGGGGTTGATTGGCCGGGTGGCAAGGCTCAAGGAGCCACGCAAGTTCGAACGGGTGAGCGGCATGTCTTACGACGACTGGATCACTTATTGCGTGGAGCACCTTGGGATGACGCACGAGGATGCCAGAAAGACACGGGACAAGCGCTTTTCGTTCATTGGCGTTCCGATCTCGAGCGGAGAGAAGGTTCGTGCGGTCGTGTACGCGGACTCGAGTGAAATGCAATTTTTCGACGAAGCGACGACGGATCTGGTCTTAATTGGATGTGCGGGACTAGCGTCGTTCATCGACGAGCATTATTATATGGGGTTGGCATGAGCTCGGCACCTTGGAAAAGCGCTTCCGGCGACCCGCCAGAAACGATTGAGTTTCACGTTGTCTCCGCCAAAAACGCGCAAGTTAAAGAAACGGTGATCCGGCTTCCGGCCCGTATGGCGAGCCAGCTCGAAATCCGCGGTTTCATACCGCCGTGGACGCCGCCAGCGGACGCGCCTTCGACGCCGCCGAGCTCGAGGCCGGTGGTCGCGCGACACGCGGCGCGCGCTCGCGTGCGTACTGTAGCGGCCGAGGCAACCTCCGAACGAGCGTCCGAGCCGCCGTCGAGTCGAAGGACCCGTTGCGAATCCGACAGCCCATCGGGTTAGCTCGAATGGGAGCGTTCAGAAATAGCGCGCCAGGTTTTCTGCTTCGAGCCGGCCTTTGGCGCGGCTCTCGCGATCGATGCCCGGGCCAAAGAGGGTCCGCTCGACGACCACGGAGTGAATTTCGGTCACCCCGATGAATCGGAGCCAAGCCTCGATGTAGGGGCGCTGGAAGTCATAGGATTCGCCGGGGGTCCAGGCGGAGGTCGGGGCGTAGTCGAGGCCGCGTGCGTAGATGACCGCGGCCTTCTTTGCTTTGACCCGGCCGGAGAAGCCTCGCTCGTCGAACGAGAAGAGAATGTCTTTTTGGGAGACGAGGTCGATGAGGTGTTTGAGACGATAGGGGATGCTGAAGTTCCAGAGTGGAATGCCGAGAAGGAATTTGTCGGCCGTGAGAAAGGGCGCCGCGAGCTGCTCGAGCACCCTCCACGCCGCGTTCTGCGCGTCTGTTCGGTCGACGCCCGCGAGCCCGGCGTATTTGGCCTCCAAGGCGTGTTGATCGAACGGAGGGAGATCCGCCGCCCAGATATCCAGCTCGTGGACGGCATCACCCGGGTTCGATTCGGCGTAGGTCGCCAGAAATGCCCGGCTCACTTCGATGGATACCGAGCGTTGCTTGTTGGGTGACGCCTCGACATAGAGCAAGTTTGCCATGCCCGAAGACGTAGGCTGCGCGGACTCATTTGACGAACGAATATTTCGAGTGGTATTCATCCGAAACGTCAATCAATGGCGCGAATGGGCGCGGAGAACGGCATGTTCGAAACCGAGTTGCTCCGAAGCTTCGTCACCGTGGCGGATCTCACCAGCTTCACCCGCGCGGCGGAGTGCCTGCACTCGACGCAGTCGACGATCAGCGCGCAGATCCGCAGGCTCGAGGAGCAGGCGGGCCAAACGCTCTTTACGCGCAGCACCCGGCAGGTCCAACTTACCCGGGCCGGCGAGGTTCTTCTGGGCTATGCGCGCACCATCCTGCGCCTGAACGAAGATGCGAGGGCGCGGCTATCGGGGACGCGGCATGCCGGGCAGGTCCGGCTCGGCGTCTCCGAGGACCTTGCGGCCGTATGGCTTCCGCAGGTCCTTGCGCAGCACGCGACATGGCACCCGAACGTCCAAGTCGACCTTCATGTCGGGTTCGGTGAGCAGCTCTTGGACATGCTGGACGAAAAGGAGCTCGACGTGGTCGTCGCCGGCCTTTGCGACGAGCAGGCCGGCGGCTCCCGTCTTTGGAGCGAGCCGCTCGTCTGGGCCTTCTCCGGGAACGCCACCTTGCCGGTGCCCGCGCCGCTGGCGTTCTTTCAGGAGCCTTGCCCCTACCGCGATGCCGCGCTCCGATCGCTGGCCGGCACCCCGGCGAAATGGCGCATCGCGTGCACGAGCACCAGCCTCGCCGGTCTAAGGGCCGCCGCCCTCGCCGGTCTCGCCGCCACACCGCTGCCTCGCAGCATCGTCGGCCCGGGCCTGCGCGCTATCGAAACGGACGAGGGGCTGCCCGCGCTCCCCGACGTGGTCTATGCGGTGTGGCTCGGCTCGAAGAAGCAAGCCGCGGCCGGCCTCGTACGGATCATCGAGACCGGGCCGGGGCCCGCGAAGGGGTAGCGGCGAGAAGGCGCTCGGTGCGCGCGCTACTCGGCGAGCTGCCGCAAGAGGCTCGCCGGGGGAGCCTCCTCGTGGACGAGGGTGGGCGCGGTGTCCGGCGGCAGGGACTCCATGACGAAGGGTTCGTCGCGGGCGCTTTGGTTCTTCGGCGAGCCCTGCGCGGCGGCGGGCTTCGTATAGCTTCGCCCGGTGATCAGAATGAGGCTCGACCAATCGTCGTGATCGGAAATGGCGGTTCGCGATCCGTCGAGGTTCACGTCTTGCGCATAGCTCGAGGAGGCGGCCTTTCCGTCGAGGTTCCAGTCGCCATACGCATTTCCATCGCGGCCGCGCCCGATGATGGCGCCCTCGCGCAGCGCGTTTTCGCTCAAGGATTGCCCCGAGCCGTCGGAGTAATCCATGCGGAACTGCGCGCTACAGGGGCCCTCGGGCTCGTCGCAGCGGCGGTAGGTGTTCGCGTTCGGATACCCGGGCACGGCGCGGCTCTCGTACACGTTCATTCGGAAGTAGTACCTCTCGGTGGGGCCCATGCCGCGGGGGTTCGAGGGCAACCCCTCGAGCTGGTAGAGGTAGTTCATGATGCTGTAGTAATTGGGCTTTTGATTGCGGTTCTCGAACCCCCCATGGCGCAGCGAGAGCGTGTGCCCGAGCTCGTGCATGATGGTGCTGGCTTGATCGTTCTCGAGCTGCAGCCTGCGTTGCTCGGTGTCGGTCTTGAATCCCCAGTTGCCCATGGTGACGATGAATTTGTTGCCCGGGAGCTCGGCCTTGCCCGAAGAACCACCGTCCCCCGACTCGAGCTGCGACGATCCCATCAACATGTACCGAAAGATGGCCCGCCGCGACGCCGTCATGGATGACGAGACGTATTCGTAGACGTTCTTGCACCCGGCGCCCACGGCGCTCGTTTCCAGTTGGGTGCACTTGACGTAGTCGAGCGCATGGCTCGACCCGGACAGGTTGTACCTGGCGGTGTCGAATTCGTTCGCGAAGAGCGTGCCGACATCGAAGTGCACGTGGATCCCATGGCCCGTGAAGGCGCTGACCACCTTGGTGAGCGAGCTCTCGCGCGGCGTGATGCCCGGATCGTCGCTGGTCAAATAGTCGACGTAAATGAATAAATCTCTCTGCCCCTTGCGCGCGCCCATGGCGTAGAGGTTCAACCCCGCGAAGCTGCCGCCTTCGACCTTGGCCGAGTCGGGGATCCCGTCGTTGTCGCTGGAGACCGCGTCTTTGGCCACGTCGTTCTTTCCGCCCGGGGTCGGAAATTTGACGAGCGTCCAATCGTCTTTGGTCTTCGTGGCCGTAAACGCGCCGCTCATGCGGACGATCGATTGATCGTAGCTGTCGATCGGATCGATCGACTCGCTCGGGCCGTAGTTGGATGGGGTCACGAACACGGGTACGTTGTCGGTGGCGCTCGTGGGCCAAGCGCCCGCGGTGGTGGGCGCCGTTTCATCGCCGCCGAAGCGCACGAAGTCGGCGGTGTTGCCACCTTCGAGCAGCTCGACGAAGCCGGATGCGCCCCAATAGGGCATGTAGGAATTGGCGTCGAGGAGGTAAATGGAGTCGGACGCGCCCTTTAGAAATGTGGAGGCCTTCCCTGCGATGACCAGATACCCGCCCGCCGGGATAGTTTTGTCCGGCAAGGTGAATGTCACGGACGATTTTTTGGTTCCATTGGCCGTCCGCCCACCGCTGCGTAGCTTGTAGTCCTTCAACGAAATGGCGGTGGTGCCGGTGTTGACGAGCTCGATCCACGACACCGCATTTCCTTTGAAGTTGGCCGCGACCTCGCTGATGTAAAGACCTGCGGGCGGCGCCGTCGCCGGGGCTTCGTCTCCTCGGGCTTCGGCCTTCGTATTCTCCGCCGCCGGCGCGCGGTCCGACCGGGAGGGCGTGCCGAGGTTCGCGACGTTCGACTGCTCCGGCGCGGCGTTTTGTGAGGTGTCTTCGATCGCGGTGCTGCATCCCGAGCCAATGACGAGAAGCCCGCACACGGGACCGAGAATGTTCGATCGCGCACGAATGAAACGCATGATTCTGTCCTCTCACGGCGAGGTGGATCGGTGCTTCGATCCGCAAGGGCACTCGCAGCTCGCCAGCGCCTTCCGGGGGCGCGCGGCTGCAATTCCGCTCAACGGGACGAAATAGGATTACCACGTTTGTTGCCGGCGGCGCTTCGATTTATGAAACGAAGTTGGCGAAAGAGCACGATCCGACATCGTTGTGGGTACAACGATGTCGGATGCAGCTCATAACCCGATGCGCACGTGGGGTGGGTGCGCGCTGCTCGTGCGAGAGGACGGCTCCCGACCGTGCGAAGCGGTCAACGAAGCGCGGGTGCGTCGATGACGTAGATCTTCGTCCCCGTGCGCTCGGGATCGCGCTCGCTCGACTCGAAGGCGATGCTCTTGCCGTCGGCCGACCAGGAGGGGGCGCCGTCGTAGCCGGAGCTCGTGGTGACGCGAATGGGCCGGCCGCCGTCCCGCGCGATGACGAATACGTTGGCGTAGGCCAGCCCACCCTCGTCGGAGGAGTAGACGATGTAGGCCCCGTCCGGCGACCAGGCTGCGTCGGTGTCGCTGGCCTGCGAGCGGGTGACGTTGCGCAGGGAGTCTCCGCTGGGAGACATCGTATAGATTTCCCAGTTCACGTTTTCTGCGCCCGACCCGGTCGCGAGCCCTCGTTGAAAGAGGATGCGATCGCCGGAGGGCGACCAATTGGGTTGTTTGTCGTTGGGGCCCGCGGTGAGCTGGACGAGCTCCGTGCTGTCGGTGCGGACCCTCCAGATTTGACCGTCGTCCTCGCGGTCGATGGGGTGCGACTCGAAGACGATGTATTGGCCGTCCGGTGAGATCGAGGGCTCGCTCGCTTGCCGGTTCCCCACGCGGGTGACCTGTGTGCGGTGGCCGCCTTGCGGATCGACGAGAAAGATCTCTTCATGCCCCGACGCTTCGGAGCCGAACGCGATGCGATTCAGCGTGGCGTTCCAGCATGCACCTGGGAGGTTGATGCTTTGGACATTGAACGGCGTCAGCTCGAACGGCGTCCCGCCCGCGGTGGAGATGCGTCCGACGAATGAATTTCCATCGTTGTAGCCTTTACGAAATCGCGTGAATACCAGCTGGTCTCCGTTGGGAGACCAGCAGGGGTTTTGCAGGCTTCCGCCGGAGGCCGATATCGCCACCAGCCGCGCTTTGTCGGGGCGTGCGGCCGTCAATGGATTCGTCGAGGTGACGGTCGCCTCGGGCGCGTCGGCGCTTGGTGCGTCCGGCGAGGGCGACGAAGGAGAAGAGCTGCACGCGAAGGATGTTGCGACCAGGAGCAAACCGAGGATCGTTCTCATGGGCCGCGCTGCTCAGCAAGTTATGCACCGGTCGATTGACGTCGTGCCGGCCTTCGACGACGTGCGAACATTCGCAGACGAACGCCGCGATCGAGAAATGCCATTTCACGGGGGTGCCCATTTCGCATCCGTCTTACGCGCGAGACACGGCGTCTTCATCGTGAGACGGGCGCACCGCGGTTCGCCGAGACGCGTGCGCCGCGGTCACGTCACCGAGACGCGTACGCCGCGGTCACGTCACCGAGATGCGTGCGCCGCGGTCACGTCACCGAGATGCGTGCGCCGCGGTCACGTCGCCGAGGCGCGTGCGCCGCGGTCACGTCGCCGAGGCGCGTGCGCCGCGGTCACGTCGCCGAGACGCGTGCGCCGCGTCGCCGAGATGCGTGCGCCGTTCAGCGTCCCGCCGGATGCGCCGCGAGCCACGCTTCGAGCCGCGGGAGCGCGGCGGCGCTCTCCGCCTGGCCGTCGCGGTACGTGTCGCGGGCCGCGAGCGCGAGGGAACGCGCGCGCGCCACCTGCCGGGGCTCGAGCGCCTTGGCCAGATGGAATTGCACGTCGGCGCGAAACTGGGGATCGATTCCGTCGGTGCAAAGTCGGAGGGCTCGTTCCAGGTGCAGCCGCGCAGACGCGGTGTCACCCGATTCGAAATAAGTAATCCCCAGACCGAGCAGCGACGAGACCAACTCCGAGTGCTCCGGCCCGTACAGCCTCTCGGAGATGCCGAGCGCCCGCGTGTGCAGGACAATGGCCTCGCCGTATTTCTGCCGGGCCGTCAACGCGTCGGCCAAATTGTCCAGATACACGGCCACCACCGAGTGAACGCCGCCGTGCACGCTCTCGGCGATCGCCAGCGCCCGCCGGAAGTGCATCTCCGCCTCCGCATATTTTCGCTCGGCGCTCAGAATGGCGCCCAATCGATTGAGGGCGACCGCGATGTTCGGATGATCCGACCCGAGCAGGCGCTCGTAAATGGCGCGACCGCCCTCCACGTGCTCCCGCGCGGCCGCATTTTCCCCCAAGACGTGCAGGAGCCACCCCGCGTCCAAGAGACAGGCCGCGAGCTCCCGGCTCTCGGGCCCGAAGTGCGCGCGGGCCATGGCGAGCGCCGGCTCCAGCTCCGCGCGCGCCTCCGCGAAGCGACCTTGCTCCCGATACGCCGACGCCAGGCGCCGCCGCCGCGCGATCTCCAGCTCCTGGTTGCTGCCCGCCCGAGCGATGGCCGAAATGGCTTCCCCGTTGATGAGATGCAAATCGTTCGCGCGCAATTGCAAATGGCCGACGACATACAGAAGATCGATCCAAGCTTCGGCGCGCGCCGCATCGTCGTGCGCGCGATCGGCGGCCCACGCCGCGCGATAGAGCTCCGCCTCGGCCTCCTTCGGCGGGCTACCCGTTTGAATGAGGAGATCGCCGTGGAGGCGCAGGGCGCGTGTCTCGAGCGACGCCTCGCCGATGGCGAGCGCCTCCGAGACGGCGGGCTGCATCGACGCCATCGCCTCCTTGAAGTGCCCGGCGTCGCGCAGCGCTTTGGCCTCCGCCAGGGCCGTTCGGAGCGCAAAGACGCGCGCGGCCATGGCGGGGTTGGACGGCGCGCCCGCGTTCGACGGCAACGCCCTTGCGTCCGCGCAGCGCGCCGGTTGCACCAACGACTGCGCGGCGCCCACCGCGTTTTGCATGGTCGCCGCGTCCGCGCGCGTGTAAACGCCGGCCAGCGCGTTCAGCTCGTTGAGCCGCTCGTCGAGGCACTCCATGCGCGCATCGAGCCGCTCCGAGGACTGCTCCCCGCGCACCCACGTGGCTTCGCACGCGTCGACCCGCCCGCGCACCCAATCGCGCGCATAGGTATCGAGCGCGCCGCTCACCGTTTTGAAGGTATGTTCGGCATAAGGGAGCCCGGTCGCGCGAAATGCATCGTGGACGGCTCGTTTGCGCGCGTCGTCCCACACCCCCGAGAGCTTGCGATCGAGGCCGCTGCATTTTGGCTCCGAGGGGCGCCATAGGTTCCTTGCACCGAAAAAAACAAGTACAGTCAACGCGGCCCACGCGATCCACACCCCGCGCCGCCGCCACGCCCGGCGCGGATTGCGCCCGATGGCCTCGAGCAGCGCGTTCATCGAAGGATGGCGCACGGACGGATGGCCCGCGAGCGCGCGGACGACCGCTTTGCGCAGCCACGAGGGTACATCGCTCCCTTTTGGCACCTCCGAGATACGGCCCTCCATGATGTTTCGGCCGCGCTCGGGGAGGGTCATGCCGGCGAAGGGGCGCTCACCGTACAATCCCTCGTAGAGCGCCACGGCAAAGCTGAATTGATCGGAGGCGGCGCCGGCGTGCTCGAATCGAAGCTGCTCCGGCGACATGTAGGCCGGTGTTCCAAATGCCAAGCTCGGATCGTGCGCGACGCGCCGCGCATTGGCGCCATCTTCGGACGGCGCGTGCGAATCGCGCACCGTAGGTGCACCTGCGTCCGCGCGCGCCAGCCCGAAATCGCTTACGCGCACCCGCCCGTCACGGCCGATGAGCACGTTCTCGGGCTTGAAATCGCGGTGCACCAGACCGGCCGCGTGCGCGGCTGCGATGCCCCGACCGGCCTCGACGAACACCTGCACGACCTCGCGCCACGGCCGCTTCTTCGCTTGGAGCCACTCGCGCAAGGTGGTGCCGCTCACCCGCTCCATGGCGATGAAGATGCGGTCTCCGTGAAAGCCCGCGTCGAACACGGTCACCACGTTGGGATGTCCCACGCGCGCCATGGCCCGCGCCTCCCGCAGGAGCCGCTCGCCGTGATCCACCTCCGTATCGCTCGCGCCCGCGCGCAAAATCTTCAGCGCGATGGTGCGATCCAGCTCGGGATCGTGCGCCGCATAGACGACCCCCATCCCCCCCTCGCCCAGCCAATCGACGACGACATAGCGGCCGACCCGCTCGCCCATCGTCAACGGTCCGGCGAGATCGTGCCTCGCCGGCGGAGAAGGCTCGGTGACGGTGTCCGAGCCACCGACCTCCCGCTGTTGCTCTTCGGTCGGCTTGCCCGAGGGGCCTGCCTCGACTCGATTGGATTCACACGATGACACGAAACTTCCACCCGCCCTTGCGCCAAGACCGGCCGCGGCGGTGGCAGATACTAGCTCATCCAGCTTCCAAAACCAACGAGTCGTAAAAATATGATTTCATAGCAGGCTCAATAGCCAGGTGGGAGCACCACGTAATTCAGTGGCACGATCGATCCACGGCAGTTCCACGCCGAGGGATTGTCGACGTCGGGGCACCAGGCGATCGGGCCATTCAAATAATCCATGTAGAGATCGTGGTAGCCGGGGAACCCGGGCACCGTTCCCCGATCGGCGCGCGCCGTGCCCCATGAATTTTTGATTCGTAAGAACTGAATCTGCGTCGATGGCAAGAGCGCCGCGTCGAGCTTGGCCCGATCGCCCGCGTCGTTTGGATCGAGCGTCACCCCCGCGGCGAGCACCCCGAAGGACTGCGTGCTCGCTTGGTAATCCTCCAAGACGACCATGTGCCCGCCTTGCGAACCGGGCCGCCCGCTCGCCCGGAGGGTCGTCATGTCGAAGGCGCCGCGCCGCGGACCGTCGCCCGACTCGAGCGCGTTGAAATCGACGTTCCACGTGAGGATCACCGGCTGGCGATCGTGCAGGGCTCTCTGGACGCGAATTAGAAAATTCCGCCGGTCCGTGCTCCCGCTCGGGTAATACACGGTGCTCCATTCGCCCATGGCGCTGGAGAGCGCGGTGTCTTTGACGGTCCCTCGATTCGAATCGGTCACGCGCTCGGTGTAGCGGACCAGAAATGCGCCCGGCGAAACGACGGGCGTCCCCGCCAGGTTGGCCCCGTTGCCGAGGGGGCGCGCGGCATCGGCGCCGAACGCGCCATCGAGCCAATCGCGCGTGGGGCTCGTAAGTGCCCACGCTTCGTCGAGCACGCGGCGAACCAAAGTGCGATTGGCGCGCGCCGAGCGGGTCGCGAGGCGGCCGCGCGAGAGCTCCGCGTTCACGGTATCGAGCGCGAGCTTCTGTTGCGCCGACATTTCGCCGTTCGTGTCGGTGGATACGAAATCCGCCGCGCGCACCAAGCCGCGGCGGGCGACGATCCGATCGGCGATCGCTTCGTTTCCGCCCGTTCGAACCTGGGAGGCGGAGCCATCGACGATTTGATCGAACCAATGCCAGTACGTCCAATACGACTGCGAAGTGTCGAATCGTTCGCCGGTGGCGGAGAGGTGCATCGACTCGATCCAGCTCGCTTCCGCATAGAGCCAGCAATTGCCGATGGATTGCCTTTCGACCGCCGTATGCGGAACGTCGACGATCGAGCCGGAGCTCGAGCCGGCCTGTTCGCCCCGTGTTTGGTCGCAGCCGAAAAGTACGTACGCACACAAGCCGGCGGCCATGGCGCGAACGGCCCTGGAACGATGTTTCATGTGGGACCTCGATGGTTAATCGCGATTGAATGCGATGTCCGGCTCCTATGTGGCAGCAGGGAATTGCCGTCAAGCGCCCGCCTCCGCGGAGCGCGCATGGCGCCGGGGCGATGGATCGGCGGCGCGATCCATGACCGACATGTAATAAAGAATGCGTAAAGAACCGGCCTTCTGCGGCCATTTCGCGGGCGCGGCAGTACCCGATATCCCGCGCGAAGCGGCGAATCGGTGCGATTTGGAGCGTGCGCGCGCGCCTCTGGGGCAAAGAGTGCCACGCGACCATTCGCTAGCTCGCGCGCGCATCATGCTGCGATGTGCGGTGTTTCGATCCAAAAGAGCGATGGTCGGAGAGCAAAAAAATGCTCCGCTCACCGATTCGAAGTCGCGCGCTGCTAGACTGCCAATCCGACCTTCGATGTGTGAATTGGAAATGGCACCACCGTTGCAAAGTGGCCCGCACGCACGGTCCCGTAACTGGGAGGGGGGAAGCCGCGCTTTCTAGGGAAACGCGTAAATCGCGAAACGGGAAAGAAGGTACGACATGAATATGAAATTTATCTGGTCGAGCGCACTCGTTGGCGTCGGTGTCCTGGCTTCGGCGTGCGGCAGCAGCTCCGAGGGAGGGGGCTCCGACACCGAGAACAAGACGGCCAGCAGCGCTTGGGGATGCGAGGCCAAGGGCAGCGATCGCGTGGTGTGCACCAGCGCGATGACCTTGATGGAGGGCAAAGAGAACAACCTCGACGCCTACGTGTGCGCCCCCGGCGACAAGAGCGCGAAGTGCCCGGACGAAGCCGCGATCAAGGAGACGGGCGGCACCGCGATCGACGCCGAGAAGGCGGCCGCTTACGACGATCTCCCCTGGGCTTGCCTCACCACCGGCAAACACCAAGTGCAATGCGCGCGCGATCTGGTGATCCAGGGCAAGGCCACCGAGCAGACCTTGAGCGGCAGCGGCGGTGGTAGCGGTTGCGGCAGCTGCGGCGGTGGTGGCAAGAAGCCGGTGCCGCCGCCCAGCACGTGCTCGGTGAGCGCGTGGGAAGATTACTTTCCGTCCCTCGCCCACGAGATTTATCAAGGCTTTGGATACAACGTGGACTTCCCGCGCAATGTCTTCAATGTCAGCGCGCCGCTGGGCGAGCTGGTGTCGGGCGGTATCATCAATACACCGGGCAAGCCGAGCTGCTACGTGGCGGAGTGGGATCTCCGTCTGCAGGCGTGGCTGAAGGCCGTCGCGCGCGGTTGCGTCAATCTTACGGGGCCCATCCTGGTGTGGTGCCAGCAGGCTTCCAACTACGCCCCCCACTCGCAGCAGTGCAACGCCACGGGCAGCTGGTCGACGGGGAAGTGAGCGGTTTGGTCGATTCTATCTAGATAACTAGTTCGCGAATTGGGGTGGTGAGCACGTGACACGAGTCGCACGTTATCTATTGGCCGTCTTGGGGTTCGTCGCCATCGCCTTCGTGGCCATGGCGGATACCGTCGGGACTCGTACGACGTCGTCCGTCGCGGTGTCGATCTTCGCACCGCTCGGCGAACCTCTCCCCGGCATCGATTCGGAGGCCCGCGTTCGGTTCGAGCGCGGGCGCGCCGTGGCCACGCGCCGCTTTCTGCCCTCCGAAGGGCTCGGGCCGGCGTACAACGCCACGTCGTGCCATGGGTGCCATGAAAAGCCGGTCACCGGCGGCGCCGCCTCGCGCTACCGCGGGGCGCCTCTGGAGCAACACTCCAAAACGGAGCATATCGCACCGTTCAAACATCATTTCACCGCGACGTCCGTGGAGCCCCGAGAGGGAAATCCGCGGACGGCGCACCTGCCGCTTCCATTCTTCGGCGTGGGGCTCCTGGCCGAAATTCCGGCCGAGGAGATCATCTCGCGCGCCGATCCGAGCGATAGGAACCACGATGGCATCCGTGGAAAGGTCAACTTCGAGCGCGGCTTCATCGGCCGCTTCGGACGCAAAGCCCAGATGTCGACCCTTCGAGGTTTCGTGCGCCTCGCGCTGCTCGATCAAATGGGGGTGACGACGTCACCCGTCCCGCCGCTTTACATGCGCGAGCGCTATTCGCCCGCCGAGCTCCCCACCTCGGACGCCGATTCGGCCCCCGATCCCGAGCTGGGCTCGGACGATCTCACCAACTTGCTCGCGTTCGTGGCGCTGCTCGCGCCGCCGCCGCCCGATGCGCCCACCCGCGAGACGCGCGCCGGCGAAGAGACGTTTCGCGCGGCGGGCTGCACCTCGTGCCATGTGCCCTCCCTGCGCGGTCCGCGCGGCCCGATACCGGCTTATACCGATCTTCTGCTCCACGATATGGGGCAGGACATGGCCGATGGCGTGGTGGTGGGCGAGGCGAACGAGCGCGAATTCCGCACCACGCCGCTGTGGGGTCTGGGCGCCGCCGGGCCCTATTTGCATGATGGGCGCGCCGACACCCTCGACGAGGCCATCCGCGCGCACGGCGGCGAAGGACTTCGCGCCGCGCAAACGTACGCGGCGCTCTCCGAGAGAGAGCGCGGCGCGCTGCTCGCGTTTCTGCGATCGCTCGGCGGGAGCGGATATCGCCCGGACGGCCTCTTGCCGAAGAACGCCCCCGTGCCGGCCGCGGGCGCGCCCGGCGGGCCTCTCGCCGCGCTCTCCCAGGCGGAACGTGCGCGCTTCGTACGCGGGCGCGACGTGTTCGATCATGACTTCCGAAGGTCCGAAGGGCTGGGGCCCTTCTTCAACGGCGATGCGTGCCGGAGCTGCCACTTCGATCCTGCCATCGGCGGCGCAGGCCCGTCCGACGTGGACGTGGTGCGGCACGGGATCCTTGGAGCCGACGGTGTCTTCGAGCTGCCGGCGAGTGGCGACACCATGGCGCACAGGTTTGGCCTTGCGGGTAGATCCCCGTTCATCGACGCGAAGGCCAATTTGTTCGAGCGACGGCAGACGCCGACCATCTTCGGGGCGGGGCTCGTCGACGCCATCCCCGAGGAGAGCATCCGCGCGCTCGCCGATGCGCAGGACCGCGACGGTGAGGTGCGCGGCACGGTCAGCGTCCTCGCGGGCGGCAACGTCGGCCGCTTCGGATGGAAAGGGCAAATGGCATCGCTCTCGGACTTCGTGGAGGACGCCTTCACCAACGAGCTCGGGCTTCCCACGAGCGAGCTCGCGAAGGCCCTCGGCCCCAGCGCCTTCGACGATGTGGTGTACTTCCTGGGCAAGCTCGCGCCGCCCATGCGCCGAGCGCTCCCGCCGGAGATGGCTGCGCGCGGAGAGGCTGCGTTCTCGGCCGCCGGGTGCGCGAGCTGCCATACGCCGATGTTGCGCACGCGCGCCGGCGAGCCTGTACCGCTCTTCAGCGATCTGCTCCTGCACGACGTGGCGCCCAAGAACGCGCCGCTCATCGTGCAGAACGGTACGCGTTCGTTTCGCACGCCGCCGCTCTGGGGCTTGCCGTCGACGGCGCCGTACTTCCACGATGGGATGTCCGAGACCATCGAGGCCGCCATCGTGCGGCACGACGGTGAAGCCAAACGAAGCCGTGAGCGCTATGGTGCCATGAAGGAAGACGATCGGGCCGCGCTCCTCGCGCTTTTACATTCGCTTTGAGAATTGAGAAAGAACCACGGAGGCACGGAGACACGGAGAGAGCTCCCGATGACTTCCCGCAATACTCCTCCGTATCTCTGTGCCTCCGTGGTTAATCAAGTCAGGGCTGAAGTCATTTCCCGTCGCGCGCGACGGTTCGAAATCGTTTCGGCGTTGCGTCAGAACCCATCCGAGTCGAGGACATCGCCGGGCCCGGTGCTCGGACCCGCCATGGACTGGTGTCGTTTGCTACGATCCTCGAATTCGTTCTTGGTCATTGAAGAGCAACGTTGAAAATTTGAGCAGTGGCGCCGAGCCGCGGCCATCGTTGTTGGGTTAGAACCCATCCGAGTCGAGGACATCGCCGGGCCCGGTGCTCGGACCCGCCATGGACTGGTGTCGTTTGCTACGATCGTCGGGTTCGTGGTTGGTCATTGAAGAGCAACGTCGAGAATTTGAGCAGCCGCGCCCGAGCCGCGGCCATCGTTGTTGCTGGTGGTGAGCCAAAGGCCACCGCCGGGTGCTGGCTCCACCGTACGCAACCGTCCATAAGTACCTTGGAAGAAGGCGCGGGGCGCGGTGGTGGTGTTGCCGTTGATCGTCATAACCCATAGCCGCTGACCGCGAAGGGACGCAAGGTACAAAACGTCTTTGACGATGGCGAGCCCGCTGGGTGAAGCCTCGGAGGTCCGCCATTGCTGCACCGGGTTGATGAATCCCGACGTGCTGCAGCGACCTTCGCAGGTCGGCCAACCGTAGTTGCCGCCCTTTTGGATCAGGTTCAATTCGTCCCAGGTGTCTTGACCAAACTCCGACACCCAGAGACGGCCCTGCGAGTCGAACGCGAGACCCTGCGGATCGCGCAGACCGTAAGCCCAGGTGTAGCTGTTCGGGAAGGGATTGTCCGCGGGGATCCCGCCCTCCGGCGTCAGGCGGAGGATCTTGCCATTCTTGCTGTTGACGTTCTGCGAGTTGGGACGATTGTTGGCGTCGCCCGTGCCCGCATAGAGCATGTTGTCGCGGGGCCCGAAGCGCAGACGCCCCGCGTTGTGGATGCTCGCCCTCGCGATGCCGGTGAGCACCACGCTGTGGGAGCTCGCGACGAGCTGCCCATTTTCGTACTTGATGCGTACGATGCGATTGTCATTGGGCGCCGTGTGAAAGAAGTAAACCCAATGGTCGGTCGCGAAATTCGGGGAGAGCGCCACCCCCAATGCACCGCCCTCGCTGCCTCTCGGCCCACCGTTGGGGATCCTTCCGACCACCGCCGTCTGCCCGTTTGGCGCGACGCGGATGACGTTGTACGTGTTGCGCCCCGCGATGAGCGCGGAGCCATCCGGCAGAAATGCGAGACCCCACGGAACTTCGTTCGTGCTGGCGATCTGCCGGACGGCGCCGGGATCGCCAGGTGCGAGCGCCTCGCTCGATTCGTCGGTCGACCCCGTCTCCTCGGATTGAACATCGCGATCGCGATCGTTTCGGGCGTCGTCGATGTCATTTTGATTTTGGCCAGCGCAGGCGATTCCGAGCGAGCCTGCGAAGATAAGAATCGGCAATCGCGTGACTAGCTTGATTTGCGCCAATCGGCGAAATGTCGAAAGACGCTTCTGCTGCACATTTACTTCGGTCGATGTTTGCATGGATCATCCTCCCGAGCGCGTAGCGAGGGGTGGGCTGTGCAGGGCACGGGACCCTCGGTCCTGGTTTAGGACCTGTTATTTGTCCGAAGGAACAGCAATGGCGCTCTCCATAATCGACAATCGGCGCGAAGGCGATCGAAACTCGCACATCGCGCGAAATGTGAAATTTATGTACGAGCACGCATTGAAATGATCCATTCACCCTTCTGGAACCGTACGGTCATTCGACCGACATGACACGCGGCGTCGCAAAAGGGTGAACCGTTCACCTGCATTCGTCACGCGCTCATAAGGTGACGACCGCCGATCGGCCGGCGCGCAATACGTATTTCTGGATCTTGCCCGTGGCGGTCTTGGGGAGATCGGCGACGAAGACAATCGCATGCGGTGCCTTGAAATGCGCCAAGCGATCTCGGGCAAAGGTGCGCAGCTCCGCCTCGGTGACCTCGGCGCCTTGCTTGAGCACCACGAAGGCGTGCGGCGCCTCGCCCCATTTTTCGTGAGGCATGCCCACGACGGCTACCTCGTGCACCGCGGGGTGGTGGAGCAGAACCCCTTCGACCTCGATGGACGAGATATTCTCGCCGCCGCTGATGATGACGTCTTTCAGGCGATCGCGGATTTCGACATAGCCGTCGGGGTGAACGACCGCCGAGTCGCCGCTGTGGAAGTATCCGCCCGCGAAGGCGCGGGCCGTCGAATCCGGATCGCGGTAGTAGCCTTCCATCACCGCGTTGCCGCGCACCACGATCTCGCCGATGGTCTGCCCGTCGCGCGGCACGTCGCGCATGGCCTCGTCGACCACGCGAAGCTCGCCCGAGGTGATCAGCTCCACCCCCTGCCGCGCCTTGAGCCGCGCGCGCTCGGAGAGGGGGAGCGCCGCGTGCGCCTCGCATGGCTCGCACACGCTGATGAACGGCGCCGTCTCGGTGAGGCCGTACACGTGGAGGAGCGCCCACCCGAGCTCCGTTTCGATGCGCTCGATGGTGCTCGCCGCGGGCGGCGCGCCGGCCGTGAGCACACGCACGCCGCGCGGGGCACGGCGGCGGAGCTCCTCGGGGGCGTTGGCGATCGAGATGAGCACGGTGGGGGCCGCGCAGAGCACGGTGATGCGCTCGCGCTCGAGCTGCTCGAACACCGACGGCGGGTCGAGCTTGCGCAAGCAGACGTGCGTGGCGCCCACGGCGGTGTTGGTCCACACGAAGGTCCAGCCGTTGGCGTGGAACATCGGCAAGGTCCACAGGTAGCGGTCCGCGCTCGACATGGGGTGGTGCACCAGGGTGCCGACGGAGTTCACCCACGCGTTGCGATGCGTGATCATCACGCCTTTGGGGCGCGACGTGGTCCCGCTCGTGTAGTTGATCGTCAAGAGGTCGTCCTCGCCGATGGCCGCCGGCTCGAAGCGGGGCTCGGCCGATGCGAGCAGCGACTCGTAATCGAGCCATCCTTCGCGCGCCCCTTCGAGCGCGACCCAGCGCTCGACCTCGGGGCATCGGCTGCGAAGGGCATCGACGGCCTCGAGGTAGTCGGCGTGGACGCAGACGATCTTCGCGCCGCTATGCTCGATCATGTACGCAAAGTCAGACGCGATGAGGCGGTAGTTCAGGGGGACCAACACCGCCCCCAGCGCCGGCACCGCATAAAACGACTCGAGCTGCGCGTGCGTGTTGGGGGCGATGTACGCGACCCGATCGCCCTTGGCGATCCCGAACCTCTGGAGCACGTTCGACCAGCGATCGCACCGATCGAAGAACTCGGCATACGTGTAGCGCAACGAACCGTCGACGACGGCTTCTCGGTCCGCGTACAGCGCGCGCGCGCGACGCGCAAACTCCATGGGCGTGAGTGACACGTGCATCTCGAACCTCCAAACGGAGGATCGTACCTCAATCGTGCGCGGCGGGCGTGTTTTGCGGGCTTTTTCACCCATGGCGAGCGAGGGATGCGGGTGCTAAGCACCCTCTCATGAACCTCGCGCCGCCCTTCGAAGCTCTGTTCGCGACCTCGGAACCGCCGGAGTTGGGCCCGCGTCCGCGCGCGGGCACCGCCTCGGAGGCGGAGCTCCATCGCAAGCTCGAGGCCTCGTTTCAAGCCTCCAGAGGCGGCGGCCCGAACGCGCCACCCGGCCTACGCGGCGGCGCGCAGGATCTCGTGCGCGCGCTCGTCCTCCTCTGGCACGATCACATCGATCCGGCGCACGAGATCGCGCAGCGGATCGAGACCGCGGACGGGAGCTACCTTCATGGCATCGTGCACCGGCGCGAGCCGGACTATGGCAATGCCAAATATTGGTTTCGGCGCGCGGCCCATCACCCGTGCTCTCCGGAGATCGCCCGTCGTGTTCGAGCGCGCCTGGAGGGGACGGGCGAGCGCGCGCTGCTGCAAACGTCGATTGCCGACGATCGGTGGGACGCGTGCGCGTTCGTGGACGCATGCGAAGCGGAGGCGCGCCGGCCGAACCCCGCGCGAACGAGCTTGCTACGGGCGATTCAACACATCGAATTCGCCGCTCTGCTGGAGTATTTCACGTCGCGCGGGCCGTCGTCGATCCGATAGCCGTGCGCCTCGATCGTCAACCGTTGTCGTCTCACTGACAGCGAGGTTCAAAACGCATTGGGGCGCGCGGGCGTAGTAAACTCGGCGAGGAGGGAGGTCCTTCATGCCGACTTGGCAGCGACTCGCCGAGCGCCTCCAGCAGCGTGCTCACGCCGTCCTCGAGCAGGTTCGTGCCCGGCGCGTCGAAGGGCGGACCGCCGACATTTCCGATCCGGCGCCTCTCCAAGATCGCGCGGCCGCCATCAAAGGACCCATGGCATTCGGGCCCGAGGATGGAGCGTTATTTCGTAAGCTCGGCCGCGAGAGCGAGTTGCAGAAGCTACTCGGCTACATCCGCGACGAACGAACACCCCTGGTGGTTCTGATGGGCGCATCGGGGGCCGGCAAGACCTCGCTGCTCCGCGCAGGGCTGAGCGATATCCTCTCGCCTACGGACGTGATATCGCATTACTGGGAGGCCTTGCCGACGGATCCCGGGGAGGGGCTCCTCCGCACGCTTCGCGCGTCCTGGGGGCGCACGACCTTGAACGGGTTGGACGCGGAGAATCCGGACGAAGCGGAAATGTTTCCCTCCACCATCGAGGAGTTGGTGAACCCCGCGCGGCTCGGCTCGCAGAACCACGTGATCGTGCTGGACCAGCTCGAACAGCTGCGCGGCCGCGATCCGCTCGAGTGCCCCATCTTCGGTTTGCTCCGCGCGATCGCGCGCGACGCCAAGCCCCCGCACCGGATCACCTTCATCGTCGCGTTTCGCAGGGAGTTCCGTGCCAATTGGTCCGACTTCATCATTCCGGAGCAGGAGCGCGGCTTCTTTCCCCCGGAGCTCTCGCTCGGGGCCTTTGCCTCGGGGCAGGCGCGCGACGTGATGGGCCATCTGGTCGACGCGTCGGGGGTGCCGGTCGACCCGAAGGTGCTGGACAATCTGCTCCGCGCCATCGCCGTCGATGGAGAGGTTTGCCCCGTGGACATGGGGATCGGGCTGCTCGCTTTGTCCGAGCTTCACCGGCGGAAAGTGGGAAAGACGATCACGTCGTCCGATTACCACTTTGCGGGCGGCGCCGAAGGCGTCCTGACCCAATACGTCGAGCGGTGCCTGGACGGCATTCGATCGGTGGATCGCGAGACGGTCTTGAAGGCGATGCTCGCGCTCCAGGAGCCAAATGGCCATCAGCGGGTGGCCGAAGGCTCGACCGCCGAGGGGCTGGCGGAGGAGGCCTACGCCGAGCCATCGCGATTGAAGCTGGCGCTCGACCACCTGGCGAGGCCCGACGTTCGGTTGCTCGAAAAGGTCGGCGCCGGCGGCGAGCGGTATCGGCTGGCGCACGAGCGCTCGATCTCGGCCGTCCTTCGATTGAGCGGCGCGTGGCTGGCGGACGTCGAGCAGGCCCGGTTGAAGTTCAGCAACGCCTTCGTGGCCTGGAAGAACAACGAGCAGCGCGCGCGGTTTCTGCTGGACGCCAAAGATCTGCGCCTGATCGAGCGCTGCCAAAGTCGGGTATCGTGGGGCGGCGGCAACGAGCTGGAGAAGCAGGATTTCATCCGGCGGAGCATGTGGAGGCGCACCTGGAGCCGGCTGGGGCTGGTCGCGGCCGCGTTTACCTTGGTGGCCGGCGCCTGGTTCGCCAATTTGCAGGTCGAGCGCTACGAGGGGCGGAGGTTCTTGAAGGAGAGCGGATATCCGCCGGAGCTCTACGATTGGCAACATCAATTGGAGGCGCTCACCTTGAATGGTCCGCTGGACGTGGAGCGATTCACGTGGTTGCGGTCGAAGTCGCTCGAGGTCCTGAATGTCAAAGCGTCGGCCTATTCGAGCTCGATGGCGGGCCTCGCGTCGCTCGCGCACTGCGACTCGCTCAAGACGCTATGGGTCGACGCGCACCATACGCAAATAAGCGATTTGAAGCCGCTCGCGCCGCTGGAGTCGCTGACCCAGCTGACCCTCGATCTGGCGTCGGCGCAGGTGAACGATCTGAAGCCGCTGGAGGGGTTGAAGTCGCTCACGCAGCTCGCGCTGGACCTCCGCGACGGGGTAGGGGTCGAGCTCAAATCCGTGGCGCACCTGAAATCGCTCACCGATCTGCGCCTCGATCTGGGCTCGAGCCGCGAGGCCCATGCCCCGGCGGCGCCCAACGATCTGAGCGCGATCGAACGTCTGCCCGCGCTCACCCGGCTGGCGCTCGGCCTTCGTTCCAACCGCGCGAGCTCCCTCCAGCCGCTCACGGGCTTGAAGTCGCTGTCGCAGCTGTCGATCGATCTGGGTGGCAGCCCGGTGAACGACCTGAAGCCGCTCGCGAACCTGACATCGTTGACCGAGCTGTCCCTCGCGCTCCGCGATACGCCGCTGCGCGATTTGAAGCCGCTCGAGAGCCTGACGTCGCTGACCGAGCTCACGCTCGATCTCCGGGGCAGCCAAGTGAGCTCCCTTCAGCCGCTCGAGAGCTTGAAATCCCTGCGCCGCTTGAGGATCGATCTGCGCGACGGCGCGGTGACCGATCTTTCCCCGCTCGCGGGCCTCGCGTCGTTGACCGAGCTGTCCCTCGCGCTCTCGCGGAGTCAGGTGAGCTCTCTTCAGCCGCTGGAGGGGCTCGGTTCGCTTTTGGAGCTCTCGCTCGACCTCGACGCGAGCGCGGTGAAAGATCTGGAGTCGCTCCGGCGATTGAGGTCGCTGCAGCAGCTCTCGCTCGATCTCGGCCTCAGCCAAGTGCGCGATTTGAGCCCGCTCGAGAGCCTCCCGGCGCTGACCCGCCTCACGTTGAACCTTCGCGGGAGCGCGGCGCCCGACTTGACGGCGCTGGCGCGCACCAAGTCGCTGCGGCAGCTTTCGCTCGATCTCGGCGCGAGCCAGGTGACGGATTTGAAGCCGCTGGCGGAGCTGTCGTCGTTGACCGCGCTCAGCCTGAGGCTCGACCCGAGCACCATCGAGGATCTCTCGCCGATGGACCGTCTGACGTCGCTGACGGAGCTCACGCTCGATGTGGGCTTGAGCAAGGTGACCGACCTTTCGCCCCTCGGGCGGTTGGAGTCGCTCACCGATCTGTCGCTGCGGCTCGCGAACAGCCAAGTGAGCCACCTGGGGGCGCTCGAGCGCTTGAAAGCCATCAAGCGGCTTCACCTCGAGCTGGACAACCAGGTGAACGATTTGAAGCCGCTCGAGGGCCTGACGTCGCTCGAGACGCTGTCGATCGCCAACGCGAACCGCGCGCAGCGCATGTCGCTCCGGAAGATCGCGCGCGGCTTGAAGCAGTTGGTATTTTAGCGCCCTGTGGCACAATCCAGAGGATGCGCATCGCACTCTGCTCGGACGAACCTTACGCGGTCCATCAGACCATCGAAGACGAGCTCGCCCGCCGCGGGCACGAGGTCGTTCGCTTCGGGGCCATCGCGAGCAAAAAAGACGAACCGTGGGCCGACGTCGCCGAGCAAGCGGCGCTGGCCGTTCGCCGCGGGGAGTGCGACGAGGGCATCTTCCTTTGCTGGACGGGGACGGGGATCAGCATCGCCGCGAACAAAGTCGAGGGGATCCGCGCCGCGCTCTGCGCCGATCCACCGACGGCGGCGGGGGCGCGCGTCTGGAACCACGCGAACGTGCTCTGTCTCTCGAACCGCACCCTATCGCCCGACGTCGCCAAGGAGATCCTCGCCGCGTGGTTCGATACGCCGGCCGGCGATCGAGGCGCCGCCGGGGTGACGCGCCTCGCCGAGGTGGAGCAGCGTCACCGCGGTCGCCAGGCGGGGCGGGGCTAAAGCCGCCGGACGGTCAGGCGTCGGCGGTGCGGCGGGGGAGCTCGATGGAGCGGTTCTCCTCCAGGACGTGGTATCCGGTTTTGTCGTAGAAGCCCATGGCGCCTTTGTTGCCGCCGAACACGTCGAACATGAACACGGAGTCACCGGCGGCGAGGGCGGCGTGCTCGCCGAGCAGCATGGCCGCTCGTCCATATCCGCCGCCGCGGTAGGGTTCGTGGATTTCCAGCGAGTAGCCGAAGGTGACGCTCGGCAAATGGCGGTGTCGCAGCCAGCCGGTGCCGATCACCACGCCTTGGTCCTCGAAGACCTGGAGGGTCGTATCGGCGGTGCCGAAGCCGTGCGGAAGCAGCTCCGCAAAGTCCTTGTCCGATTTGTGCCGCGCCTCCTCGGGGGAGAGGGCGCCCGACCGTAAAATGTCGTGGATGTAATCGGCTTTTCGGCCCTCCAGCCATGCGGGGTATTCCGCTTCGGTCATGAGCCGGACGGAGGCTTTCTCCACCGGCTCGGCGTCGGCGATGACGCGCATGCGGGTTTGACCGCGAACCGGGTAATCCTCGAACAGCGGATCGGGCGCGACCAACCTCACGCCGATGCGCACGGCGCCCCGCTCTTCGCACCAGCGCTCCGCCCACGCGCGGGCGGCCCGTTCATGGCCTTCTCCCGCGTGACCCGGGTCGACCCACGAATCTCGAATATGGCCGGTGGGGTGAGCCCCGCTCCCGGTGATGGACACCGCGACAAATCCCACGCGCGCGCCCGCCGACGTGATCTCCGCCACCGTCCACCCATCAAAGCCGGCCCGCAGCTGCTCGATGCGCTGCTTCATCGCCAAATCGGGGAGGCCCACAGCGTGATAGGCGTCACGCAGTCGCCGTTCGAAGCTGGCTTGCCAGGGGTCTCTGCTTCCCACGATGGGACGAATTTCGGTCATACGATCACCGTCGCGTCAAAAAACTTTTTGTGTGCTTCGCACACCTCAACCAGAACGACTCTTTGCGAACCCGCCGGAGGGGGCGCTCGTTGCAAGCATCGCTGGAGGTAAGACGCTCGTTGCAAGCTTCGCCGGGAGGAGGACGCTCGTGCAAGCTTCGCCGGGAGGCGGGCGCTCGTTGCAAGCATCGCCGGAGGGAGGACGCTCGCTGCAAGCATCGCCGGAGGGAGGACGCTCGTTGCAAGCATCGCCGGAGGTAGGACGCTTGTTGCGAGCATCGCCCGGGAGGAGGACGCTCGTGCAAGCTTCGCCGGGAGGAGGACGCTCGTTGCAAGCATCGCCGGAGGGAGGACGCTCGTTGCAAGCATCGCCCGGGAGGAGGACGCTCGTGCAAGCTTCGCCGGGAGGAGGACGCTCGTTGCGAGCATCGCCCGGGAGGAGGACGCTCGTGCAAGCTTCGCCGGGAGGAGGACGCTCGTTGCGAGCATCGCCCGGAAGGGAGGACACGCATTGCGAGCATCGCCGGAGGGAGAACGCTTGTCGCAAGGTCGGACACTCGTTGCAAGCTTCGCCTACATGAGTGGAAAACACCTTTTGTGTGCGAAGCACACATCACGGCGGCTCCTTGGGGCCGTCGGCCTTGGCCGGTGAACGTCTCGGTTGCCAAGGAGCCGCCGCGCGGGCCACGGAATGGCCAGGTGCGGTGTTAGCGCCGCGTGGTCGTGGCGCTAGACGTTGACGGTGTCGGCTAGGTTTTGGACGGTATCCGCGGCGGTGTTTTCGATGGCCCTCGTGGAACCGATGGCCCTCGTGGCCGCGTCGGACGAGATCCTTGCTGGGTAGATGCGGATGGCCTCGCGCACCAATTTGAGCGGCTCGCGTGTCGACGGTGCTTCGATCATTTCACTTCCGTCCGTATACATGAATATCTCCCGGTACGAGTATTGGATATGGGCGGTATGCCGTGCATGTCAGACGTGCCCCTCGAGATGCTGCAACTCGAAGTGCGCGACTGCTGCGAACACTTGGCGACTGTTACCGGATGCGATAGCAGACGCCGTATATTGTCAAGCGGTGTAACGGGGTGGAATTTCCACGCGCGAAGAGCACCCCAGCCGTAGCCATTTCCACGTTCATGCATTTTACACGTTATATGTATATGCAAATGTATGGAATGCCGTGTTGCTACGCGTGCTCATTGCGATAACGCGTTCGGTCGGCGATCCCGGAGCGTAGGAACGCCTGCCGGCGCTCTTCGCATTTGTTGCACGCGCCGCAATGGGCGCCGTCGCGTGGCGCGAGGCACGTGAGCGTGAGCTCCAGGGGCAACCCGCTCGCGCGCTGGATCAACTCGTGCTTGTGCAAACCACGGTAGGGCGTGAGCAGCTCGAGGGGGTGCGCGAGCCCCGCGCTCAAGACGCGCGCATAGTCCCGGAAGAACGCCGGCGTGCCGTCGGGAAAGGGATTTCCACCCAGCGAGCCGATGGCCATCGCCTGCACGTCGTGGACGCTGCACCACACCGCGCACAGCCCGAGGAGCAGGATGTTGCGCCCCGGCAAATACACGGCTTCGTCGGGCGACGCCGCGTCGGGGATCTGCTCGTTCGTCAGGCTCCAGTGGTTGCCATAGAGCGGGCGCGCCGGGACGTGCAACGTGGTCACGGGCTGAACGCTCTCGGACGCCAGCGCCGCGATGAACCGCTCGAGCGCTCGGAGCTCGTCCTGCTCCCATGGCAACCCGGCGGACACGTAGAGGGGCCAAACGCGCGACTCGCGCGCCAGCTCCGCCAACAAGACCGCGCTGTCCAAACCGCCGCTGGCCAACACCGCAACGCGCATGGCTTGCCTCACGATGCCCCCGACCCGGCCAAATGACGGCCCGAATCGATGCGAATGATCTCCCCCGTGATCGTCTCCGCCCGCAGCAAGGTGACCACCATTTCTGCCAGATCGTCCGGCGACGACTCGCGCGTGAGAGGCGTATCGTTCTGGACCAGCGTGGTCCACTCCGCCGGGGCCATGTCGACCGGCCTTCGCATGGGCCCGGGCGCCACCGCGTTCACCAGGATGCCGTGCGGTGCCAGCTCGACGGCGAACGCGCGGGTCATGAAATCGACCGAGGCCTTCGCCGTCAAATACGGAAGAAAGCCGCGGTACGGTGTCGCCCCGGCCGCCCAATCCGTGCAGAATACAATATGTCCGCGCGTTTGACCGCCCGCGGTCTCCCCCGCGCCCTCGCGCAAAAGCCGCGACCCGTGGGCGGCGAGGAGAAAGCTCGAGCGCGCGTCGGCCATATCGCGCTCCCACGTCGCCAGGTCGAGCGAGTCGAGCGGCGCCGCCGAGAAACCGGACGCCATGTGCACGATCCCGAACAGGCCGCCCAGCGCCGCACGCGCGGCCCCCAGCAGGTGAACGACGTCGGCTTCCACCGTGAGATCGCCCTGCAGCAGCGCGACCCCATGGCCGCCGGCGGACACCTCGTTCGCCAGCAACTCGGCCTCGGTGCGCGAGGAGCGGTACGCGAGCGCGAGCACCGCGCCCTCGCGCGCGAGCCGCTTGGCCACCACGGCGCCGATGCGGCGCGTGCCGGTGAGCAGCACCCCGCGGCCGGCGAGGTCGATCACTTCTCCGCCACCACGATCATGCGCCGGGTCGAAATGGCGTAGTCGGTGCCGTCCAAGGCGCCGTACACGCGGCGGAGGGTGAGCCCGCTCCGGCGCAGCATGTTCTCCGTCTCCGTCAGGGTGTAGAGGCGCACGTCGATGGCCCCGAGCTCGTGCCGCTTTCCGTCGGCGATGCGGGTAAACGCGACCCGGTTGCGACTGGTACGCAGATTCAACGTGCGCTCCTCCAGCAGCACCGAGCCGTCCGGCTGCGGGAACCACTCGCGTTCGATCTGGTTCGTCATCACCCATTCGCGGTTCAAGCCGTCGAGCAGCAGCCGGCCCCCCGCGCGCAGCCTCTGAGCGACCGACGCGAGCACGCGGGCGTCTTCTTCCTCCGACTCCAGATAGCCGAACGACGTGAACATGTTGATCACCGCGTCGAACTCGGGGAGCGGCGGGATGGCGCGCATGTCAGCTTCGACCGTGGTCAGCACCACGCCGCGCCGGGCGGCTTCGTCGCGCGCGGCCGCGAGATAAGCCGGGTTGAGGTCGAGCCCCGTGACCTTCATCCCGCGGATGCCCAGCTCGATCGCATGACGCCCCGGACCGCAGCAGAGATCCAGCACGCGCTCCCCGGGCTTGAGGTTCAGGAGCTTCACCACCCCCGCGATCTCCCGCTCCGAGTCGAAGCTCTCGAGCAGCCGCTCGCACGCGACGAAGTAGTCATCGCTGAAGAATTTGCGGTACCACGGCAGGGCGGACGGCTCCGGCACACGCACGTTCATTGGCGGATAGGATACCCGAATTCATAACGCGTCAAGCCATTCGCGTCACACGCGCGCTTGTGTCGTCCGAGCAGCATCGGCGGGATATGCAATGCGAATACATACTTGGACGCACACGCAATTGCCTCGAAATGGGGCGCTGTGGAGCGAGACATAAGGTATGAGTGGCGCGCTGCAAAGCAGGCGCAGAAAAAACACGAGTCTCGAACAGGGCCGTTACTCCGGGGGGAAGGAAAGGTGACTCCATGCCTCGACGACAGTTTCGAATCGTTGTACCCGTTGCGCTGACCGTCCTGCTCATGGGAGCAGGCTGCGCGTCCAACGCCGACGAGCAAACGGGCGCCGAAGATACGAACGTGAGCGATGTCACGCGCAATGCCCTCGTCGATCACGAAGGCTCCGCGCGATCCACGGGTCTACCCAATTGGGCGACCGAGGAGGAGCTCGCGGTCCAGCGCAACGCGCGCGCGCCCCAGGAACGAGCCGAGGCCGCGCCGGAGGCTGCACCCGCGCCGGGCTACCGCGTCCCCGCCGAGTACGAGCCCGTGAGCACCGTGGTCATGACCTATGCGGCCCATACCGCGGTTTTGCGCGGCATCGCGGTGGCGGCGGCCGCGGCCGACGCCAACGTGTGGATGGTGGGCGGGCCTTCGTCCATTTCGGGTGTTCCGGCGAATCGCTACCGGGCGCTCAGCTACGGCTACGACAGCATCTGGTCGCGCGACTACGGCCCGGTGGGCATCAACGAGGTGACGCGCAAGCTCGGCATCATCGACACCACCTACCGCCACTACGCGACGCGCCGCAACGACGACGCCATGTCGTGCAAGCTCGCCTCGGCGCTCAGCGCGGAATGCCATACGACGAATCTGATCCTCGACGGTGGCAATTACATGACCGACGGCCGCGGAAACGCCTTTTTGAGCAAGCGCGTTTACGATTGGAACTCATCGCTTTCGAAGGCGACCGTCGATGGCCTCCTCAAGAGCTACCTCGGCGCCACCACGATTCATATTTTGGATTACGCGGCCAGCTCGGGCGGCAGCCCCGCCGACGGCACCGGGCATATCGACATGTTCGCCAAGCTGGTGGGCGACTGCAAAGTCATCGTCGCCCAAGCCACCACCGAGCCTTTCCGGAGCGTGACCGACAAGGCGGCCGCCTACTTCGCCAACCTCTCCTGTGGCACGGGACGCTACACGGTGACGCGCGTGAAAGGCTGGCAGAGCGGCGGCACGTGGTACACGTATACGAACTCGCTCATCGTCAACAATACGGCGATCATTCCGTTCTACAACAACACCGCCGAGAACGACGCCGCCACGCGCGCGTACAAAGCGGCCCTCCCGGGCTACACCGTCGTGGGGGTCAACAGCGAGGGCCCCATCGTGCAAGGCGGGTCGATCCACTGCATCACCAAGGAAATTCCGACGGTCGCAGCTGCCTTGTAAGGTGTCGGCGATGCGGTCGCGGACGCGCCGTTGCGTCGCGCGCGGGTGCGCTACCCACCGCCGCCGCCGCGCCATGAGCCACCGCCGCCGCCCCACATGGGGCCGCGCGTGAAGATGCGGGGAGGCCCGAAAGCCCCGAAGCCTCCCCGCGCCCTCTCGTAGAATTTCGGATCCTCGAGCAAGGTGGCGCGGCGGCCGACGAACAAGGTGTAGGCGGCGAGCTCGGACGGCCAGCGCGCGCCCGGTTTACGCTTGGCGAGCATGCGGAGATCGACCAAGTGGAGCGCGATGCCCGCCTGCTGGTAGGCGGCAAAGACGAAGTGCAGATCGTCTTCCTCGGTCTCGGTGTCGTCGAGATCTTCCACCACGTAGACGAGGCGGGTGACGCCGTTCTCGCGGAGCACCTCGGGGGTCGGGAGATCGCCGGGGCTCATGACATAACGGTTGTCGAACACGTTGTCCGGCGGCGCATCGAAGCGGTACGCGAGGCGCCAGGAGTCGAGCAGGAAAATGGGATACGTGCCCGTCGCCGCGGGATCCGGCGCCTTCGGCGGCATGCGGATCAGCGCGGCCAGGGTCTCCTCGGCCGGGACCAGCTCGTCGGGATCGGGCCAATTGTTGAAGGTGAGCACGAGGCTCACCGGCTCGCGCGCCTCGTGGCTCAAGGTGGTGGCAAAGGCCACGGAGGCCGCGCCGCGGAGATCGAGCATCCAGAGCGTGCCCTGCGGAAGCCCCGCGCTGGCGACGGCATGGGCGGCGGCGCGCGCGTCGCCGAGCACCTCGAGCGCCTCCACGTCGGGCAGCGCGCCCGTCCGCGGCTCCTCGCCCAGCGCCGTGAGGAGGGTCGCTTTGGCGTAGCGGCTCCAGGGGTTGCCCGTCGGGAGCTGCCACAAGGGAAGCAGCTGCGACGTGGTCGGGAGCGACGTGTCGACCGAGGCGGGGACATCTTGCGCCCAATACGCCACGCTCACCGAGGGGGTCCACGGACGGCTCGCGCATGCCGCCGAGATCAGGGCCGCGGGCGCCGCATACACGAAGCGCCTCATGACGGCGCCCCTTCGACGAACGCGGGCACCACCAAGGCGTCGTGCGAAACATGGCTCTCGGGCGTCAGCCGCACGAAGTAGCCCGCGAAGGTTCCATCGAGCACGTATGCGCCCAAGGTCACGTAGCGCGGACCCCACACGGTGGAGATCGTACGCTGCGGAATGAACCGCTGCGCGATCCACGAATCACCGCGGCGCACCAGCCGCGCGACCTCGCGCACCAACCCCGCCCACTCGTCGGCGCTCGCCAGCGCCCCGACCAGCACCTCGTCGCCCACCCGCCCGAAGGCGCGCTTGACCACCCACGCGGCGCGCTCGTCGATGATGCGCTCCACCTCGATGTCGCCGAACGCGAACGTCGCCGGGATGCGCGCCTCCCGCGCGGCCTCCGGATCGCGCGTCCAGGCGCGGGCGAACGAGAGCTTCGACTGGCCATAGACTTGGGCGAAGCTGCTCAAGGTGCGCAGCTTTCCCGATTCGACCGCCCGCACGTAGTCGCGCACATTGCCCTGCGCCGCCATTTCCTCGATGGGATAAAAGCGATAGAGCACGTCGATGCGCTCGCCGCCGCGCACCCGAAGCGCGCCGTCGGGCGATGCGCGCGGGGCGGTGGGCGAGACGAAGATGGCGCGCGCCCCGAGCGCCTCGACCCGCCGCTTGATGAAGGCGCACACCTGCAGATCTTCGGCATAGGCGGTGGCGAACACCAGGCCCACCGTTCCGCCGCGTGCCAGGGCGACGAGCCTCCGGGCCAGGTGATCGACCACCACCGTGGGGTTCTCGCCACCGAGGAACCCCGCCGAGCGCGCGAGGCGCGGCAAGCCGAAGGCCTCGTTGAACCCGCCCGGACAATCCGCGTTGACCTCGCAAGGATGAAAGGCGCCGTCGTCCCCAAGTAAAAGATCCACGCGCACCAGCGCCGCGGTGTCGCCCGCGCGGTGCGACGCGGCTGCCAGCGCGCTCACATCGGGGTGCAGCGCATAAACGCGCGCCTCCTCGGGCTCCTCGTGGGCCAGGCGCGCCACGCGCGCGATGCTTCGAACCGTGGCCTCGGCGGCGCGCCGGGCTGTGTCGTGAAGGCCGCGCGGAAGGATCAGCGGGTGCAGATCGACCCTGCGGCTGCCGGAGACGAAGGGGTCCCAAATGAGGAAGCGGTAGGTGAGCTCGCGAAATAGCGTCTCGTCCTCGAGCGGATCGGCCACCTGCAGCGGGCGCACCTCGGGGACATCCATCAAGGGAGCCCTCGGGCCATCTCGCGCCAGAGGATCGGATCCTCGGCGCCGAGGCCATAAAACACGACGCCCACGTCGATGGGAAATACCTCCGGGCCCCAAGCGCGCAAGGTGCGAAGGATCGATTCGCTGTCGTCGTACCAGAGCTCGTGCGACTCGCCGTTGGGATCGAGGTAGCGAAAGTTGGGTGTGCCGGTGGGCCCGCGCGCGGGGGTGAGGCCATGGAGCGCGGCCAACCCCTTGGCCTCCAAATAGGTGACCAAGCGCTCACCCGCGCGGCTGAAGTCGACCCCATAAAGCGGATATGCGACGCTGATGCGCGCGCCGCCCGCCTGCGAACGGGCCAGGCGAACGGCGTCGACCGCCCAACCCGATTCGATGGTGGGGCCGGCGCCTGCGCCGCAGCACGAGAAGTCGAGGGTCATCACGCGAAGGTCGTCGGCCGAGCGCGAAAGGCGCGCGACGTCGAACGCATCGCCGCCCGGCAGATCGCTGGGCAGCGTTACGGAGGGCGGTAGAAACACGCCGAGGCTCTTGAGGGGCCGAATCTTGGGCGCGAGCTCTTCCACGAATTGCCCCACCGCGTCGCGCGCGCCGTTGGGCAAGCTTTGAAAGTCGAGCTCGAGGCCGTCGAACGCGCTCGAACGCGCTTGCAGCTCGGCGATGACGGCGCTGCGCCACTCGGGGGCGGCGAGCCGCTGCGCCGTCTGGTTGCCATCGTATTTGCCCCCCGTTTCATCGGTGAATGAAACGCCAATGCGTACTTTGTACCCGCGCGCGCGCAGCGACTGGGCCTCGGCCGCCAGCGCGTTCTTGGCCGAGGGATCGGCGGGCGAGACGGTGCCATCGAAGCGAGGGATGAAGCAAAGAAGAACCACGTCTTGAATGACGCGCTGCCCGCTGGGCGATGCGAGCACTTGTTTTTGCCAGGGCTCGAGCGCGCACCCATCGGCGATGACCGTATTGTGCCGCGCGGGAATGGCCATTTGCGCGGCGGAGGAGAGCCGATCGTCGACCGAATCCGAGGCGCCGCAGCCCGTGATGGCAAAGGGCGCGGCCCCGAGCAGGGAGGCGGCGGCGAGCAAAGAGCGGAAGAGGCTCATGATCCGTACTCCCAGCGAAGCCCGAGGGAGACTCCCCCGAGCCAATGGTGCTCGTAAAGCTTGGGGGCGACGAAGAGGCAAATGCGCTCATCCGGATTGAGGCGGCGGCACGCCTCGACATCGGTCCGCAAGGCGGGCGAGGCGGCGAAGAGGGCGACGTCGTCCGCCTCGCGCCCCACCGAGACGCGCGCGTTCATACCTGCCAGCACCACGGACGTTCGAAAGGTGGCGGCGAACATCCACCGGCGCTCCTTCATGCGGACCCCGAATCCAATCAAGTCGAACGCGAAGACATACGCGCTCGACGGCCGCACCTCCACCATGCTCCCATCGACGCTGGTGCGGACGGGCGCGTGCTTTCCCAGCGGAAGCCCCCCGCCGAGGCCCAGCAGTGGAACGATGTACCGATCGTCGAACACCACGTCCAATCCGACATTGGCCCCGAGGGTCGGGGGAATGCCGATATCGGCGATGCGAAAATGCTCGTACTCGCGGAGCTGGGTGGCGGTGAGGCTCGTCCCTTCCCCGAAGGTGGGCGCGCCGCGGTAGACCGAGAAAACAGCCTCGCCTCGAAACTGCGCGCGCACGTCGGCCCGGGTGGTTCGTGCGCTCGAGACGACCGTGAGCAGCGCAGCCGAAGCGAGGATGGCTTGCATCGTCACGGTCGAACCCATTGGACTGCACCCCACGTAAGCGCGCGACATGCGAGGTGCCAATCTTATTCCAAGCGGGGGACCCGCGCATGACGCGCTCGCACCTTTCGCGAGGATGCTCGCCCCTCCGAGATCTCGAGCCTTTGGACGAACCGGCGGCACGATGGCCCAAATCCCCCGAATCGACCTGCGGGCGGCTTCGAACGGCAAAGCCAAAACGTTGGCAGGGCTCCACCGGATTGGAAGTCGCAAAGCACGATTGTCGCGGAAAAAGGGTTCCCTACATGACTGCCATGGCATCGATCGCGCCGGCAACGAACCCCCTTCGAATCTCCAACCCCGAGGGCCTTTACGATCCGGCCCCCAATGGCTACTCGCACGTGGCCTCGGTTGCGCCCGGCTCTCGGCTCGTCTTCATCGCCGGCCAGGGCGGTGAAGACGTCGACGGAAAGCTCGCGCCCGATTTTCAGCTGCAGGTTCGCCAAGCGCTCGAGAACGTTCGCACCGCGCTGACGTCGGCAGGCGCGGCGCCGCGCGATGTCGCCAAGCTCACCGTTCTCATCGTGGATCACACGGAGGCCAAGCTGCACGTCCTCGGCGCCGAGCTCGATCGCATCTGGGAGCAGCACACCAAGCCGACGTGTACCTTGATCCCGGTGCCGAGGTTGGCGCTCGACGGCATGCTCTTCGAGGTGGAGGCGGTCGCCGTCCTCCCGGCTTGATGCCTGGGGCCGGCCTCGGTCGATGCTCTTGAGCTGCGGAATCCCACGCCTTTCGGGTCAATTTGCCTCGGTGTGTTGGAGATACACACCGGGATACGAAGGTTGCATGCACGAGGGCCGATAAGCCGCGCAAAATGCGATGGCCCGCGATCTTGCATAGAGGAGGCCACCATGCAGAATCGCACAATGACCGAGCTCGAAAAGGCGATCTCGCGGATGCAGGCGCTTCGCGACGATGTCCGCGCAAACATGCATCATGCAGGTTTGGAAGAACTCGTCGAATGGCAAAAGCTCGAACCTGAAACCGTGGACGTCGAGCTCTATTCGAGCCGGCCCGACGAGCTTCGCGCCAGGGTCGAACGCCTCCTCGACCGGCTCTCGAAGCTGCGCACGTCGCTGTCGTTGAACGAGCTGGCGATGTAACGAGCTGGCGATGTAACGAGCTTGGCGATGTAACGAGGCGGCGATGTAACGAGCCGCGTCACGTACCTCCGCGGCTTTCCTTCTGCAGCTTTCCTTCTGCGGCTGCTTTTCCGCGTTTGCTCTCCGTAAAAAGCTGTCGCCCTCGAGCGTGAGCACCGGCCGATCGCGCCGCCCTCGAACAAAGGTCGGACGAATCGAACGGTATGCGGGCGCAATGGGGGCCACGACCCGCTCATTCCGGGGCTGACGGGCCCTGACGAGGCTGCTGAGCTTCTTGCAGGGCTCCCTGGAGTTGTTTAGGCTCCAACGAGGTTCACCTCCGTCATGACGATGCAGTACGCGCCGCAGGTGAAGTGGTTTCTTCTACCACTTCCGCTCCTGGCTCTCTTTCTGGGCGCGGAGTGGCTCGCGGGACCGGCGACGGGCGACGTCGTGCGCGGCGGGGTGCTGCTGGGGAAATTTTTTACCCTGATTGGCTTTGCATTGGCCGCCACCCGCTTTTCGTGGGGCGATCGGATGCACCGCATTTGGTCGCTGTTCGTCCTCAATATGGTCGGTCTCCTCGGCCAGGAGTTCTACTTTGGCTATGTGAGCGTCCGCTGGCCGGAGCTCGCGCTATCGCCCGAGGCGGCGAGGCCGGTGCTCGGCGTCGTGCTCTTGATTGCCAACATCGCGTCGACGATGGCCACCGTGCTCCTCGCCCGGACGTGGCGCGAGGCGGGGTTGGAGGTGGAGTCCACGAAGCTCCGTCATATGGCGAAGCTGGCCGTGGTGCCGATTGCATTTGCCATTTTCGTCGTCTCCATGCGCGAGAACCTGCAGCGGGAGCCTGCCGACGTGTGGGACACGATCGTGCTGGTGATCCTGCCCTTCGGCGACTTCGTTTGCTTTAGCCTGATCGGCCCCCTGGCGCTGACGGCGTTCTCGCTTCGCGGTGGCTCGCTCGCGTTGCCGTGGGCCATGTTCGCGCTGGGCAGCGCCTTTTGGGTGGCATGGGACGTGGCGACCACCATGTCGCATCTCTCGGGGGTGGCCATCGAGGCCATGCGCATCCTGGCGCTGGGCTACACCGGCTGCGCGGGGATCGAACAATGGTGGGTGCTCCGGCCGCAGGCGCGATTTGCGGTCTGATCCGGCGCTCTTTTCGTAGATCGAACGCCGTTCGCGCCCGTACGAGCCGTGGATGGACACAGGCTCGGGGATGAAACCAGGGCGCGAATCAGGGTACGGAGCCGCAACGCGGGGTTTGGGCCGCGCTTCGCCGGGGGCGATGACCGCGCAGATGCGGGCGCTCGCGCCGGAGGCGGGGCCCAAGGTTCTTCGCATCGGGCTCGTGCAGGGCGGCCGCATCGTTCACGAGCGCGTCGTCAAGCAGCGGGTCAGCGTGACGGTGGGCGCCGATGACGCGGCCATGTTTCCCATTTTGGCCGAGGATATGCCATCGAGCGGCGCGCTCTTTCTCCTGTTCGAGCGCCGGGGCGACGATTACTACGTGAATTTCACGCCCGAGATGACGGGGCGGATCGCCCTTCGCGGGGGCATCGTCGCGCTCGAAGCGCTGCGTCGCGAGGCGCCGTCCGTGCGGCTCACGGAGGATGCCCGCGGGCGAATCGTGGTGGGTGGCAGCACCTTCCTCTTTCAGTTCGTGCCGCCTCCGCCTGCGCAACCGCGCCCGCAGCTTCCGCTGTCGGCCACCAAAGGCGGCGTGGCGACCGAGATCGATTGGCAGCTGACCATCGTCGCGGCGTTCAGCTTTCTGCTCCACTTTGGCTTCATCGGCGCCATGTATTCGGATTGGATGGATCCTGCCGTCGACGAGCAGATCGCGGTGAACGGGTTGATCGACTCATTGAAAGCGGTCGCCTTACCGCTCCCGGTGGAGACGCCGCCCGACAGCCCACGCGAGAGGTCGCCGCTGGAAATGCCGCCCGAATCGAAGGCGGAGAGCCCATCGAAAACATCGAAATCGCCCAAGGATGGCGATGGTTCGATGAGCGATCGAGGCGCCGCGGCCCTCGCGCGTGAGGCCGACGCGATCCAGATGCAGCTGCTCGCGAGCTTGGGCGGTCCATCGGCCGTGCACGGCGCGCTCGGGCGGGGCGACGTTCCGCTCCCGGATTTGAGCGGTGTCGCGGGCCAAGCATCGGGCGTCGATACGGCCGGAGGGCTTCGCGTCGGCAGCGCGGGCGGCGGCGTGATCCAGCCGGGGAGGGCTGGCGGGGGGCTCGCGGGGATTGGCCGGACCGGGAGCAGCGGCATCGGGGAGCGCGCGGGCGATGCGCGGGAGGTTCAAGGCCCAAAGGGCGCCGCGCAAATTGGCGCGCCGCAAACCTCCGTACCCGTGGCCAACGCCGAGAGCGTGGTGGCGGCGCTTCGGCCCAAGTTTCGTCAGTGCTACCAGCGCTATGGCCTCTCCGTCGATCCGAGCATGGCCGGCGCCGTGACGATCGTGACGAAGGTGGGACCCAACGGCGAGGTGAGCGCCGCCGATCCCTCCGGCGTCTCGGGTCTTTCGAACGAAGTCGTAAGCTGCATTCAGCGCGCGGTGCGCAATGCGTCCTTCGCCGCGCCGGGTGGTACGGGCGGGGTGATCCAGATCCCGATCAAATTCGTGCAACAGCGCTGACGAGCGTCGAATTCGTGCAACAGCGCGGACGGGCGCCGAATTCGTGCAAAAGCGCGGACGGGCGCTGAATTCGTGCAACAGCGCGGACGAGCGCCGAATTCGTGCAAAAGCGCGGACGAGCGTCGAATTCGTGCAACAGCGCTGACGGGCGCCGAATTCGTCCAACAGCGCGGACGGGCGCCGAATTCGTCCAACAGCGCGGACGGGCGTCGAATTCGTGCAACAGCGCGGACGAGCGTCGAATTCGTGCAACAGCGCGGACGATGCGAACCTCGTTCCTAAATCGTCCCGTTCGTTTGCGCCGACGTCGCGGGCTCGTTCGCGTGGGGGCGCACGCCCGATCGCTGCGGTTGCGCTGAGCAGCGCAGACTGCAAAGCTCGAAAACCATGAAGGTCGAGCCAGCCGCAGTGCGTTCGAAATCGGCATTTGCCAAGGTCGTCGGCGCGGGCGTCGCGGGGACCACCATCGAGTTCTACGACTTTTTCGTCTACGGCTCCGCGGCCGCCATCGTGTTCAACAAGGTGTTCTTCCCCAACACCGAGCCGCTGGTGGGCGCCCTCTTGGCGCTCAGCACCTATGCGATGGGCTTCTTGGCGCGCCCTCTCGGCGGGGTCGTCTTCGGACACTTCGGCGATCGACTGGGCCGCCGCCGCACCTTGATGGTGAGCCTCGTCATCATGGGCGGCGCCACGGTGGCCATCGGCCTGATCCCCAGCTACGCGACCATCGGCGTGGCCGCGCCCATTTTGCTCACCGTGCTAAGGCTCGTGCAGGGATTGGCGCTCGGCGGCGAGTGGGGCGGCGCCGTATTTCTCATCGCGGAGCACGGCGACGAACGGCGCCGCGGCTTCTGGAGCAGCTGGCCGCAAACGGGCGGCCCGCTGGGCAACCTGCTGGCGACCGGCGTGCTCTCTTCGATGAGCAGCTTCGTGACCGACGAGGCGTTCCTTCGCTGGGGTTGGCGCATCCCCTTTCTCGCATCCGCCTTGCTGGTGCTGTTCGGCCTCTGGCTGCGCCACGCGGTGGAAGAGTCCCCCATCTTCGTGGAGCTGCAGAGCGAGGCCCGCGCGAGCGTTGCCGCCCAAGCCGCGGCGGAGCCTGCTCCCCTTCGAACCGTTCTCGCCCGCCACAAACGCGCGGTGCTGATTTCGGCCATGGCCGCCGTCGGGGAGAAAGCAACGTATTACACGTTCAGCATCTTCCTTTTGACGTATCTGGTCGAGGTCCTGCACCTGCCAAAGCAAATCGGCCTCACCGCCGTGCTGATCGCCTCGGGGTTCCAAGCTGCGGGCGTGCTCGTGGGCGGGTGGGCCAGCGATGTGCTCGGCCGCCGCCGCATCAACGTGCTGCTCGCGATCCTCATCGCCGGATGGGCCTTCGTCGGCCTCCCATTCGTCGACCGCGGCACCTTTGGCAGCGTGCTGCTCGCGGTCCTGGTCGGTCTCTCCCTTCACGGGCTGCTCGCCGGCTCCCAATCCGCCTTTTTCGCGGAGCTCTTTCCGAGCACCGTGCGCTACACCGGCGCGTCGCTCGGCTATCAGCTGGCGTCCGTCATTGGAGGCTCCGCCGTACCTCTCCTCGGCGTGGCCCTTCTACGCGATTACCACTCGACGACCCCCATCGCGCTTTTGCTGGCGGGCACGCTCACCTCGACCGGCCTCGCCTTCGTTCTCTCCGGCGAGACGCAAACGCGCGATTTGCGGTCGATTGACTCGTAATCGTCGCTCTACCCGTCGGGCGCGACGGAGATGGCAATCGCCAGCACTTGCCCTTGGCTCTGGTCGGAGACGGGCACCTGCACGATGGTCCCTTTTTCGAGCGCCATTCGAAGGTGCCCGGCGTGAACGTCGACATCGCCCATGGGCTCGTTGCCATCGAGATCGCGATCGAGCAAGTGAACGCGGATGCGCGTGGAGTCGGAGAGGCGCACGTGCCGCCATTGGGCCGCGGTGGACCAGGTTGGCGTCAGCGTATCGTCGCCGCACCCGGTAAGAGGACGCCGCTCTCCAACCGCCCTATCGGCCGCCGTGAGCTCGGCCCACCCAAACGGATCCGGCTTTTCGAACGAGGCGAGCACTTCGCCGGTGAGGTGTGCGGCAACGATGGCCATGTGCGTGGAGCCACCCGCCGACGTTGTCACACCTGCTGCCAGGTTGGGGAAAACGGTGAGCGCATCCCATCGCGTGCCATCGATCTTGGCGGGGCCGAGGGTGGCTCCCACCATGGAAATGCGGACGTAGGGCACCTCGGGTTGCTCGGGCTCCGGGGTCGCGCAGCCCACCCCGCCCAACGGCGCGAGCGCAAAAACAAGGAGCGCTCCAACGCCGATCGGACGTGCAGCGGGCGGGCTGAAGCGATGCGGAGAGACCATGCTACGAAGAGAGACGAACGAAACGGCGGAAAGATTCTCCCGCGCCGCACCACGATGGGTACGGCGCGGGCCGAGCTGCGGCTCGAGGCGCGGGCGTTCAGCGCCGGCAGGAGCGCGCGCAGCTCAGTAGCACGGCTTGCCGTACCCCGGGTTGGACCAGGGCGCCGAGAGCGCGAGGCTCGAGACCGTGGCGCTCAAGTCCTTTGCGTTCTTCACCACCACCCCGCCGTAGGAAACGCTGTACACGTACTCCGTCTCCTGGTTCGCCATGAAGATCCCGCGGCGCACGGACGGACGGTAATAGCCGCTGCAATAGCCTTGCGGATTGCCCGCCACGAGCGCCGACTGATCGATGCTCCCGACCTTGCTGATGCCCGCGCCCACGTCGATCTTGAAGAGCTCGAGCGTGCTCTTGACGCCGCTCGCTTGCCCATACGCGTAATACGGGAAGGCCAAGAGCTTCTTCTCGGCGAAGTACGTGAAGGCCTTGTGATCGTATTCGGCGTCGGTCGACCCGTACTCGCTGCCATTGTACGTGAAGACGTGCTTCTGCACGGGGTGCGCGCCGTCGCTCACGTCGAAGACCTGGAGCTGGAGCGCGCGCGTCCGGCCCGTTTGATCGGCGTCGCGGCCGATGGTCAAGATGTGGTTCTCGTCGATCGGGTGCATGTACTCGCTGAAGCCGGGAATTTTCAGCGCCCCGAGGAGCTTGGGGTTGGTGGGCGACGCGAGATCGAACACGAACAGCGGATCGACGCGGCGGAAGGTCACCACATAGCCGCGCGAGCCCGCGAAGCGCACGCTGAAGATCGACTCGTTGGGGGCGAGATCGTCGGCTTTGCCCACCACGTTCAGCGACGCGCCGTTCTGCGCGAGCACCGCCACTTGATTCGTGGAGCGCGGCCACACCCTCGCCTGCGAATCGGGGGTCAGCTCACCGTTGGCGTCGAGCGCGAAGGTCGGCCAGAAAGCGCGACCGCGGGCGTCGAAGTATTGGTGCGACTCGGTGGTGGCGATCCGGAGATAACCGTCTTTGTCGTCGAGCGAAAATTGATTTTTGACGAAGCCTTTGACGGTGCCCGAAGCTTGGTAGTTCGGGAACTTGGGATCCGTCTTGAACTCGAACTTGTGCAGGTGGGTGCGGGCCCCGCCCACCGACCTGACGGGGAGCGCGGGCCCGTCCGACTTGGTGATGCTGCCGCCGCCGCCCCAGGGGAAGGAGGGCGCGCTCCACCCGTGGGACGCGAGGTAGATCGTATCGAGCCCGCCGTACACGGTGTCGGCTTGGCCCAAAATGACCGTCTCTTTGGGGGTGGCGTTCGGGTTGTCGAGATCGAGCGAGGCCACGTCCACGATGCCGCTCTGGGTGCTGCCCACCGTGGGCACATAGAAGTCCTCGCAGGCGACGGTCTGCGCGCTCACCGCGCTGCCGTTCTTCACGAACGTATAAGGCAGGTAGTCCGTCAACGTGCTCGCGTCGATGGTCGCCACGTTCTCCGCGCGCAGGCGCCCGAGGGCGGCGATCGTTTCGCTCACCGTCTTCGGATAGGGGTTCTCACCTGGCTTCGGGGTCGGATAGAGCTCGTAATAGCTGTACTTGATGCGCGGCCCGTACGCGAAGCCTTGGAGCACCGTGCGCACGTGGGGACCCACGCGTCGCGCGTCCAGGTAGTTCCCTTCGAAGTACACCTCGCGGGCCACCTGCGGCGTGGTGCCATCGAGCTTCAGCACCGTGATCTTCGTGAGGGGCGCGAACGAGCCGCTGCCCTGGTCTCCAGCCGGTGGCGCCCCGCGCGACGGGCCCGCGCCGACGTCGGTGGCCACGCCGCCACCCCCCATGTAGAAATAGTCGCGCCAGTTGTTCTTGGGCTTGACGCCCGCCGCTTCGAAGATGGCCTTGCCATTGACATACGAATAGATGACGACCTTGCCGTCCGCGACGAACATCTCGGAGGGCTGTCCTTCGATGTCGATCGTCGAGGCCTCTTTCAGCTCCGCGGCCGGCCACGCCTTGAGCACTTTGAACGCGCGCCCGTGGAGCACGTAAATGTTGTTGCCGTCGTTCTTGACGAAATCGGCTTCGTCGACCCCTTTGACTTGGGTGTTCGTCTGGGAATAGGACGTGGCGCTCTCGCCGCCCTTGCTGTCGCCGCCCGAGCCCGCGTTGGTGGGCGCGCCGGCCCCGCCGGAATCCATGGAGCCTTCTCGATAGGCGCCGTACGCGCAGCCGCCCTCGCCGTAGAGGGCAAGGCACCGCCGGAGCGAGCGGATTTGCTGGTTGATGGACTGCTCCACCTTGAACTTCAGGTCGGCCTTCAGATCCGAAAGCAGATCGCCGCACCCCTTGGCGCGATGGAGCGATGCGTTGATGCTCTCCGTTTCGATCGGATCGTCGTCGAACGACCCTCCTTTGGAGTCCCCGCACCCGGCCATGGACACGGATCCAACGGTCGCAAAAAAAGCCGTCCAAACCAGCGATTGGGTCTTTCTCATCGTCGCGCTCCTCGCTCCCTTGGTGTCGTTTCCCGGGTTCATCAGCAAGGCGTGAGCCACCGGCCGGAACGAATGTAAGTCGATGATTTTATTGGCGAATAGCCAAAGCCTATCCGGACAATCCCGTCGGCGTCTCCTGTCGCCTGGCCCGACTTGGCACAACTCTCAGCGATGGGCCCCCGCGTCGCGGCGCTGGGCTTTTCTGATGTCGATGTAGCTTTGCGGAAAACAATAACCGCCCTTGAGGGGGAGGCCGCGTTCGTCGCGCTGGTCCAACTCGATGCTGATGCAGTGGATGCCCTCCGCGCAGTCCACCCCTGGATCGCAGGTGCGGCTGCATACACCGCCGCCCTCGAGCGACTCGCGCATGCACGCGGGCGCCTCGGGTTGGCAGTCCATCGCCCAGCGGCATGGGCCGCCGAGGGGGGATTTGGGCCGCAAGAACTTGGTGTAGATGCCGGTGGCGAGGACCGCGATCCCGATGACGATGGCGAGGATCATGCGGACCTTGACGGCGCGGAGCTTTTTGCGGTGGATGGCTTCGAGCTCGTCGTCCAGGTTCGTTTCGTCGAGGCGACTCATTGGGCCAAGCGCATCAGAGCACCGACTTCGGGTTCGTTGATCCAATAAATCGAAGCAAACCTCACAATCCCTTCACCTGCACGGGCACGAAGCTGCTTCCACCGTCCAGCGAGCCCGCCTCGCCGAAGCTGTCGGCCCCCCAGCAATAGACCTTTCGGTCCCAGGTCGACGCGCAGGTGTACGAGTAGCCCGCGGCCACGTCGGCCACGTTCGACAGACCCATCACGGGCTTGGGGGTCACCACGACGTTGCGCGAGCCCGCGTCGTCCAGCGAAGGATCGTGACCGAGTCGCCCGAGCTCGTTCGAGCCCCAACAGACGACGGTGTCGTTCTCCAGGAGCGCGCACGAATGGTAATAGCCGAGGGCGAGCTTGCGCGCGCCCGCCAGCCCCGGGACCTTGGTGGGGACGTCGTTGCACGGGCTCGGGCTCGCGCCCCCGCACGTGCGGTCCGTTCCGGGATCGTGCCCCAGCTGGCCGGTGGGGTTGAATCCCCAACAGGATACGGTCTTGTCGGCGAGAATGGCGCAGGCGTGATAGTGGCCCGCGCCGAGCGACCTCACGCGCACCAGGCCCTCGACCTGCCTGGGAATGGGATGATCTTGCGTATCCCAACCGGGTGCAGCTGCGCCCGCGTCGGCCGCGCGCCCGATGTCACCATAATCGTATTCACCCCAACACCAAACGGTGCCATCGACCCCTTTGCGTGCGCACGAAAAGACCGAACCCGATTTGATCTCCACGGCATCGCCGAACGCCAAAGGGCTCGGCGTGGCCGATACCCTGCCGCCGTCGACCAGACCGAGCGCGCCGCGCGACGCGGTGCCCCAACACGAAGGGCTGCCGTTGATCACGGCGCAGGAAAATCCCTGGCCGGTCGCGATGCCTTTGGCGCCGGTGCTGCTCGGGATCGTCACCGGACTGCGCGCGCACGGCTGGCCGCTGCAGAGCCCCGCGTCGCCTTGAGCCTCTTCGACGCTGCGCGGGTGCCCGAGCTGGTTTCCCGTGTTGGAGCCCCAACAGGTAATCGCATTACCCGCGCGCGCGCACGTGTGGGGCCCGGACGAATCGAGGTCTTCCGCCACCAGCCCTGTCACGGGTGGAGAAGGCGTGGGGTGACGGTCGCCGTCGTGGGTGCCGATGCCGTGCTGCCCGCTGAAATTGTTTCCCCAGCAGCGCACGGCGCCGATGGCCAAGAGCGCGCAGGCGGTCGCCGATCCGGCGGCCAGCCGAATGGGCGGCGTGACGGGCGCGCCGTCCGACCTCGTGCTCGAGTCTTTGGTGGCGCCGGCGTCGGTGCCCCCATCTTCGTTTGCGATGCTCATCGGAGTATCGCTTCCGCATGCGAGGCCCCACACCCCATACGAGGTGCACGCCCCGACGAACGAGAGTGCACACGCTTTGTTCACCCCGCCAGAATAGCACGCGGCGCGCGGTGCGCCGTCGGCTCAACGCTCGCGGCGCGAGCTGATCGTCGCAGCGCCGCCGAGGATGATCCCCGAAAATGCGGCTTGGTCGGAGACCATCGGGAGCGTGGAATCGTAGGGGGAGACGCGCGTTCGCGGTTCACCCCAACGGCGCTCTTCGCGTGCTGCGAGGCCACCCAGGTATGCCGTCGTCAATGCCAAACTCAAAACACCCGAATAGATCGCGAGGGTGCGCTCCGTCGAACCGAATTTCATTGTACTTCCCTCGTCACTGCTTGGTGGCTACGACGAACATCTGGGGGCTTCGCGCGGTGTATGGTTCGCGCTGATGCCCTCCCTCGATCGATGCCAGAGAGAGCCCCGCGCTCTCCAACATGAGCTCAATCTCGAGCCGAAATATCGGACCGCCAGCGGCATGGAGCGCGATGGGATTCACCACGTCGAGCACCAGCACGCCGCCCGGCACGAGGTGGCGCGCGATGGCATCGAGCACCTCTTGCCGCTCGTCGAAGTTTGCAATGTCGAGGAGGGCATTGGACGCCATGACGGCCAGCGGAAACGCGCTCTCTTCGAGCTTGAGTCGCGCCATATCCGGCAACACGTAAACGCGCTGCCCGACTTCACGCGACTCGCGGTCGAGGTTCGCCTGAAGGCGCTTCAGCGCACCCTTGGAAATATCCACGGTCACCACGCGGTAGCCCGCGCGCGCCAGCGGTATCGCGACACATCCGAGCTCGCCGCATAGCTCGAGAATGGGGCCGCCCGTGCGCCGCGCCATTTCCAAATAGCGCTGGACGTCCAATGGTAGGGCGTGGGACTCCGCCGTCCGGGATGGACGCTTGGGCGCGGTGTCGCTCACGTGCGGCTTCGAAACCATCTTGCTTCCTGCGTTCCCGGTACCACCCGTACCGTTCAGTGAAATCGCAGAAAAGTTATGGTTGGGGGCGGCTATCCTACATGGCGGAATTTTACGGGGATGGCGGGGGCCGGCGCCCGCTCAGCCGTTCGGCTCTTCCTTCCGACAGATCGCGGCCGTGCCGGACCTCGGGATAGGGCGCGTTGGCAATCAGCCCGAACCAGAGCATGCGGTTGAAGCGCTCCTCGTCGAGGGCATCCTCGACATCGAATGTCTGCCCCTCGGCCGCGCGATCCCACCACGTTGCGTCATGGCCCGCTTCGGGCTGCGTTGCGTGCGGCGTCGCCAGCGGCATTGCGCGCGCCGCGCCGCTCGAGGGCGGAAGTGGCGGAAGTGGCAATGTCGTGGCGCGAAGCGGCTCCGGCACCCGCGCATCGTAGTCCCAGGGGAGGGGAGACGGCCGCTGCTCGAAGGCATCGCTCATGGGCGCGCTCAGCGCGGCGTTCAACCCCAGCGGCGGGAGCCCGAGGACATCGCCAATCGTACGGACCATGCTCACCGTCGTATAGGCCGTCGCGATCACCGCGCCTTGTTTGACGTATGGGCCCACGATGTACGCGAGGCTTCGATGGGCATCGACGTGGTCGGGGCCGTCCTGCGCGTCGTCCTCCACGATGAAGATCAGCGTATCGCGCGCAAACCGGCTCTTCGACACTTTTTCGACGAGCCGCCCGATCGCATAATCGTTGTCGGCCATCTGCCGCTCGGGGGTATTCACCCCTTCGATGGCCGTGCCGAAGTTTCCAAAGTGATCGTGCGGGAGCCGCACGAGCTCGAGGTTCGGCAGGTTGCCCTCCGCCGCGTACGCGTCGAACTCCCGCTCCCATTCTTCGAAGCGATAGAGATCCGGATACTTCATATCGTATCCGCGAAAGAACGGATCCGACACCGCGGCGAGCGCGCGATTGGCGGGGAAGAACACCGGCTTACCGCGCACGCGCGGGTCGCGATCGAGCGGAATGTGCGCGGGGTCCGAGCTCGGGAGCGAATAGCGCGCGCCATCTCCGAAGACGCCGTAGTTGCGAACGGTCTTGCCCTCGCGCAGCGCCGCGTCCCACAAATACCCTGCGCCGATCTCCCCGCCCGACGCCGTCGGCGCCGAAACGTCGGCCGTGCCCGGGAGCAGGTCCGGATCGGCGGGGGTGGCCGGGTTGGCCGCTCGCCGCTCGGCCACGGTGGCGAGGCCCACGTTGATGTTGCGGTTCGTTCCTTCCCAATCGTAGGAGAGACCGCGCCCGGCGTAGTTCACGGGCTGCGTCTTCTCGATGGCGTCGGTCGTTCGTCCGGCCGTCGACCAGTTCCACCCGACGCCGCTCGTCTCCCCGCTATCGAGGAACGAATCGAAGGTCACGAAGGTCCGCGCGAGGGCGTGGTGATTCGGCGCGGTCCGTTCGGGGAAGATCGCCAGCGCCGGATCGCCGTTGCCGACCTCGAGATCGCCGAGCACCTGATCGTAGGTGCGATTCTCCTTGATGATATAGATGACGTGACGAATCTTCCTCCGTAGAAACGCCATCATCCGGGCGTCTTCGACGCGATCCTCGAAGATCGGAAAATGATTGTTCTTGGCCGTCTGGAGCGAGAGGCCGAAGAGGCTCACGTCGTTCGGCGCCGGTAAGGTGAGCAGGCTGCCCTTTTCGAGCTGCCATATGTATTGGTTGGCCGCGCGGCACGCGTCGTCGTCGCCTGGTCCGGTGCCCAGGTTGTCGCGGCACGCGCGAGGGTTCGGCCCGGCGACCCCCTTTGCGTTGGCGATGAAGAGGCGCCCGCCGCGGGCCGCGATGGCGTCGGGGTACCAGCCCGTCGGAACGAGCCCCACCACCTGCCCGCGCTCCCGCTCGAGGCGCACGACGGCCACCGCGTTGGTGCCGCCGTCCGTCACATAGAGGGTGCGCTCGTCGGGCGACAAGGCGAGCGCGTTCGGGTTGGACCCTTTGAAGGCGCGCGGGTTCGGCAAGAGCGCGCGCGGCGCGGTCACCGGGATGATCGCTTCGACCTCGTCTTCTTCGGTGTCGATCACGCTGACGGTGTCGCTGCTGGCGTTGGCGACGAAGAGGCGCTTTCCTTCACGGTCGAGGATCATCTTCGAGGGCTGCGTTCCGACCGGGATGCGCGCGACCACCGCCGGCCGCTCCCCATCGAGGCGGACGGCGAGCACCTCGTTGTCGCGCTGGCTCGAGACATAGGCTTTGTCGTTCCCGCGGATGGCGACCCAAAACGGGTATTCGCCGCCTGCGACCCCGTTTCCCGGGCGGAGCGCGACCTCGGCGAGGACCTTGCGTGCGGCGAGATCGAGGATCGAAACGGAGTCGTTCTCGTAATTGGCGACCACCGCCCGCGTCCCATCGGCCGTCACCGCGAGCCCCGCCGCCATGGGCTTCACCTCGAGGCCGAGCCCCGCCGCGTGGCCCAGCGCCATCGGCGGCAGCGCCTCCGTCCAGGTCGCGCCGGTGCGTGTGTAGACATGAATGTTGTCATCGACGCCGCCCGGTACATAAAGCGCATTTCCGTTTGGGGCGAACGCAAGTCCGTAGAACGTATTGGGTATTTTTAGTACTTGCCGTTTCGTGGGCGGGTCGGTGGCGGCATCGTAAAGAAAGCCGTACTCTTGCGATTCCGCCGGAGCGGTATTTCCATTGGCGTCGTTGTTTCGATTGTAGCCGCTGGTTACCAGCGCCAAGGTGGCGCCGTCGGGTGAGAGCACGAGCGAGGCCGGGTGGTCGGCGCGGTAGTCGGGCCGCGTTGAAAGCCCTGGGTCGAGCGCGACCAGGGAGGCTCCCGGCGCCGCGGTGGGTGTGATACGGGCCCCCGTGGGTAAGAGGATACCCCGGGCGAGGGGCAACCGCGACTCTCGTGCAAGCGGCACCTCGTCGGGCGGAGGGCTCGATGCTGCACTGCATGCCACCACGCCGAGCGGCAACGCGACCAAGGAGACGATCGTACGAATGCGCACGGGAGGGGGCGTATCCCTCGGGCAGGTGGGGAGGGTGACGAATCGGAGGATTTTCGATGGCCCATCGGGAAGCGCGCGCGCATTTTTTAGCGGCGCTCGAGCTCCGAAGGCGTACCATCGACTACGTGCACGTCCGGCTCCAAGCGAGCGTGTGAGACGGTGGGGAGGGTGAAATGGGAATTCTCGATAAGGCAAAGGAAGCCAAGAGCTCGGCGACGGCGAAGGCCGCAGAGGTTCGGCGTGATGTCGCGGCGAAGGCGGGGGAGCTCAAGGAGCAAGCATCCGCCAAGGCCGTGGCGCTCAAGGACTCGGCGACCCATATGGGCGGTGAGCTCATGGAGAGCGCCATGGCCAAGGTCAAAGACACGGTGCGCGACTTCAACGACGCGCTGCCCATCGTTCGCAAAGCGGGATACATGGTCGAGGGCATCTCGATCGAGCTGGGAATTCCGCCAAAGATCTACGCCAACTTCGAGACGACGCACCACCTGGCGGAGGAAGCGCAACAGGAGATCCTGGAAGCGCACGCCGAGAACAAGCTGGCCGTCGCCTTGGTGAAATCGCTCTCACAAGCGCAGAAGCTCCAGGGCACCATGACCTTGGGCGGCCTGGCGCCGCGCGGAATCACCGTCGAGCTGGGGCTCATTCCCAACATCGTCATCAAGTTCGGTGTCCCGGTGGCCGCGGCCTCGATCCCGGTTGCGTCGCGCTCCGCGTCCGAGCGACCTGCCGCCGCGGAGCGCGCGCTTCCGGAGGTCAACGCCGTGGCGCCAGGTTAGCGGGCGAACGCCCCTCGATGGGCACCAGGTGATGCGCGATATCGGCCGGGCGAATCCGCGGCGCGCCGGCTGGTGGAATGGTGACCCACGCCGGCTCGCCGCGAAGTCCCTGCGCATCGACCGGCGTCACGCGGATGAGGGCCCCCGGCTCGGCATAAATGGCCGCGTCGAAGATCCCCAACGTGTCCGTGCTCGCGGGCGACCAAAACACGTCCGCCGTGCTCCCCACGGGACCGGTCCCCACCGAGAGCTCGACGGAGCCACCGATCTCCGAGTACCCCGAGATCACGGCCACGCCATCGATCGACGAGCTCGCGACCACGTCGAGGGGTACGAGGGGGGCTCGCCAATTGGCGGCGCCCAACGTCGCCGTGACCGCGGCGCGCTCGCTGGTGACGCCGTTCGTTTCGGCCCAGAAGAGCACGACGTCCCCCGCCTGGATTTGAGCCCCGAATGGCCAGAAGACGCGCCCCGTATCCCCGACCATTATTTGGATGATCGCCATCCGGGCGCTCGCATTGTAAACATGAAGCGTGGTATTGGGTTGCGTGGTGCCCTTGAACTCGAAAACGTAGTCCTCGTTGTTGAACACGAAGGCTCCACGCGGAGCGGGAGGGGTGGGGCCGGCCGCCGGAATCCATAGCTCCGCGGGGGCAGATGCGTTGCCCGTGCGATCGGCCACCGTAATCCGCGCGAGATCGCCGGCCGTGGCCGGGAGGGTGATACGGAAGCTCGCCTGAAGGTCCATTTCCGACCACGTCGACTCCACGGTCTGCGCTTCGGCGCCGAGGACGATGGTGACGTACGACCCAATTTCGACATGCCCCGTGATGGTCGTCGTGCCGTTGGTGACACCCGTTGCCTGAAGGTCCGACGCCATCGATGGCGGCGTCGTGTCCCACCCGTGCACCTGCGCCAACGCCTTGGGCCCATCGGCGGTTCCGTCGTTGGCCCACACGAGCAACATGTCGCCGGCAGGAAAGGAGCCCGCATCGTAGCGGCCCTCGGCCGACGCCGTGAGCACCTTTCGATCTCCAGTCCGCGTATCGAGGACGGTGACCGTCGCGTAGCCCTCGGCCTGACCCGATACACGCGCGAACCCGGGACCCCCGACGGGATCATCGGCAAACTCGATGGTGGGCTTGCCCGGCGGCCGGGTATCCGTGCCCGGAACGCGCACCGCCGTCTTCTCGGCAAAGGCGACATTGCCATAATGGGCCGCGAGCTCGATCCAATCGCCGGGCGCCGCGGGCAAGGTCGCTTTGAACGCTGGGGTAAAACCGCTCCCGATTTCGTGGGCATACTGCCTGAATGGCTGCGAGAGGTTGCGAACGCGCACCTGCGCATGAAGCACCGTGGTGCCGGACACGGTGGACGTTTGGGCGTCTACGGGCTCGAAGGCCACGGCCTTCGGCACCGGCGGCGAGGTGGCATTGTCGTGGTTGCCGTCGTCCACCCAGGTCCAAATCTTGGCGCTCGAGCTCGCGCCGGCTTTGACCACTTGCAGGATCCCGAGCTGGCTCTTCAATCCGCTCTTGGTGAATTTCCCGGTGCTGTCCACCTGAATATTGACCAATCGAGGCGGGGTTATCGCCGCGTCGCGCAAAACGACGATCGCGCCCGGCTCCGCGTTGCCCGTAACGGACCACGAATCGGCGCCAGATGACGCGATTTGAACGTTCTTGGGGGGCAGGAGGCGGCTGCAGACGATGGGGCTCGTACAAGCCTCGTCGATTTGCCCATTGCAATTGTCGTCCACCCCATTTCCTGGGATCTCCGGCGCGCCAGGGGAGCGGGAGGCATCTTGGTCATTGCAGTCGTCCTCCGCGAAATAGCCATCCCGGTCGGCGTCCCCTGCGCCCGCAACGACGTGGATGTCCCCCAAGCGCACCCATTGGCGCTGCGGCGTTGCAAACCAAGCGTTCGTGACCCCCACGCCCCACCCGCGACCGCCGGCCTTGGTGATCGCTCCGTCGTACACCGGCTCGACGATGTCGGTCGGCCCCGCATCCCAGCGCACGAAATCGCTGACATTCACCTGCGTTTGATCGACGAGGGTTATCGAGGCCTCGAGCGACGTGCGGCGTCCGGGCGCCACGGTGGCCTCCGCGACCGTGAGCTTTTGAATGCTGGTCTCGGTCACCAGCACCGGAACGACCTCACTGTCCTCACCCATGCGAACCCGGATCTCGGCCCGTCCGGCCGCGAGCCCCGTGATTCTGCCTTTTTGGCCAGGCTCATTGGAAACGGCGACCAAGTCGGGCGACAGCGTCGACCACTCCGCTTCGTTCGTGACATATCGCGCCAGGCGGGTGGAATGCGCCAAGAGGTTTCCCTGCTCGTTCTTGGCGATGCTCGGAAATCCGAACCAAGGATCGGGCGCAAAATTGACGTACAACGCCCTTGGCGGAGCCGCCATCCTCGGGGCGGCGGCCGGCCCTTGGCGCGCTGGCGTCGCCGGACGTTCACCGGCGGTACCGGTATCGGGATTGTGGCGAATGGACGCGGGCGATTCGCCGTTCGGCGGATCGGCGGTTCCCGTGGGGGTGGTGGTGGTGCAGGCGGTGAGAAGGCATGTCGAAAAGAAGACGGCGGTCCAAGAGAGGAGCGTCGAAGGCGTGCGCATGGATTTCCTCCAATTCCCCTCGTACGGGAGTATTTGGCGCGATCTTCCTATCTCGTGGAACGGAGGCATCGTCCCAACGATGGGACGCTGTTTGGGAGACAACGGATTGGGCCGCGCGGGGCTCGATTGGAGGGGGCCGACTCGTCGGGGTCTCGCACCCACGATTGGGGGCCTCGCACCCAAAGTCGCAAACGACGCACCGGCGGACGGGGTCTCCATCGATAAGCGCCGCGGGCCGACTATTCGCAATCTGATTGCAAATATGTTTTCGGTATACGATCGATCCATACCGACGTCGCGATCGCTTGGTCGTCCGGGGCCGTGGTGCCTCGTTCACGATCGCGTGAACTCGCGATCACACATGCTCAACGACGCGTCTGTGTGACGGGCACGGATTTCCCGTATTCGGGCCGATTGGCGCGCATTTTGTGCGTTTTTCGAGCCTTTCGTATTGGATTATGCGTGGCGTAATGAATCGAGACCACTCGTCTTGATTTGTGTGGAAAATTTACGAGTGACAGAGAAATTCGAGATATGCACTCCGCAAGCAAGTTTGCTTGACAGGGCGAACGCCTTGCGACACGGTGACCTTTGGGCGAGGTCCTTGGGGAGTGGGCTCCTCTCGGTATCTGCTACGAGCGTGAACGAAGTTTGAATGCTCCGCGTCGGCGGCGCATCGTACGGCAAAAGAAGCGACGCGTGCCGAGGGCGGTTTTTTCCGGGTTGCGTCGTTCGAGGATGCCAGCGGGCGCCAGTGGATTCGGGCAGGCGTGACCCTGCGCCTGGATGTCGAGCCGCGAGTCCGTGGACCTATCTGCACTCAACCTCGAAGTGAGAGAGACGACACATGAAAATGCAATCATCGATATGCGTGGACCAGTGCGCTTCTTCTGTCCGTGGCCATCAATGTGGTCGCGTGCGGAAGCAGCTCGGACGAGGGTAGCAACAGCGGACAGAGCTTGAAGGGTGGCCCCGGTAGCCATGGAGCTGCGGGTGATGGCGGCCCCGGCGGACAGAATGGATCGGGCGGCGAGAGACCGAAGGTCGGAAAGATCCATGTCGAGAACACGAAAGCGACGATTCGTTCGCGCGCCGTTCAGAACTACCTCGCTTCGGTCCTATTTTCCGATCGAGCGAACCTGCAGCCGAAGTGCGAGGCCGTTCCCGATGGGCAGTGCACCGTCTACACCTGCACGGGGAGCATCTCCGGCGATCAAAATAACGTGCACATTTACCGAGGTGGCATCGTCCGCATCGCCGGCACCGCTGTCTCTCCGGCGATCCAGCTCGAGCCCGGGGCGGGGCCGCTCGAATATTCACCCGTGAGCGGGAACGTATCCCTTTGGTCCGGCGGCGAGAGCATTCAGGTTACGGGCACCGGCGATCCCAACGGTGCACCCGCGTTCGCCCAAACCTTGAAAGCGCCCTCCTTGATCACCCTTTCGTCACCGACTTGGACCCGGCGGGAGGGGGGGCCGACCATCGATCGATCCAAGAACCTCGAATTGGCGTGGAACGTCGCGGGTGCGGCCTCGGGCACCGTCGCGCTCTTCCTCGGTGGGCCGGATTCCGCGGAAAAATTCTCCTTCGCCCAGTGCGCGTTCCCCGTGGCCGACCTGAAGGGAACGGTGCCGGCATCCGTTCTCGGCAAGCTGCCCGCGGGCCAAGGTGAATTCACCGTCGATGCGGAGGAGACGAGCGTGGTTCCCGCGGGGAGCGATTGGGATATCGAAGTTTCGCTCGCGTCCACCGGCGCGCTCGCAGACGGGCTCGCCACGGGCGATGCCACGTTCCGCTGAAGCGATATCCCTCGACGAGGGGTGAGCGCGAAGAGGTGAATGTGCTGTACGATCGTCGAATCAGGTCGATAAAGCATGAATCGGCGGTCTCCTCTCCCGCCATGGGAGCGCCTCTTCGAGCGCCGTGGCCAGGCGGAGCAAGGTGGCTTCGTCGCCGTAGCGACCCGCGATCTGCACGCCGATGGGCAGCTGGCCGGCGGTCTCGTAAAGGGGTAATGAAATGCCCGGCAGTCCGGCGACGTTGAGCGGGAATGCGAAGGCGGCGTCCGATGCGAATTGGGCGTTGTAGCGATCGAGATCGGAGTGGTTCATCGGCCGTGCGCCGAGCGGCAAAGGCGGCTCGCGGATCACCGGGGTGACGAACGCGTCGTAGGGGGCGAGATCCGTGGCGATGGTGCGGCCCGCGATTCGAATTTTCTCCACGTCGTGGGCGTGGTCGACGCCGCGCACGGAGCGGCCGCGTTCCAAGATGGCCCACGTCATGGGCTCCACGTCGTCGCGTCCGACCGGGCGTCCGACCAGGCGCTCTTGCAGCTCGAAGGCGTGTGCCGTCTGGACGGCGGCCATGCGCGCGTAGGCCCTCCACACGGTGGGCACGTCCAGGTGCAGCGCGTGCTCTTCGACGATGTGCCCCATCTGTTCGAGCTGCTGGGCGGCGCGGCGTACGGCATCGGCGACCTCGGGGTGCACGTCGCCGCCGGCCGGCGATGCCGTGCCGAAACCAATGCGCAGACGGGAGGTGCTGCGCCGGGCGAGCGAACGCCATGTTTCATGGGGGGCCTTTGGTGTATACGGGTCACCGGGCAGCGCGCCGGCGACGACATCGAGGTACGCTGCGGTATCGCGCACGGTGCGCGACACACAAAGATTGACGATGCCGCCGTACCACATGTCTCCGATGGGCGCGGTGGGCACCCGCCCGCGCGAGGGCTTCAAGCCGACCAGGCCGCAATGCGCGGCGGGGACGCGGATGGAGCCCGCACCGTCGCCGCCTTCGGCGATCGGCACCATGCCCGATGCGACCGCGGCCGCGGACCCTCCGCTCGATCCACCGGGGGTGAGCTCCCATGCCCACGGGTTGTGCGTGGCTCCATAAAGTACTGGCTCGGTGGTGAGCGCCCACCCGTTCTCCGGTGAGTTGGTTTTGCCGAAGAGAACGAATCCGGCCGCGCGCACGCGGCGCATGGCTTCGCTGTCCGTGCGCGATACCACATTTCGCATGTAGGCTGTGGCGTTGGTGTGGGGTGTGCCCTCCCACATCGTTACGAGATCTTTCAGGAGATAAGGCACTCCGGCAAAGGGGCCATCGATCTTCGACTCGCGCAGACGCGCGCGCGCAAAATCGTAGAGCTTGTGAACGACCGCATTGAGCCGCGGATTCAATCGCTCCACGATGCCGATCGCCACCTCGAGCAACTCGGCAGGCGACACGGCTCCTCGGTTCACGAACTCGGCAAGCGCAAGGCCATCACTTTCCGCATAGAGGCGAACCAAATCTTCGGTAACGACTGCCATGACGGCAGCCTGGCGCCAACGGCTCGAACGTGCTCGAAGAAAATTCGGACGAGTTCCCTGAGCCGCTGCCCTCGATGGGCTTGCCGCAACCGCACGGCGCGACGGCCTCGCGCAGAGCAAGCGCCTTGCACGGCGCGACCGCGTCGCGCAGAGCAAGCACCTTGCACGGCGCGACCGCGTCGCGCAGAGCAAGCACCTTGCACGGCGCGACCGCGTCGCGCGGCGCGACCTCCAACGACGGCGCGGCCGCCTCGCGCGGCGCGACCTCCAACGACGGCGCGGCCGCGTCGCGCGGCGCGACCTCCAACGACGGCGCGGCCGCCTCGCGCGGCGCGACCTCCAACCACGGCGCGACCGCCTCGCGCGGCGCAACCTCCAACGACGGCGCGACGCCTCGCGCGGTGCAACCTCCAACGACGGCGCGACGCCTCGCGCGGTGCAACCTCCAACGACGGCGCGACCGCCTCGGACGGCGCGACCATCGCCGCGCTGCGGTTACGATCGCGTGGTGCAACTGGGATCCAGCTGGCGGATCGCTTGCTCAGCGCATCGATTCGGCGGTTTCGGGCATGATCGCCTCGTCGTCGTCGAGGTCCTCGCCGAAGCCCATCTTCCCGCCGTCTTTGCCGCCGCCGTTGCCACCACCACCGCCGCCGCCACCACCACCGTCGGGCTCCGGCATGGCGCAGGAGCGCGGAGCGTTGGCGCCGCAGCCTTTGGACGGAAGCTCGCAATCGTCGTTGTTGGTGCACGCGTGGGTGCAGTGTGGGCCGCGCTTATTGTAATCACGGCAAAAGAGCCCGGCCGGACAGTCGCCCGGTTCGCCGATTTGTGTGCAGGGTGCAAAATAACCGGCGGGTGCGGGCTTGGAGCGATTGGGGACGCCGCCCGCATCGGCGCCGGGGGCTTGCCCTCCGCCGGGAGCTCCCCCTCCGCCTCCACCGTCGTTGGAGCCACCGCTGCTGCATGCCGCGAGGCCAAATCCGGCCGCGGACAGAACCAGGATGGCGGAAGGAAGGAGATGACGGATTTTCATGTTCGTACCTCTCTGCCAAGAGCGTGCCCAAAGATTGACGGATCGCGCGATCCACGGCGCCCGTGTTCAGCGTTCGGCCGTATGGCGCATCGAGGAGTTCAGCCCGTGTGCGCCCTCAACCGCCGGAACGGGAGATCCAAAGTCCGGGCGCCGCGTCCATCCCGGCGAAGACCATCGTGCCGTCGAGGTGGTGCACGGCGAGCGCGGTCACCGTGGCGCCACGGCTCGCGTGCGACAGCGTCCAGCTCGCGCCGCCGTCGGCCGTTTTGTAGACCCCCGAGCGGGTGCCCGCATACGCCACGTTGGGGAGGGTCGGATGCACCGCCAGCGAAACGACCGGATCGCCCTCGGGGATGCCTTCGGACGCGCGCGACCATGTGACTGCACCGTCCACGGTTTTGTAAACGCGCCCGCCGCCCGAACGTTGGATTCCGACATAGAGCGTTTTCGGTTGGGTGCGGGACATGGCAAGCGCAAATGTGTACGGCTTGTCGGCCGGGTCGATGCCGGCGCCCACGTCGCTCCAATCCACCGCTTGACCGCCGGTCGATTGAAAGACGCCGCCCACGGAGCCCGGCGCAAACACGGTGGCATAGAGGTTGTCGTTTGCCTGGCCGACCAGGGCGCGGCAAGCCCCTTGCGATGTCGCGGGCGGAAGGATCGGATTGACCTTCCACTTCGAGCCGCCCATTTTGCCTTGAAGCACGTCGGGACCGCCGGTCGCGACATTTCGCCCGCACCCCATTTGGCCCGCGCCGCCGAGCACGAGCCAGCCATGAACGTCGTGCGCATCGTTGGGGACCGCGCCCGCCGCGGGAACGGTGATGTCTCGGCTGCTCCACGCGCCGCCGTTGGTCGACGCGAACACATAAGGTGCTCCTGCGTCGGCGGCGCCTCGCTCGCTGCTCGCGAGGAGGGAGGTGCCGCCCGGAATGGCGCCGAGCGAAACCCCGCGCGGATTGGTGAGCCCCTCGTTGAACGCCGACCAGGTGATCCCATTATCGATGGATCGCTGCGCGCCGCTGCTCCCGAGCGCCACGATGGGCAAGGTGCCGCTGCCCAGATCCGAAATGGCCAGCGATTGCACGTCGCCCGTGAAGCCCGCCGCGGGCGACCAATCGCCCTCCGCCGGCCGCGCGGCGTCTCGACCCGCGTCTCCGCTCGAGGGCCCGGAGTCCGTGCCCGCGTCCTCGAACGGATCCGGACCCGAGCGCGCATCCTCCGCCGTCCCCGCGTCCGATCCGAAGGGGCCTGGCCCGGGGGAGCTCGAAGGATCGTCCGCGCACGCCGCGACGAAGAGGGCGCAGAACGAAATGGAGAACCCGACCAATCCTGCGCCGGCCCCCGCGCGTACGAGCGTTCTCATGGAATCACACTCACCCTCCCGTGGTGGTCTGGTAGAGCTCACCCGGCGCATTCAGCCCCACGAAGATGGTCGACGTGCTCGCCGGGTGAATGGCTATCGTATTCACCTTGGCGGCGGCGGACATCGACAGGGACCAGCTCGAGCCCCCGTCCGTGCTCTTGTAAACGCCGGTGGCGGTGCCCGCAAAGACGATATCGGGCGTCGATGGATGGACCGCCAGCGACCACACGTTGCGATCACCCAGCCCCTGGTTGACCAAGGTCCAGCTCAGTCCACCGTTCGCGCTCTTGTACACTCCCGTATTTTGCCCTTCGACCGCCGCATAGAGGCGATTGGCGTCCGAGGGCGCGACGGCCACCGTGGTGACATGGTTCAAGCCGGCGATCCCCGAATGACTCGCCGTCCAGGTTGCGCCCGCGCCATCGGTCGACTTGAAGATGCCGCCCGACTTCGTCCCCGCGCCGTACACCGAGGCGAAGAGCGCGTTGGCCGGGCCCACGATGGCGGTGACCGTGCCGCTCCCCGCGCCGAAGTTGTTCGTGGACGAGCTCCACACGGTGGTGCCGCTCGTTCCCAGAAGCACGATGGCGGAGCTGCCGTTGTTGCCGCCCGCGAAGAGGCCCGTCCCGGGTGTTACTTTGATGAAATCCAGGTTGATGTCGGGCGACGGGCTCAAGGCCGCCCAGCTGCCACCTCCGTTTTGCGACTGCCAGAGGTGCGTGGGGGTGCCCGGTGGGCTGAACGCCTTGTCCGCGCTGAAGCGCACGGCGGTGGCGTTGTTGGCGGACACCGCGAGCGAGAGCCCATTGAGGTTCGTCAGCCCGGCGTTGATCGCGCTCCAGGTGGCGCCGGTGTCCGTGGATTTGTAGATGCCATTGGTGCGGGTGGCCACGTACAGGGTCGAGGTGAGGCTCGGCGCAATGGCGATTTGCACCGGCGTGTTGCCAAATCCGCCGCCCACCTTGGTCCAGCTGCCGAGCCGCGGGATCTCCGATTGCTCGTAGAGCGTGCGGTTCTCTGCCCCGCTCTGGTCGTACGCCGCGAGCGCATGGTGGCCCTCGCGGAGCTCCCCGGGCACCACGTACGTCGTCTGGAACGAACCATCCGGATCGGCCTGCAGATCGGCCACCACGTGGCCATCGACCTGCAAGGTGACGTGCTCGTTCGGGGCGTAGTGCCGGCCCGAAATAGCCACTTGGGTGCCGGGCGGTCCCGCGCTCGGAGAGAGCGAAATCGCCTTTGGCTCCCGCTCGTCCTCGTCCGAAATTGCCCCGTCCGAGCTCGCGCCCCCGCAGGCGGGCAAAATACCGAATACCAACGAAGCTGCGACGACCATCGTGCTACGACGGTGGAGTTTCATGAAATCGTCCTCGTTCGGCTAGAGCTTTTTACGAAGTACTGCGCCCGAATATCCAACGGCCCATATCTGATCGCGAAAGCCGATGGCGCGCGTGATCGCGCCCGACGTCGGCTCCTTGATGGCCGACCACGTGCGGCCGTCCCAATGCATCCACGGGTGCCCCAGCGACCACACGTCGCTCGCGCTCCGGCCCCAGAGCGCGCCGGCGCCGCCCGCGGGGTGCGCGGCATCGGACCACGCCTTTCCATCGTAGTGCCGCAGCACGTCGCGCCCGCAGGTCGCCCAAATGTCGGAGGCGGAAGAGCCCCACAAATCTTTGCAGTCGTAGTCGTGAGCGGTGTCCACCACCGCCCATTTGACGCCGTCCCAGTGCGCGAAGGTCCCCTGGGCGCCGCTCGCCCAGACATCGTTCGGCGCCGTTCCCCAGAGGCTCGAGAGGCGCTCGGTCGTACCCGAAGGAACGACGGACCATGCGCTCCCGTCCCAGTGCAGCAAGGTGCCCGCGTCGCCCGACGCCCACGCGTCGCGCGGCCCGCTCGCCCAGACCGCCCACAGCCCTCGATCGACGAGCCGCTCGCCCACCGTCCACTGCGCGCCGTCGAAGTGGGCCAACGCGCCGTGCTCGCCCGCGGCCCAAACGTCGTTGGACGCGCTCCCCGCGACCGCCCAGATCCCGCCCGCCGTTCCGCTCGGGACCAAGGTCCACGCCGTGCCGTTCCAATGCATCATGGTGGTGTCGCCCCGCGCGATCCAGACGTCGTCGGGGCTGCTCGCCCAGGCGCTCTCGAGATCGGACGTGGCGCCGGTCGAGGGCAGCTCCCACGTCTTTCCATCGAAGTGCATCATCACGCCCGCGTCTCCCACCGCCCAAACGTCGTTCGCGCTGCTCCCCCAGACGCTCGCCAGCCGCACCTTCGGCGCGCCCGTGGTCACGCGCGTCCAGCTGGTGCCGTCCCACCCGATGACGGCGCCGCGCGTGCCCACGGCCCATGCGCGCGAGGACGAATCGCCCCAGATGCCCAAAAATCCTTCACCCGATGGAGAAGCCGCCGCGCGCCACACCGAGCTGCCATCGAAGCGCGCGAGGGTCCCTTCGCTGCCGACCCCCCAGAGCACGCGATCGCGGCCTTGCCAGAGCGCGCGGAATCCTAGCTGCGTCCCGCTGTCTTTGCGGCCCCAGGCAAAACCGTCCCAGTGAAGGAGCTCGTTGTATTGGCTCGATATCCAAATATCATCCGGCCCGCTCCCCGTGATGCCGGTGAGATTGTGCGGCAGGCCGGAGATCACCGCGCTCCATGCGCTGCCATCCCAGCGCACGATGCTCCCTTGGTCGCCGGCGGCGTAAACGTTTTGACTGTCCGAGCCCCAGATGGCGCGGATCGCGACCTTCGTCACATTGCTCTCCACCGCCGACCAGACGGACCCGTTCCAATGGAGCATCGTTCCATCGTCGCCGGCCGCCCAAACATCGCCTTTGCCGGCGCCCCATACCGCGCGCAGATCGGCGTGCGTCACGTTGGCGCTGGGGGTCCACGACGTGCCGTCGTAGTGCAGAATGGCGCCCGCACCGCCCACGGTCCAAACGTCGTCGCGCGCGGCCCCCCACACGGCGGACAAGGCATTTCCCTGCGGCAATGGGTTCACCCAGCACCAGCCGCCTTCGGCGCAAAAGCCGCTCGACGCGCTGCTTTTTCCCGGACGCACGGGCGGCTGGCCCGCCCCCCCGATCCCGCCCACGCCGGGCGTGTTCGAGCCATGGATTTCGCCCGCGGAGGCGCCTCCCGAGCTCGGGGCGGAAGCCGGTGATGTCGCATCGCAACCGCTCGCTCCGAGAGCGACGTGCGAGAGCGCGAGCGAGATCGGTACAAGGTATTTCATCGAGCGTTCGGACTTCATCGGATCTCCCTTCACCCGCATGGGTAACGGCGGACCAGGGCAGAGGACCCACCTGCTCGAGACGATTCGTTTTGCGAAGCGGTATTTCGTCCTCTCATCTGCGCCGGCAACCACGCAGTGCAAGATCGAGGCACATTGCCTACTTCGTATTCGGCCCGTATTTGACTATCCGTGTAACACGGTAACATCCGCGTAACACGATGTGCGAGCTACGACGTCGGGTTTCGAGGGCCGATCCACACGCTTACGCACCGCGTCTTTTGCTGCCTAGGCAACCAACGAGACGATGGCCCGAGGATGTGGCACGATTCGCCTGGGGGTTCCCATCCGGAGGCTCCGTCATGAAGAAGCTTACCCTCGTCTTTTTGGTTGCGGCCTGCGCCTGCTCGACCTCGGGCTGTCGGGACAACGAGGTCGCCGCCTGGCGGCGTCAGGCACAAAACGTCACCATCGTCCGAGATGATTGGGGGATCCCGCACGTCTATGGAAAGAGCGATGCCGATGCTGTGTTCGGTTTGATGTACGCTCAAGCCGAAGACGACTTCAATCGGGTCGAGACGAACTACCTCAACGCCATGGGCCGGCTGGCCGAAGCCGAAGGCGAGGCGGAGGTGTACCGCGATCTGCGCATGAAGCTCTTCATCGACCCCGAAAAAATGAAGGCCGAGTACCGCGAGAGCCCCGCGTGGCTGAAGGCGCTGATGGATGCCTATGCCAATGGGCTGAATTATTATCTGCACGAGCACCCCAAGGTGAAGCCGCGCGTGATCGAGCGCTTCGAGCCATGGATGGCGCTGACCTTCAGCGAGGGCAGCATCGGCGGCGACATCGAGCGCGTATCCCTCCCGCAGCTCGAGGCGTTCTATGGCAAGAACCCCGCGCCCGAGCCGGCGGCGCCGCCCCCGCCGGCGGAGCCCAAAGGGTCCAACGGCTTTGCCATCGCGCCGTTCAACAGCAGCTCGGGCCATGCGCTCCTCTGGATCAATCCGCACACCTCTTTCTTCTTCCGCGCCGAGGCGCAGGTGGTGAGCGACGAAGGCCTGAACGCGTATGGCGCGCTCACCTGGGGCCAGTTCTTCGTGTACCAGGGCTTCAACGAGCGGGCGGGGTGGATGCACACCTCGAGCGGCGTGGACTGCATCGACGAGTACCTCGAGACGGTGGTGCGCAAAGATGGAGGCCTCTTTTACCGCTATGGAAACGAAGAGCGCCCGCTCAAGGCCTCCAAAATCACGGTGCCCTACAAAACCGCGAGCGGGGTGGCGCACAAGGAGTTTACGGTTTATGCGACGCACCACGGTCCCATCGTGCGCGAGGCCGACGGCAAATGGGTGAGCGTGCGGTTGATGCAGGAGCCCATGAAGGCCCTGATGCAGTCGTACACCCGCACCAAGGCGAAGAACGTCAAGGCGTTCAAGGAGGTCATGGAGCTCCACGCCAACTCGTCCAACAACACGGTGTTCGCCGACGCGGAGGGCAACATCGCTTATTTCCACGCGAACTTCATCCCGAGGCGGGACACCTCCTTCGATTGGAGCAAGCCGGTCGATGGCAGCAATCCGGCCACCGAGTGGAGAGGCCTGCACAGCGTGGACGAGGCGCCCAACGTGGTCAACCCGCCCAACGGCTGGATTCAAAATACGAACAACTGGCCCTACTCGGCCGCGGGGCCCTACAGCCCCAAGATCGGCGATTATCCGAGCTACGTGGATCGAAATGTGGAGAACCCGCGCGGCGTTCATGCGATTCGCGTGCTGAAGGACAAGAAAGACTTTACGAACGACAAGCTCATCGCGGCGGCGTTCGACAGCTACCTCACGGAGTTCGAGGTCCTCGTCCCCACCTTGCTGAAGGCGTACGACGAGCTCCCCGATGCGAGCCCGCTCAAGGCCAAGCTGGCCGAGCCCATCGCGCTCTTGCGCACATGGGATCTGCGTTGGTCGCTGGAGTCGGTGCCCACGTCGCTGGCCGTCTTCTGGGGCGAAGATCTCTGGCTGCGCGTTACGGCGGACGCCGCGCGCGCGGGCGTGACGATTTACGAGTACATGGAGACGAAGGCGTCGTCGCAGCAGCGCCTGGACGCGTTCGCGGCCGCCGTCGACAAGCTCGCGGCCGATTTCGGCACATGGAAGACGCCTTGGGGCGACATCAATCGATTGCAGCGCCTCACGGGCGACATCGTGCAGAAATTCGACGACAAGGCGCCGAGCATCCCGGTGCCCTTCACCTCGGCGCGCTGGGGCTCGCTCGCCTCGTTTGGCGCGCGGAGCGCCAACGGGACCAAGAAGCTTTACGGCACCAGCGGCAACAGCTTCCTCGCCGTCGTCGAGTTTGGCGATCGGGTGAAGGCAAAGGCCATTACGGTGGGCGGCGAGAGCGGTGATCCGGCGTCGCCGCACTTTGGCGATCAATCCGTGCGGTACACCACGGGCAACCTACGCGATGTGTACTTCTATCGCTCGCAGCTGGAAGGGCACACGGAGCGCCAATACCATCCGGGCGAGTGAGGCGTGGTGCTCGAGGGCGCGTTGCGCGGCGCATCGCGCCCTCACGGGTTGAACCACGGCACGAACCAATAATCGATCAGGTCGGGTCCGAGGCGGCGCTGGTAGTACGCGGTGTCCGCGTCGACCACGTGAGAGGCCTTCTCCGGTGCATCGACGAACTCGAGCTCGGGGGCGAAGAAGTGCCGATCGTAGGGCGTGTACTGCGACTCGATGTAAACGCGCGCGCGCTCCCCGCGCCGCTGCACCTCGCTTCGGAGCGCGGCCAGCTTTTGGCCGAGCAACCCCAAATATTCGAAGTGAACCATGTCGACGGTCTCCAGGGCATGAACATTGGCGCCCACCAGCGCGCCCCCCAACACCGTCGCGGAGACCCAGCGCGCCCTCGTGCCATTCGTAGGCCACCGGCTCAGGAAGGTGGCGATTCGGTTCACGAGGTGCGCGAGCGCCATCGAGCCAAAGACCGATGCAAAATAGAGGTACCGCGGGGCCAGCGCGTACGCGCGCAAAAATGCCCACATGAGGGCGCAGCCCGAGACGAGGGTCAAGAGCAGCAAGAGCTTGGTGTCGACGCGCCCCGGTGGAAGAAAGGCGCCGAGGAAGACCAGCGCCACGAGCGCGAGCTTGAGCCCCAGCGGGCACTGGAATGGCACGAACAGGTTCGCCAGAAAGCGCAGCGCGCGATCGAGGTCGGGGGTGGACGCGGGCGGCGCGACGGGGAAGACACGGTTCGAGATCACGCTCGCGTAGAGAAAGGCGACGGTGATCGCCGCCAGGCCCGCCGTGGCGAGCGCAAAGCGCCGCGCGAGCTCCGGCGCCGCGCTCTTGCCAAAGCGGTAATGAAGGTAGAAGCACGCCGACACCGCGGGCGCGATCACCAGCTCGATGTTGCCCACCGCGAGCACGAACGACCCCAGGCACACGGCGATGCCCCACCCACGGCGCAATTCATGGAGCGCCACCAGCCCCCAGAGCACCAGCGCAAATGTGCAGAGCCGAAAATTGCATGTAATCCAGGCTACCGTTTGCGATTGCGAGCGCCAGAACGTAAAGAACACGGCCGCCAGCACCGCCGTGAGGCGATCGGAGAAGAGCCTGCGCGCGAGGAGCAGCACCGCCACCGCTGACAGGGCGTGCAAGCCGGCCGAGACGACGTGGTAGGCGACGGCGTGATCCCCGAACAGCATGTTCAAGGTCCATTTGAAATAAATGGATAAGGGTCGGTAGCGCGAGTGCGTGATGGGATCCCCGTACATCTTCGACGGGTCGAGGAAGGCCAGCCAAGAGCCCTCGTAGCGGCGGATGAAATCGAGCTCCGTGAGATCGTCCGCGATGAAGTAGCCGCCGAGGGCCCGCGCATAAATGACGCAGGTGGTCACGAATAGGATCGCAAAGGCGAGCACGGCGCCCTTTGCGCCGGCGATGACGTGGGAAAGACGCCCCATGCTAGGTCGTCTAGCTGCTTTCGACGGTACCGTCCACCGCCCGGTGGCCGCTCGCCGTCGGGCGCGGGTGGTCGCACGCGCCCGGGTCGCCGCGGCTACGCCATCACCGGCGTTGTGCTTTATCGTCGGCGACGGCGACCGCTTCGATTTCGATCTTCGCCTCCGGCGTGTAAAGCGCGCGGACCTCCACGATGGTGTCGGCGGGATAGGGCGCGACGAACCACTTCTTTCGGAGGGCGACCACGTCTTGGAAGTTGCCCATGTCGGTGAGGAAAATGGTCACCTTGACCACGTTCTTCAGGCTGGAGCCGCCGGCTTCGAGCGCGCGCTGCAGGTTGCGCATGGCGCGGTCGCCTTGGGCGTTGAAGTCGCCCTCCACGATGCGGCCTTGGTCGTCGTAGGCCGCTTGGCCCGAGATGAAGAGAAGATCTCCGACGCGGTAGCCCTGGGCGAGGTGAAAGGGTTCGTAGGGATCGGGGTGGGTGACGATGCGTTCGATGTTCATGTCTTGCCTCTGCACGAAACCGTAATGCGGGGCAGGGGGCGCAACAACCGACGAAAAGTCGCGCGATGCATGAGATGATGTCAGCCATGACCGACCGCAGGCACCTCCCTTCGCTCTCCGCATTGCAGGCATTCGAGGCGGCCGCGCGACATTTGAGCGTCAAACGAGCCGCCGAAGAGCTCGCGGTCACCCCCACTGCGGTCAGCCATCAGCTGCGGCGGCTCGAGCTCGATCTGGGGGTGCGGCTCTTTCATCGGCGGCCTCGGCAGCTCCTGATCACGGAGGAAGGGCAGCGCCTCTACCCGGTGCTTCGCGATGGCTTCGACGCGTTTGCAAAAGCCATTCGGTCGCTCGCCCGATCGGAGCGCAAGGCCATCGTGCTCTCGGCGACCCAAGCGTTCGCCGCCCGCTGGCTCCTGCCGCGCATGGCCCAATTTCGCGCGCGCTTCCCCGACTTCACGTTGCACTTGCATGCGTCCGACGACGTCGTCGATCTGCGCGCCCGCGAGGTCGACGTGGCCATCCGCTATGGGCACGGGAACTATCCAGGGCTCGCGGTGGAGAGCCTATTTGCCGATACGTTCTTTCCGGTGTGCAGCCCCGCGCTCAAGGTCCGGAAGCCCGCGGATCTGCGCGCGCGGCCGCTCCTTCACTTCGAGTGGCGGCGCACGGGGCCGAAGACGCCGACGTGGGGGCGGTGGCTGAAAAAGGCCGGTATCGAGCGAAAGGATACCCCTTCGGACGTGGTTTTTTCCGAGGAGAGCCACGCCATTGCTGCGGCCATCGCCGGTCATGGGGTGGCGCTTTTGAGCTCTCTTCTGGTCCAGGATGAGCTAACGCGGGGCACGCTGATTCGGCCCTTTGGCCCGAGCCTGCCCGGGTTTCATTACCATCTCGTTCATCTTCCCGAGACGGCGTCCGAGGCGGGCGTGGTGGCCATTCGAACGTGGCTTCGGGAGGAGCTCGCGGGCGCGCACGGCGTACGGCCGTCGGTATAGACTGCGCTCCCATGGGTGAACTTTGCTTGGGAAGTGCTTCGTTGGCGAGCGCGTTCGCGGCCGCCGCGCTGATCGTCGCGTGCAGCAGCGACGACAAATCGCTCGGCGGGACCAATAGCGCATCGGGGCAGGTGGACGGGCGCTCGTTGAATGTGCAGGACGCGGTGATTACGTCCTATCCGAGGGCGGCGAGCCCGTGGGGCGGCACCGAGCTCGCGCCGAAGCTGCATATCGCGCTGTCGAGCGCCGGTGCGCTTTGCGTGCATCACGAGGAGGCCGAGGGGTTCATCCGGCACAAGAACGAGACGTGGCTGGCTCTGAGCGTCCATTCGCCCGGAAAGCCCCTGGAGACGGGCAAATACCCCATCAACCGTGCACCGAGGCGGGAGGATGGTCGGTATGCTTCCGCGCAGTTCAATGTCGTCGATGCTGCGTGCGCGAGCACGTCGTCGAAGAACGCCACGGGCGGCAGCGTGACCTTGACCTCGCTGAGCGACTCGGACGCGTCGGGGACCTACTCGCTCACCTTCGAGGGCGGCGGGGCGCTGGAGGGCAGCTTCTCGCGGGTGTTCTGTCCCGATGTGCCGGACCGAAATGCCGAGGGCTGCAAGTAGAAGCGGTCGCGGGCGCACATTTTCGGGGGGCTCGCCTTGACTCTCCCGTTGGTGGAGACGCCAGACTTTGGGCCATGGCGAAAGAGCGGCTGACCATAGGCGAGCTCGCGCGTCGTACGGGAACGACGGTGAAGACGCTGCGCTTCTACTCCGACGAAGGGTTGCTCCCTCCGGCGGGGCGATCGCCCAGCGGCTATCGACTGTACGGGGAAGATGCGCTCGTGCGCGTCGATCTCGTCCGTACGTTGCGCGAAGCGGGCCTTGGCCTCGACGCGATCAAAGAGGTGCTCCAGCAAGAGACATCGCTCGCGGACGCACTCCGGCTCCGGCTCGCGGCCGTCGAGGCGCACATCGCCTCGCTGCAGCGCATTGGCGCCGCCTTGCGTGCAGCGCTTCGCTCCGAGCCCAACGAAGACGACATCAGGAGGTTGTGCGCCGTGACCCGATTGTCCCACGAAGAACGAAAAGCCGTCATCGAGCGATTCTACGAAAACGTGATGCACGGCATCGACGTCGATGAAGAGTGGAAGCGCGAGGTAATTGCCAAGAGCATGCCGAAGTTTCCGGACCCCACCACGCCCGCGCAGCTCGACGCATGGATCGAGCTCGTCGAACTCGTATCGGATCCCACCTTGGTCGCGAACCTGCGGCGCATGGCGCAGGTCACCATCGACAAAGTCGAGCTGGCCGCCATCCAACACGCCGGCCAAGCGATCACCGAGGCCGTGCAGGACGCCGTCGTCCGCGGGATCGCGCCCGCGTCGGAGGAGGGGCGCGCCATCGCGGAGCGCTACGCTTCGGCGTTCGCGGAGGGCCGAAAAGTCGCCCTCTCCGACGATGTGCGACGCGATCTTCGCGCCCGTTTCAGCGTCGACCCGCGCCAATCGCGCTACTGGGAGCTCCTCGCCGTGTTGAACGACACGCCGGAGACGGCCCGCCAGCTCGCTCAGGGAAAATGGATTTCCCAGGCGGTGCTGCACCATTTGCCGGCGTGAACGTTCTCTCGCCGCGCGCGGCGCACCCTCGCCGCACGCGGCGCACCCTCGCCGCACGCGGCGCACCCCGCACGATGCGTGACGCTCCCGCGCGGTGCGTAACGCGGTCTCGTTTGCACGCGTTGCATGCGCGATGCGCGTAACGCGTCCTTATTTGTACGCGATGTACGTGCGCTGCACGTGACCTTCGCGTTTCGGTACAATGGTGGCAATGTTCGTCGACCCCCATCTCCTGGCCGCGTTCGTCGTCACCACATTGATCGCCATGCTGGTCCCCGGCCCCGATATGCTCTTCGTGCTCGGGTGCGGCATTCGCGGCGGCCCGCGCGCGGGCCTCTTGGCCACGTGCGGCGTCGCCACCAGCGAAGCGATCCATGTGGCGCTGGCGGCGGCCGGGCTCAGCGCGCTCTTCGCCGCCGTGCCGACGGCGTTTGCGGTCGTGCGCTTCATCGGGGCCGGCTACTTGATTTACTTGGGGGTTCAATCGATCCGCCACCGCGGCCGCCTCGAGCTCGACACGAAATCGAGCGAGGTGGCGGCGCGCGGGCGAACGTATTTCGTGCGCGGGATGATGACGAACCTGCTGAACCCAAAGATGGTGACCTTCACCGTCGCGTTGCTCCCGCAGTTCGTCAAACCCGAGCTCGGAAATGTATGGGCACAATTCGCCGTTCTCGGTGTCATCCTGGTGGCATTCGAGTTCCTCGTCGATGGCACGGTGGGCGTGCTGGCCGGCCGAATCGGGGCATTTTTACGGCGCCGCCGCGCCGTGCAACGCGGCCTCGACGTGGCCGCGGGAGGAATCTTCATCGGACTGGGGGTGCGCCTCGCCGTTCACGAGTGAGGCGCTTCGTCGCGGCGCTACAAGCGCGCCGATAGCAGGTGAATCCCCCAAAAAATCCAGGACAAGAGGCTCAATGCGCTGATGCCGAGCGCGATGTTCGCTTTGGTTTCTCCCGGCGTGCCGGGGTTGGCCGCGATGATCCGTTTGGCGGCGAGCGCCTTGATGATGGCGTAAGGGGCAGCCAATGGGCCGCAGCAAAAGAAGGCCACGATGGATGCGATCAAGGCGGTCTTCGCCTCGCCCGGCTCCTGCAGGGGCGGGGGTGGTGCAAACGAACCAACCGACTGAGACCAGGCTGGATTCCCCGGCAGCGTGATGACGAAGGAGTGACCGCACGTGGTGCACCCCATCGCGGTATCGCTGTTCGGCGCTCCGCACTTCGGGCAGGTGACGGACATCATGTATCCGTACTTTGGCCAGCTTCCGATTGGACTTCAACCGCGAAGTCCGCTTCATGCCGAGTGCCTCGTACGAGGAGCGTTTTACGAAGGTGGGGCTCGCCCCCAAATCGTGGGAGACCACCCCCGCGCATCCTCTAATGAAATAAGGATGGATCGCGCCTTCGCGCGGTTGGTTCATTTCTTGCGCCCGAGCGCGCATGAAACCGCGCATGAAAGCGAATCTTGGAAGTCCGAAACGATCGAACGCCGGAGCAAAGGCCGTAAGGGCCGCGCTCCGAGTGATCGGCATGTGCGTCTGTCCGCTCCTTGCCCTGGCGTGCAGCGACGGCGGCGATGGATCCGGCTCTCCGCCCGGTGGCGGGAATGGTACGCCGATCGGAGATGGCCAAGCTGGCGCGGAGGCGTCGCGTATCTGTGTCGACAAGATCAACGCCTATCGCGCCACGTTGAGCCTTCCCCCGCTCGCGCGATGGTCGGACAACGAGTCGTGCGTCAGCGGTCAGGCCAAGAGCGACTCCGAGACGGGTAAGGTCCATGGCGCCTTCGGCAAGTGCTCCGAGATGGCGCAAAACGAGTGCCCCGGTTGGAAGGGCCCCCCCGAAACGATGATCCCCGACTGCCTCGCGCAAATGTGGGCCGAGGGGCCCGGCGACGATTTCTCGAAGCACGGCCACTACATCACCATGAGCAGCAACAAGTACACGAAGGTGGCTTGTGGCTTCTACACGACCTCGAACGGTAAGGTTTGGGCCATTCAAGACTTCCGATGACGTTGCCTCATTCAGCCATACATCCAAGCATCCTCGGCATCGTCCACGGCGCGCCAATTGGTTTGAATTGGATTCGTTGAATCGAAATCTGCGCGGCGCGCGCTAGCCGCGTGCGCCGCGCGACCGATGCTCGAGCAAGATGCTCGCGACCGCGCACGTGAGCTTCTTGGCCGTGGGCAGGTGCAAAAACTCGTTTGGGCCGTGCGCGTTCGACTGAGGGCCGAGCACGCCGGTGATGACGAACTGCGCCTCGGGGAATTTTTCGCCCAGCATGGCCATGAACGGGATGGTTCCTCCCTCGCCCATGGCGAGCGACGGCTTTCCAAAGAAGGCCATCGACGCGTCGTTCAACGCTCGCTCCAGCCAGGGCGCGAGCTCGGGCGCGTTCCACCCCTCGCCACCCCGAACCGGCACGAAGCGCACGTGCGCGCCGTACGGCGGATCGCGCTCGAGCACCGCGCGCAGCGCCTCGGTGGCCTCGGCGGGATCGACGTGGGGCGGGATGCGCATGCTCAGTTTGAGCTGCGTCATCGGCCGCAGCACGTTGCCGGCGTTCGCGATCGGCGGGAGCCCCTCGGCGCCAATCACGCTCAGCGCGGGTTCCCACGTGTGCGCCAGGAGCGCCGTGGTGCGATCGTCCGTCACGGCGTGCGCGCCCTTCACCCAGGGAAATTGCGTCCACACTTCGTCGCCGAGCACCTCCGCGACCTTCTCGGCCTGGGCGCGCCGCACGGCCGGGATCTCCGTGTGAAGCGCCTCGAGCAGCACGCGCCCCGTCTGCTCGTCCTCGATGCGCGAGATCAGCTGCCGTGCGATTCGAAACGTCGAAGGGACGATGCCGCTCGCGCTGCCCGAGTGAACGCCCTCGGTCAAGATGCGCACGTCCAGGGTGCCGCCGACGTACCCGCGCAGCGACGTGGTGGACCAGAGTTGCTCGTAATTGCCGCAGCCCGAATCGAGGCAGACGACCAGGCTCGGGCTGCCGATGCGATCGGCGAACGCCTCGATATAGGCTGGCAAATCGGGGCTGCCGCTCTCCTCGGCCGCCTCGATGAGCACCACGCAGCGCGCGTGCGCGAGCCGCTGCTCGCTGAGCAATCGAAGCGCCGAGAGCGCCGCAAAGCTGGAATAGCCATCGTCGGCGCCGCCGCGCCCGTAGAGCCGATCGCCTTCGCGCACCGGGGTCCAAGGGGCGAGCCCTTCACGCCAGCCGGTGAACTCCGGCTGCTTGTCGAGGTGGCCATAGAGGAGAACGGTGTCGTCTCCTTCGCCGGGCACCTCCATGAGGATGACCGGCGTGCGGTTCGGCAGGCGGAGCACGTCCACCCGCAGCCCCGGAATCGGCTGGGCACGGCACCACTCCTCGATGAGGGCCACGGCTTTGTCCATATGACCGTGCTCGCGCCATGCTGGATCGAACGCGGGCGACTTGTTCGGGATCCGAATGTAATCGGTCAAGACCGGGACGATGGCGTCCTCCCAAATGCGCTCGGCGAACGCGGCAGCGTGCTCGATGTTCAGCATGGAACCACCCATAGCACACGAGGGCGCGCACGAGGTACGCGCAGCCCGGGCTCGGCTAGCGCAGGAGACCTGGCGCCTGAAGCCATTTGCCCAGCCGCTTGTTCAGATTCGGCATGAGCCAATAAACCATGATGCCGGAGATGCCGGCGGCGCCGATGGCGCGAAATGCCAAATGCTCGACGGGCAAGCCCATTCGCTCCCAAATGGGCCCGAGGGCACGCGGCACCAGGACGGAGAGGGGAAAAACGGCCCCCGCAGTCATGACCCACTGCTTCCAGCGGTGCACGCTCCCGGGGGTGGGCGCCTCTTTGGCGGGCGGCTGATACCATAACGGCATATCGCTGTAGGTGACGTGCCGATCGCCGTGCACCAGCCACGCGCACGCTTCGTGGAGCAAGGCCGCGCGCTCGCGCGAGTGCAGCCACCGGTGCGCGTCGGCCTCCGTGCGAAATCGCAAGATGGTGACGAAGTGGTGATGTTCGCTCGGGCGCCCGTGCCCCGTCGCCGGCTTGGGGCGCACGATCTCCGTGGCGATATGGCCCGGAAATCCGTGCGCCACCACCGTGATCTTGTGAATCCACGCCAGATAGGCGTGCTCGTGGTTCGAGGCCACTTCGTGCACGATGACGCTGGTGGCGGTGGAGCGGCGGCGTTGCACGATTGGCCCGTTCCTTAGCTCGGAATGACGCCGCTGGTAAGTGTGATGTGTTTGTATTCGATGAAATCGTCCATCGCCGCCACGCCATTGAGGCGTCCGAGGCCGCTCTGTTCATCTACGGGTTGGCGGCCAGCATTTGGACGCGTGACGTGGATCGTCCGTTGCGGATCGCGCGCGAGGTGCAAGCGGGCACCGTGTGGATCAACGACTGGGGCGTCGTGTACGACGAGATCGAGGAGGGCGGCTATGCTGTCGTTTGCGAGCGCGACGGCCTCGGCCTCCGTGTCGAAGATCTGCAGGGTGAGCACGGGCCCGAACGTCTCCTGTTGCACGATGGGCAGCTTGGGATCGGTCACCTCGAGCAAGGTGGGGCGGTAGAACGCGCCCTTTGCCAGCGGTCCGTCCGTGATGGGCCCGCCGCGCACGATGACCTGCGCGCCGGCCCCGATCGCGTCCTCCACGACGCGATTCACGCGCTGCGCGAGCTGCTCGCGCAAGCGCGCCGCGATACCGCGCTGCACGAGAGGGGTGACGCCGGCGTCGGCGTATCGGCCGATGACCTGGTACGTGGCCGGGTCGATGCTATCGCGATGAAGGCCGGAGTCGACCCATTGTCCGTCAATCCAATGCAATGCAAGCTTCGTGTGCTCGTTCGCCACGGGTATGAGTCCTTTCGAATGACGATGAATTAGGAAATGAGGCGCGCGATGTGCTCGGCGGCCATGAGGGTCGTCACATGGGTCGCCACCGCAGGTACGTCGGGGATAATGGACGCGTCCACCACGCGCAGCCCCGTCACCGCGCGCACGGCGCCCAAAAAGTCCACCACGGCGCCCGGATCGTCCGCCGCGCCCATGGGGGCGGTGGACGTGGGGTGATGGTACGTATCCAACGTAGAACGGACGGCCTCGAGTAAATCGTTCTCGTCTTGCACCCCGATTTGGTCGTGCCCGCGCGCCGCGCGGCCTCCGACATGCTGGCGCCCTCGACCACGGCGACGAAGAGCGTCATATCGGCGATTTTGTCCATGCGGTGCGTTCGATCCTCGGCGACCGAGGATCGCGCGCCGGCGGATTCCGTCCACTCTCGGGGCGGGACACCGATCCGCGCGCGCGCCGCGGTCACACGGGCTTCATGTACCAGACCTCGAGCCGATGGCCATCGGGGTCGAGGGCGAACGCCACGTAATCGTCGGGCCCATACTCCGCGCGCGGCCCCGGTGCGCCGTTGTCGTTGCCGCCCGAGATGATCGCCGCCGCGTGGAAAGCATCCACGTGCGCAGGACTCTTGGCCCAGAACGCGACGTGCATGGGATCGTTCGCCTTCGAGCCTGGAGGCGCGCTCGCGATGAAAAAATCAGCGTGCTTGGCGCTGCCGTCTCCGAAGCCGGCCACGTACACGGAGCCCGTGACTTGGGGCGTCAACTCCATCACCAAGGTGTAGCCCAGTGGCGCGAGCGCCGCGCGATAGAAGGCCTTGCTGCGCGCGTAGTCGCTCACGGCGAAGCTGATGTGGGCGATCATGGTGCCAGCTACGATGGGCCTCCCCAGGCGCGCGTTGCTCGGGCGTCGCGCCGCATGGATGTCCCAAAAGGTTGGATCAATGTCCTGGTGGACATGAGCTTTTGGGCGCATTCATGGAGGTATGAACCGCCCCCATCGTGTCCCCAAACCGCGCTCCGTCGTCTTCGTGACGTACGAGGATGCCAGCGGTCTCGACTTAACGGGGCCCTTCGAAGTCTTTGCCCAGGCGACGAGCATGCTCCGCGATTCGGGCAGCCGCCATCCGGGCTATGCCATTACGGTTCTTTCACCGAACGACGGACCGGTACGCGCATCCTCGGGTCTGCGCATCGTCCCCGATACCTCCTTGGCACGATTCCGCGGGCCCATCGACACCCTGATCGTCACCGGTGGCAAGGGCCGGCGCCAAGCCTCCAACGAAGCGATGCTCGCCTGGCTCGCGAAGTGGGCACCTCGCGCCCGCCGCTACGGATCCGTGTGCACCGGCGCGTTCCTCCTCGCGGCCGCAGGACTGCTCGATGGCCGGCGGGTCACCACGCATTGGAATCGAACGGCGCAGTTGGCCCAGGAGCATCCGCTCGTTCACGTCGAAGCCGAACGCATTTTCGTCAAGGATGGGAACGTGTTCTCCTCGGCCGGCGTGAGCGCGGGGATGGATCTGGCGCTGGCCCTGGTCGAAGACGACGCCGGCCCGGAGTTGGCGCTCGCCATCGCGCGCTATTTGGTCATGTACCTTCGCCGCCCCGGCGATCAGAGCCAGTTCAGCGCGCCGCTGCGGCTCCAGCGCGCGAAGGCCCCCACGGTGCGCGATTTGATCTCGTGGGCCACCGAGAACCCGGCCGAGGATCTGTCCGTCCCCGCGCTCGCGCGGCGAATCGGGATGAGCGAGCGGCAGCTCTCGCGCGTCTTCAAGATCGAAATCGGCGAGTCGCCCGCGCGCGCCATCGAGGCCCTGCGGGTGGAGGCGGCCGAGCACGCCCTCGCATCGTCCCGCGCGAGCCTCGATGAAGTGGCGTCGAAGACCGGCTTTCGCAGCGCGGAGGTCATGCGGCGCGCCTTCATGCGGATCGCCCACGTCAATCCTTCCGTCTACCGCGCCCGGTTCGGCGCCGCGTCGCGCAGCGTCCCGCGCGAGGAGAGCGTCTCGTGAACACCAAACGCATGCATTATGCATGGATCGTCCTGGCCGTCACCTTCTTCGTGCTCATCTGCGCAGCGGGTGTCCGCGCGGCCCCCAGTGTGCTCATCGTGCCGCTCGAGGCCGAGTTCGGGTGGTCGCGCGCGACCATTTCGCTGGCCGTCACCGTGAACTTGGTCCTTTACGGTCTCATGGGCCCCTTTGCGGCGGCCGTCATGCAGCGCTTCGGCATCCGCCGCACGGTCCTCGCGTCGCTCGTCCTCTTGGCGGGCGGCGTCTTGCTCGCGTCGCGGGTGGAGAAGGTCTGGCATTTGATGCTCGCGTGGGGGCTCATGGTGGGCATCGCCTCCGGCAACTTGGCGATGGTGCTCGGCGCCACCGTGGTCTCGCGCTGGTTCGAAAAGCGACGCGGCACCGTCATGGGGATCGTCACCGCCAGCACCGCCACCGGGCAGCTGGTGTTTCTCCCGGTGCTCGCCTGGCTGGTCGAGCACCGCGGCTGGCGCAACGTGACCTTCACCTTGGCGGGCGCGCTGATCCTGGCCATCCCCGTCGTCGCCTTGCTCCTCCGCGATCATCCGCGCGACGTCGGCCTCGTGCCTTATGGCGCCGATCCCGACGCGCCGCCGCCCCCGCCCGTGCTCGGCAATCCACTCTGGAACGCGATCCGCGCGCTGCGCGACGCGGCCAAGCTCCGGGACTTTTGGCTCCTCTCGGCGAGCTTCTTGGTCTGCGGGATGACCACCAATGGGCTCGTGGGTACCCACCTGGTGCCAGCTTGTTTCGACCATGGCATCCCGGAGGTGCAGGCGGCGGGCCTGCTCGCGACCATGGGCGTCTTCGATTTGATCGGCACCACCGCCAGCGGGTGGCTCTCGGATCGCTACGATCCGCGCAAGCTGCTCTTCGTCTATTACGGGGTGCGGGGGCTCGCGCTCCTTTATCTTCCCCTCGCGTTCGGCGATCAGGTGTTCGGCCTCCCGTTCTTCGCGGTGCTCTACGGGCTCGATTGGATCGCCACCGTACCTCCGACCGTCAAGCTCACCACCGACGCCGTTGGATCGAGCGACGCGCCCATCGTCTTCGGGTGGATCGTGGCCGTTCATCAAATTGGCGCGGGCATCGGCGCGTTCGGCGGCGGCACCATCCGCACGATGCTCACGTCGTACACGTTCGCCTGGATCTCTGCAGGATCGCTCTGCGTGCTCACCGCGTGCTTCGTCTTGTTCATCGGCCGCGCGCGGATCGTATCCACCGCGACGTCATCGTGAGTCCACCTCGATGCCATAATGAGGAATCGCCGGATCCCTCTCGAACGACCCGATCCCGGAGGTTGGTTCAACCGTTCCACGTCGGACGACGGCGCGCGCTTGTACATCGACGATCAGCTCGTCGTAAACGATTTTTCCGACCACGGTGTGCGCGAGCGAGCGGAAATGTCGCGCTGACGGCGGGTCCGCATCGCATGGAGTACGAATACTACGACTCGGGTCGGCCCGCTCGTATGGCGAATCCCGCTTTATTACCATGACGGCCAAGTTGGATCGTCCGCGGGCGGCATCCACGCTGGCAACGAGGGCGAGGCGTACATCGAGGCCATCGAGGACATCCAAGGCACGCCCATGATCGCCATCGGCGGCACCAAAGGCGACAACGATATTCGCGCGAGCGATGCGGCGGCGCTGGTCCACTACTTCAACGACAACGGCGGCCAGCACGGCGGGCCCGTGGACTAGTTCCAGGAGCCCAAGGCCGGGGTAAAGGCGCAGCCGATCGGGCGCGAGCGGCCGCGTGCGCGTGTCGGTGCCCGCGATGTCCGTGGTGGTCGTGCTCGTCGATTGATCATGCTCCGCCGGTACATCGACCGCCACGGGGTTGCGGGCAGCTCGTTCCATGAGCTCGTAAGGTGCGCACCCGTGCGTGCACCGTGCACGCTCCGCAAAAGGCCGCGCCGGCGTGCGGCCAACTGCGCCAAGTCCAACGAACCACGCGAGAAAATGACGATAGCGCGCCATGGCATTCGCGCGCCAAAAGGCTGGCACGTCCGCTGCGTTGGTGCCTTCCCATGAAGACCCTCATGGTACTCGAAGCCGCCCAGGCGGACGCCGTCGAAGTTTCCGGGCTGGTAGCGGTCGACCCACCGCTCCGCAATGCCCTGCGCGTGGTGGAGCAAATGGCCAAACGAAGCAGCGGTGTTTTGATAACGGGGCCGACCGGGGTCGGAAAAGAGCTATTGGCCGCCCAGGTGCACGCGCGGTCCGGGAGGCGCGGCGCGTTCGTGGCCATCAACTGCGCGGCGTTCAGCGAAGGGCTGGCGGAGAGCGCCCTCTTTGGACATGTGCGCGGTGCGTTTACCGGGGCGGTGTCGAACGCGCAGGGCGCCTTCGTGGAAGCCCACCGGGGCACCTTGTTTCTCGATGAGATGGGCGAGCTCGATCCCTCCGTGCAGGCCAAGCTGCTGCGCGTCTTGGAGGAAGGTTCGGTGCGGCCCGTCGGCGCATCGAAGAGCACACCGGTGGACGTGCGCATCGTGGCAGCCACCAACCGCGATCTCCGTCAGGAGATATCCGCTTCGCGCTTTCGCGCCGATCTCTTCTTCCGCATCGCTACGTTCATCATCGAAGTACCCGCGTTGCGCGAACGACCCGGCGATCTCGACGCGCTCATCCAGCGCTTCCTCGCCCAGCACGATCGCGCACCCCGCGTTCTCCTCTCCACCGCGGCGCGCCGTGCTCTTTTGAATTACGCCTGGCCCGGCAATGTGCGCGAGCTGCGCAATGTGATGGAGCGCATCCTCGCGCTGGCCCCGCCCGGCGAAATCTCGGAGGCCACGCTTTTGACCTTGGCGCCGGAGCTCTCGCAGGTGCCCGTGGACGCTCCCCCCGCCGAGGGCGCCTCCTTGCGGCAAGCGCTTGCCCGAACGGAGCGACGCTTGATCCGCGCGCGCCTCGCGAGCGGGGACGGGCATCGCCAGCGGCTGGCCGACGACCTCGGGGTGCATCGGACGACGCTCTGGCGCAAAATGAAGCGTCTCTCCGCCTCCGACGACCCGCCGCCGTCACGCGTTTGAGTGGCACCCATTGGCTCCCCGCTGCGATAAAATCGCAGAGGGAGCCGCAACGTGTCATCGAACCACGATACGATGGAAACCGCAGAAGAGTCGCAGCGGGGGCCGGCGGCGGCGCTCGATCGCCGGGAGCCGCTCCTCGGCTTGGTGCTCGTATGGTCGGCCGCGGAGGACCACCGCATCGGCGAGGTGCTGCTCGTCCCACCCGGCGCGACACGGATCTTCGGCCGCGGGCACGCGGGCGGCGGGCCGAATGCTGCGCGGCTGATTCGGCAGCGCCCGGGGTCGAATTTGGCAATGCCTCCTTTGGAGGACCGATTCCTCTCCCGCCGCCACCTGTCGATTCGAAGCGACGGTGACGCCCTGCATATCGCATCCATCGGCCGCCGCCCGCTGATCCTGCGCCCCTCGCGGGTGGAGCACGTGGACGAGGTGCGGCTCCGGGTCGGGGAGCAAATCGAAATCAAGGACACCTTGCTCTTCCTGTGCGTGCGGCGCACGGCCGAAATGCCGCTCATGAAATACGGCGCCATCGATCCGTGCCACGCGTTTGGAGCGCCGGATCGGCACGGCATCGTGGGCGAGAGCCCCGCCGCTTGGAAGCTCCGCGAAGCGCTGGCGTTTGCCGCCCCCAAGCGCGCGCACGTCCTGCTCACGGGGCCGAGCGGCACGGGAAAAGAGCTCTTGGCGCGCGCGCTCCACGCCCTCTCGCCGCGCGCGCGCCGGAGCTTCGTGGCGCGCAACGCGGCCACGCTCCCGTCCGGGCTGATCGACGCGGAGCTCTATGGGAATATTGCAAACTACACACATTCGGGCATGCCGGAGCGACCGGGGCTGGTGGGCGAGGCGGAGGGGGGCACGCTCTTCCTCGACGAAATCGGGGAGCTCGGGCCCGAGCTCCAGGCGAAGTTCCTGCGGCTGCTCGACGACGCGGCGGAATACCAGCGCCTGGGTGAGACGCGCCGGCGCGTCGCGGATCTCCGGCTCTTGGCCGCGACCAATCGCGCGGTGGCCGATCTCAAGACGGATTTTGCGGCGCGCTTTCCTCTGCGCATCGATGTGCCGGGTCTCGACCAGCGTCGCGAGGACATCGCGCTCATCTTGCGGGAGCTCGTGAGGCGCGCGAAATCGGAGGACGCCTCCTTCGAGTCGTGCGCTTTGGGGGACTCGTTGGTCTCGGCCTTGACCGGACACGACTTTCGAACCCACGTTCGCGAGCTCTCGTCCATCCTCTGGGATGCGCTCGCGGACAGCGAGGGCTCGGTCGTCGAGCTCACGTCGGCCGTGCAGCGCCGGATTGGAAGCGCCGCGCGATCGTCGGAGGATCGGGAACCTTCGATTCGCACGGCAGCGAAAGATTTAACGGCGGAGGATGTGCGCTTGGCGTTGGCGCGTCATGATGGCGTTCAGGCGAAAGCATGGCGCGACCTCGGGTTGCCCAATCGATTTGCGCTGCGGCGCCTCATGAAAATACATGGGATCAAGGTGGGATAACCCCCTTCCAAACGCACGATAGGGACACGAAAACACCCGGGATGTCGGAGTGGCGAATGGCGCGCTCGCGGTGAATTCGTGATACTCGTTTTCGCCACCCAAACGACTCACGCGAGGTGGGAACATGACGAATGTAGCGCTCCGGGCGACCATGCTCGCCCTGGCAAGCTTCGCCCTTTGCCATTGCGACGACTCCAGCGGCGGCAGCAACGGCCGCGATGGCGGCGGTGGAGGCCCCGACGCGAGCACCCTGGACGCGGGCGCGCTCGATGCGGGAGGGAGCGACGGCGGTGACGGCGGCGTCTGCGCCGACTGCAACGGCACCCGCGCGTACGACGCGCAGTCCTACAGCCTGCGCGGCAAGTTCGATTGGAGCGCGCGAAAGCTGATTGCCGAGGAGGAGATCACCGTCACCTTGACCACGGAGTATTCGGTAGTCGCCCTCGACGCGGCGCTCACCGTAAAGCGCGTATCCGCGGGCGGCAACGATTTGAAGTGGGCTTACGACACCAAAGAGCGCGTGCTGCACGTCGATCTGGGCCCGCTCCGCAAGGACGGTCGGGTGGTCACCTTCGTGGTGAGCTACGAAGCGCCGGTCTCGAGCTCGCTCGTCGCCTCCAAGGGGCGCGACGGCGATCCGGTCGCCTCGCGCGTCGTCTTCACCAACTCGGAGCCCGACCGAGCGCGCAACTGGCTCGTCTCGAACGATCATCCCTCCGATCGCGCGCGCTGGTCGGTGGAGCTCACCGTGGGCGCCGACGAGGACGTGATCGCCAATGGCCAGCGCGTGCGCGACGAGCGCAGCGGCGAATCGCGCACCGTCGGCCATCGAATGTCGGTTCCCCTCCCGACGTACTTGATGGCCTTCGCCGGAGGGCAGCTCGAGCACGCCGACGACGACAAGAAGACTGCGCGCTTCCCGCTGAGCGTTTGGCACCGGCGCGGGTTGATGATCGACACCGGCGAGCACCTGAAGCTCCTCGCGGATCTGACGAAGACGTTCGAGACCCTGATTGGCCCTTACCCGTTCGAGGACGTCGGTTATTCCGTGGTGCTGCTGCCGGATTTCAGCGGCGGGATGGAAAATGCGACGGTCACCTTCAACGCCGAGAGCTCGGGGCAGGGGACCCTCGCCTTCAACCTCAACGCGCACGAGTACGCCCACCACTGGTTCGGCGATTGGGTCACCATGCGCGATTACGACGACGCGTGGGTCAAAGAAGGTATGGCCACCTTGATGGCCACGGAGGCGAGCCGCGCGTTCGAGGACACGGAGCGCACCGGGCGCCTGCTCGGCAGCGATTTCGCCCCGAAGTCGAGCGCGTCCGTCGTCGACAAGACGCTCAAAGGGAGCGCCAAATACACGAGCGGGCCGTACGACCGCGCCGCTTGGATGATCACGCAAATCCGCGCGAAGCTGAGTGACGACAAGGTCTTTTGGAAATCGCTGCGCGACATGCTCGCCGCGCACGGCGCGGGCACCATCAACGGCGAAGAGTTCGTGCGATCGTTTCCGCTGGACGAAGCCACCGTCCAAAAGGTCCTCGCCACCCTCGAGAAGAAGCCGATGCCGACGGTGGCCATCGAGACGCGCGGCGCCGACGCGGGCGCCGCGCGGAGCGTGACCTTGACCCTGGGCGATCCCTCGTCGGCCCTGCTCGAGCCCATTCCGGTCACGGTGATCGGAGAGACCGGGAAGGTGGAGCGCGAGGACAAGCTCGAACCCGGCAAGCCGCTGACCTTCGACGTGCCGGCCGGCGGTTACCTGGCCTACGACGAGCGCGACGTGAACCCGGACTGGGACGAGTCGTTCGACGGTGTGCGCGACGTTTACAAGACGAAGCTGCTCCCCCTCATGGTGCCATCGTCGCCGGCGGCGCTGGAGACCTTCGCGACCCGGTCGGCGACCCATCAAGCGCGCGTGCTCTCGTCCAACGTCTTGCCGCCCATTTCGGGCGATCAGCTGGCCGACCTTCATGGGAAGCTGGACTCACGATTTGCCAAGCGCTCCGCCGAGATCGACGGGTGCCAGAGCATGCAGCGCGTCGCGAACGAGGGTGGCGACACCCGGCCTTGGGCGATCTCGCTCGAGTCGCTGCTCAAGACGCCGGCCCTGACCAGCTACTCCACCGGCTACGGCAGCTGCACCCCGGGGTTCGTATCGGGCTTGTTCGGCGAGGAGCCGAAGCGACCCATCACCGCACAGAACCTGGGGCGCGCGACGTATCTTCTGGGCTTCGATTACGGTCCGGACGAGAGCTTCGCGCTGGGCAAGCGATTGGCCACCGAGGCGCCCGCGCTCGTGTTGCGCGAGCTGGCCGTTCGCCGTTTGGCGTCCCAAGCGGCGGGGGCGCCTTATTCGATCATCCCGGCGGACAAGATCCCGGCCTGGAAGGACTTCTTCCGTGCGCGCCTGGACGAGAGCACGTCGCAAACGCGCTTCCGATACGTTTGGGAGGGCATCCGCGCGCTGAAGGACGATGGCGCGTTCCCCAGCGTCGCGCTGAAGCTCCACGCTCTTCCGCTGTCCGCGGCGACCCAGCACCAAACCATTTGCGAGGCTTACCGGGTCGTCAAAGACGATACGGCCGCGCGCGATCGGTTCCGCGAAGCCGCCAAGCCCTGGGGGACGTTGACGCCCCTCGCCGCCGAGGTGCTGCAGGATCCGAGCAAGTGCCCGGCTCCGAGCCTCGCGCCGCTCGCCTCATCCCGCGGTCTTCCGCTGACCTCCGACGCCAAAGGCGCCCGCGAGGACAAGCGCTGAGGGACCCCTTCGTGTACCAAGGGCGCGCCGGTGGACCTCGTTCGAGCTGCACCGGCCGCCACCCGATTCGGATCGTATCTGCACTTCGATCATTCGATTGAAACGCTATTTCGCGCCATGGATCGGCTCGAATGGACGTAACCGTTCGTCAGGCGAGCATGGCGGCCGGAGCCTCGGCCGGCTCGATGGCGCTTCAGTTCGCTGGTGGTGGCATATCCCAGCAGCGCCAACATCCAATCATATGGAGAATCATGCGGTTACGCATTAGGTCTCCAATGGGGAGTTCATCCAATCGACGATCGTCGATGGGGCGCGGCGATTCCATCCCACGCTTTGCCGATGAGGTATTCTCGGGGCAGTTCGTCATGCCGCAGTCGTCGCCTCCCCCGCTCTCCGCGACCGAGCGCATTCAAGCGCGCATTGGAACCACCGTCCGACGATACCGCCTGACGCGGCTGCTCGGCGCGGGCGAATCCGCGGCCGTCTACGAGGCCGCGCGCCGCAACGGCGATCGGGTCGCCATCAAGATTTGGCACGACCCCCTGCCGGAGGATCCCGCGGCGCTCCGTTTTTTCAGCCGTGACGCGTACATCGCCCATCGAATCGGCAACCCCAAAGCGGTGCCGGTGCTCGACGAGGGCGTGGACGAGGAGCGCCATCCGTTCGTGGTGATGCCGCTCCTGCAAGGCGAAACGATCCGCGCGCGCTGGGAGCAGTGCCACCGGTATCTGGATGTCTACGAGGTGAGCGTGCTCCTGTCCGACGTGCTCGACGTGCTGGCGAGCGCGCACGCCCATGGCGTCGTCCACCGAAACATCAAGCCGGACAATCTCTTCGTCACCACCGCCGGCGACGTGCGCGTGCTCGACTTCACGGCGGCGCGCGGCTCGATCGGCGCGACGGCGTTTCAGCCGCCCGAGCAAGCGCTGGGCGATCGCGACGCGGTGGGCCCCGCGGGCGACTGCTTTGCCGTGGGCGCCGTGGCCTTCACCTTGCTGTCGGGCGAGCACGTTCAGCGAGCGCGCTCGCTCGCGGAGATCAGCCCGGAGATGGCGGCGCCGGTGGTGCGATGGGTCGACAAGGCGTTGGCGTTCTCCCCCGCCGATCGCTGGCCCTCGGCGCGCGAGATGCGCGACGCGCTGCACGCGGCGTTCGAAGAGGCGGTGGGGGCCCCGCTCGCGGACATCGCGCCGCGCGTGCGCGCGAAGATCGCCAAAGAGCTGGCGGAGATCCTCGTTCGCGAGATGCACGGCACCCTTGACTCGCGCCCGCCGCAGATGGACCGCCGCTCCGAGAGCCCGAGGCCCCTGCGGCGCGCGGATCCCGGGGTCGAGGTGCAGGCGGCGCACCATTGGGTGGCCAATGCCTTCCGGCTCGTGCCGGGGCTGGCCCATCGCCTCTTGGCCAAACATGGTTTGGGCCGATTCGATGACGATGGCCGCTTCATCGCCGATCCACGCCCCTGGTGGCCGTGCAATTCCTATTTGGCGTTCCTCGAGGAGATCACCGAGGTGATCGGCCCCGCGAAGATGGGGGAGCTCGCCAAGCTGCAAGAAAAGGAGATCGTTTTACCGCCCACCATCCGCGATATTCGCACGTGCTTTGCCGCTTCGGACATCGTCTATCACATCGTCCACCGCCTTCACGGCGAGTTGATGTACGACGTCGCCACGGGCCGCATGCTGGAGGGGATCGGCCACGTTTGGTACCTGGGCGACATCGGTCCAAACCGCATCGGCATCGAGACCGAGAGCCTTTATCCGTGCGTCGGCGATCGCATGGTCGTCCAAGGGCTCGCCCGGCGCTTCGAGGCAAACGCCTTCATCGAGCACAAGCCCGGCTCGTGCCGCAAGGACGGCGACGAGACGTGCACGTATTACATCGTTTGGTGAATCGGTTGCCGCGCGCCGCTCGCGCGGGCGCCCGATCAACAATGCTCTCCGGCGCGGAAGAAGCGTCGCGGCGACTCGCCGGTGGCCGAGCGGAACTCGCGAATGAAGTGGGATTGATCGCAATACCCCGCCTCCAGCGCCAGGCGCGTGAAGGTAACGCCCGGGCGGTACGCATCGATCGCGCGCCGAAGGCGGATGATCGAGGCGAGCTGCTTGGGCGACGCGCCCACCGCGCGCCGGAATCGCTTTTCGAGCCGGTCCTGTCCTAGCCCGAGCCGCGCTGCGAGCTCGCCGATGCGGAGCGAGCCGCGCGCATCGCGGATGGCGCGCGCGGCGGCGGCCACGATGGGATCCGGCGGCTCCGGGGTGCGGCGCGCGAGCAAGAAGCGCTCGACGGCCGCGATCCGCTCGCGGTGATCGGCCGCGCGCGCGACCCTTTCGGCGACGGCCTCGATCGCGGCGCGCGGGAGGAGCTCGTCCAAAGCCACCGTCGCACCGAATAGCTCGTGCAGTGGATGCGCAAAAAACCGCGCAGCCCCGTCCTCGTGAAAGGTGGCCAGCAGCACCCCGCCCCCCGCCGATGTGGCCATGCGGCGCACGGAGCCGCGCAACCCGGCGAAGCTCACATCGGGGATCCGGCGCTCCGTGCCCTCGTGAAGCTCCCGCGCCGAGCCGCCGTAGCGAAAGCCCAAGATGAGGCCGGTGCCGGGCAGCAAGGTGCGCGTGGTCTCCTCGCTGGCCTCGACCACGGTGAAGGCACGCACATAAGGAGCAAGCGCCGCGCTCGGCTCGAGCGCCAAAATTCGCATGATCCACTTGTAGGGCGCGGCCCTCGCCGCCGGCGAATGAATTCGTCCAAGTCGCCGCCGCCGCGGGGACCCACCGTTTCGGGTATGCAACGCCGGCCGCGACGCACGCATGGCCGGCCGCGCTCGCCGTCTCTCTCTTTCCGCTTCCCGAACATGAAAGGATTACGACCCATGAGCACGGAGACGTCCACCAAGAATCGAGAAGTCGTACGGAGCCTCTACGAAGATTGCATCAACCGCGGCAAGGGCGAGCTGCTCGTCCAATCGTTCGCCCCCGACTTCGTCGGCGCCAACGGAGAACGCGGGCCCGAGGGGTATGCGCAGACCATCGCGTCCGTCAAAACGGGAACCCCCGACGTCCAATTCCGAATCGACGATCTCGTGGCCACGGACGACAAGGTCGTCGTTCGCTGGAGCTGGGAAGGGACGCACACCGGCCCGTTCCGCGGTTTCCCTGCCACCCACAAGCGCATTACCAACACGGGAATTGCCATTTACCACTTTCGCGATGGCAAGATCGTGCGCGCCTGGCTGGAGACCGATCGACTGGGTGTCCTCCAGCAGATCGGCGCCATCCCGGAGAAGCTCGCGCCCGCCGCCCCGCCGGCGAAACCCTGAACGTTCCGCCTTCCCACGCCGGCTCGAGCGTGGGCTTGCGGGCCTTTCGATCCGGCCTTGGCGCGGCTGCGGCGAAGGCGTACGCATCGCATTTGACACACCGCGAGCCCTCGACGCCTCGTTCGGTTTGCTCCTAAATGGAGCACCACCATGATCCGCGCGCTCGCAGGCCTCGCGGCCCTCGGCATCACCGGTTTTGCCGCGCACCGCTACCTCATTCATGTCCCGTGGCCCGCGCCGCCGCCGCTCGGATCGTCGCTTCGACGGGGTGAGCTTCGCGTGGGCGATCGCCGGCGCACGTTCGCCTACTACGCACCGCGGGATCTGCCTCCTGGCGCCCCGCTCCTGCTCGCGTTCCACGGATCGAAGGGGGACGGCGAGGGCTTTCGGCGCCGTACCGTGCATCGCTTCGACGAGCTCGCCGATCGCGAGGGCTTTCTCGTCGTGTATCCGGACGGCTTCGAAGGCCATTGGAACGACTGCCGCACCGTCGCCACGTATTCGGCGCGCACGCAGCGCATCGACGATATCGGGTTCGTTCGCGCGTTGATTGCCCACTTTCGCGGCGCGCACGACATCGATGCTTCGCGCGTGTTTGCCGTGGGTTGGTCCAATGGCGGGCATTTTTGCTTTCGGCTCGCGTTCGAGGTGCCCGAGGCCATTCGGGCCATCGCCGCCGTGAGCGCGAACTTACCGACGGAGGACAATTGCGATTGTACCCGGCGCGGCCAGCCCCTATCCGCGTTGATCATGAACGGCACGCGCGATCCGCTGAACCCTCATGGCGGCGGCCTCGTCACCATCTTTGGCTTCGGCCGCCGCGGCACCGTGGTCTCGTCCGGTGAGACGGCGCGAAGCTTCGCGTCGTGGGCGGGCATCACCTCCGAGCCTCGGGTCGAGCGCTTTCCCAGCCGCGACGCGGCTCTATGGGTCGAGCGGCAGACATGGTCCTCCGGCGCGGGCATCGAGGTCGTGCTCGATACGGTGCACGGCGGCGGTCACGTGGTGCCCCAGCGCGCGGTGCGGGCGGAGCGGATCCTCGGCCCCACGAACCTCGACTTCGACGGACCCGGCGCTATTTGGAGCTTCTTCGCCCGACGCGGATAGCGTTTTCCTTGTTCCTGGGTCGTCCGTCACGCGGCCTTGCGCGCCAGCGACGTGACCATGGTCACCAGCTCGGTGGGATTGAACGGCTTGGGAAGATGCGCCATGAACCCCGCGCGCAGAGCGTGCTCGCGATCTTCGTCCTCCGCGCACGCCGTCAGCGCCGCGGCCGGGATGGTGCCCCCTCGATCGCGAGGAAGCGCGCGGACGCGGCGGATTAGATCGTAGCCGTTTTCACCCGGCATCCCGATGTCCGAGAGCAAAACGTCCGGCTTCTCCCGTTCGAACGCGGCCATGGCGTCGGCCACATTGCACGCGGTCGTAATGCGCGAGCCGCGGTGCTCCAGGATCTTTTGAAGCAGGCGGCGATTGTCGGCGTCGTCGTCCACGACGAGGATGTGCAGCCCGCTGAGCGGCGAAGAAACGCCGGCAGGCTTGGCCGCGCGGGGATCTCGGGAGGGCATCATCGTGGCGGAGGCAGGCTTTCGAATCATGGGGAGCTCGCGGATCACGGGGCTCGGTGGCCCGGTATGTTCGTTACCTTGCAGATCCGGCGCCAACACGGGACTCACCGTGGCCTCGGCCGAAATTCCCTCGTTCCATCCGGTACAGCTGCCATGTTGCATATTCTACATTGAGGCGATTCCGCACACAGGCGCACCCGCGACGCATATTGAATTCCGTATAACCTCTTCATCGAGATTGTTGGTGAGCTCACGACACGGCGCGCGCGGAGGGGTGCACTTTTCGAGTGCCACAGCACCGGATAGAGAAGGGGTCCACTTCGGCTTAGACTGGCGCGCGCGCGAGGAGAAACGTCATGCGAACCGTTCTCGTAGTCAGTGTTGCCTTGCTGTCGTTGTCGGCTGCCTCATGCAATAAGAAGAGCGAGCCCGCGACCGATACGGCCTCCGCGCCGGCATCGGCGTCGGTGGCGGCGCCGGCCTCGGCCCCACCGCCGCCGGCCGCACCGGCGGAAGCAAGCGCGAACGCCATAGCGCGTTCGGACATCGGCGGCCAAGTGGTTCGCGTCGGCGAACACCAGGTCGAGCTCCGGCTCTTTGCGAATGGTTTTGCCGACGCGCAAGGAGCATTCCTCGACGAGAAGTCCAAAGCGAAGCTCGTCGTTCATGCCAACGCCGCGGCCAACGCCCACCCGCTCGTCACGCTCGCGTACGAGCCCGCGCTCGGCCGCTTCGCCGTTCATGGGGCGAGCAAAGCGCAGCTGACCCCGGGACCGCTCGATATCGAGCTCCACCTCGGCAAGGCCGTGAGCAAGGGCCGGCTCGATGCGGCGGTGCTCCTCACGGGCCCGCAGATGGGCGGCACTTTGTTCGTCGCCGGCAAGCACGGCGTCGAGCTCGACGTTCGCGCCGATGGCCGCGTGGAGGCCCTCGTCGCCGACGCCTCCGGGGCGCGCATCAACGGCGGCGCAGGGGTCGAGCTCGAGGTGAAGCTCGCCGGCGCCGATGGGCAAGCGCACGCCGTGAAGCTCGCGTGGGACGAAGCCAAAGCTCGCTTCGCGGGCCAGGTCGACGCCAGCGTCAAGCTCGCCGCCGGCCCCGCCGACGTTCTGCTCAACGGTGAGCTCGCCGCGCGCCTGCCGACGTTCGCCCTTCGCGCCGAGGCGAAGCATGGCGGCCAGGTGCTGGTGGCCGGCGAGTACTCCGTCGAGCTCGTCGCCAAAGGCCCCGCCGTGCAGGCGTTCGTGTTCGATGCCTCCGCCGCCCCCATCGCCAAAGGCGATCTCGCGCTCTCCCTTCGCGCGGGCGCCGGCGCGTTCACCAAGCTCGCATGGGACGCGCCCAACCTGGCCTATCGCGCCAAATTGCGCGCGCCCATCGACCTCGACGTTAGCCCGATCCTGATCGGCATTCGCGCGGACGCCAAGGCCTTCGTGGGCGCGTCGATCCCCACGGTGCGCGCCGACGCGAATGCCAAGCTCGACGCCAAGGCGAAGCTGCCCACGGCCAAAGTCGACGCCAAAGCGGGCGCCGGCGCCAAAGCGAGCGCCAACATCAAGGTTCCCAAAATCGAAGTGTCGAAGAGCGCCAGCGCGTCGGCCGGGAGCGGCGGAGCGAGCGCCAAGGCCGGTTTTAGCTTCGGCGCCAAGTAGGCAATACCGCTGACCTCGGCGAATCGCCTTTGGCGATTGTGCCACCGTCTTGGATTTCGCAGTGCCAAGTGCACCCGTGGGTCTATCGAGACTACCGACGGCTGGGCCGCCCTATGGTATCGATGGTTCACTGGCACCCTTGCCACTTCACGTCCTTAACGGAGAAGGTCATGCGAAGTTCCCCCATCGTTCGTTCCCTCTTGGCCGCCGCGGTGCTGGCCACGTCCGCGACCTGTCTGGTGTCCCCCGCCGCGGCGGTGGAATCCGTCGCGCAAGCTTCGAAGCCGCGAATCATGATCCTGGCCACCGGTGGCACCATCGCAGGCACCGGCGCGAGCAGCGTCAATAGCGCCAGCTACACGGCCTCGAAGGTCGCGGTCGACCAGCTCATCGCCGGTGTGCCCGAATTGTCTCGCGTGGCCGAAGTGCGCGGCGAGCAAGTGATGCAAATCGCCTCCGAGAGCCTCACCAACGACGATTTGCTCAAGCTCGCTCGCCGCGTCTCGGTGCTCTCCAAGCGCCCCGACGTGGACGGGATCGTCATCACCCACGGCACCGACACCCTCGAGGAGACCGCCTACTTCTTGAACCTCACGGTCCATACGGACAAGCCGATCGTGGTCGTCGGCTCCATGCGCCCGGGCACCGCGCTGTCGGCCGACGGCGCCCTCAATCTGTACGACGCTGTAAGCGTGGCGGGCTCGAAGGACGCGCGGGGGAAGGGCGTCTTCGTGACCATGAACGACGAGATCCACGCGGGGCGCGACGTCACCAAGATGGTGAACATCAAGACCGAGGCCTTCAAGAGCCAATGGGGGCCCCTGGGCATGGTGGTGGAGGGGAAGAACTATTGGTTCCGCGCCCCCATCAAGCGCCACACCACGCAGAGCGAGTTCGATATCGACCAAATCCAAACGTTGCCCAAGGTCGAAATCGTCTATGGCTACGAAAACGCGCCGCGCGCCACCGTCGACGCCGTCGGCGCGAGCCCCGGTATCCAGGCCATCATCCACGCGGGGACTGGCAATGGCTCGGTGGCCAACCGCATCGTTCCGGCGCTCCAGGAGCTGCGCGCCAAGGGGGTCAACGTCATCCGCTCCGCGCGCGTCCCCGCGGGCTTCGTCGTCCGCAACGCCGAGCAGCCGGACGACAAATACGGCTGGGTGGTGGGGCACGATTTGAACCCGCAAAAGAGCCGCATCCTGAGCATGGTGGCGCTGACCAAGACGCGCGATCCCAAGGAGCTGCAGCGCATCTTCTGGGAGTACTGATCTCGCGTAGGGCACCGAACATTCGGTGCCCGCAGCCGTACACGTTCCCGAAGATGGGGCTCGTCGCGGCTCCCTGCGAAGAGCGGGAACGGGAACGTGTACGGGAAGAGGAGTCGTCGCTCGACGTTAGCGCGCGCGGCGGCGCCGTACGCACGCCGCGGCCACCAGGCCCAACCCGATGCCGAGCGCTCCCGTGCCCGTGGGCGACTGGTGCGACGCCGAGCAACCCCCGGCATCCGCGCCGGCGCCCGACGCCTCCGGCGCGCCGCCGTTCGTGCCATCGCCGCCTTCACCGTTTTCGATGGCGTGGGTGAGCACCTCGACGGCCTCCTTGTTCTTCGCGACTTGCGTCTCGCTGGGGGCCGCGGGCGCGGCCGTCTTGACCCCGCGCCCCGAGCACGGCGCGCTCAATCCGGAGACCATCTTGGCGAGCGCGATGGGGTCCGAAATCATATCGACGTGCGCGTTTTGCGTGAGCGCCGACAAGAGCAGATAATTGTCGACGTTGGACGCCTCGTCCTGAAAACCCGCCTCGACACCCGTTACCAAATCGGCGATGGCGACGATGTTCGTGTAGCAAACGTTGGGGGCCGAGTCGTTCGTCGGGAGCGAGCGCTTGCCGCTGCCGATGGTGACCAAGGTGCCATCGTTCTCCGACAACGAGCCGTGCAGATCCTTCCAGTAGGCGGGATCGAACAGATCGGACGTAAAGTTCGATTCGGCGGTGGCCACCAGCTCCGGCGGGATGATCCCGAGCGGCGAGCCCGCGGCGGCGTAGGCGTTCACGGCGGCGGTGACCACCTGCTGAACCGAAAAGCCCGGATAGATTTTGCGCGCCGTCAGGGTCACGTTGGGCAGGAAGAGCCCGGCGTCGAGGAACTTGCCCGCGCCGAAGTGCGCATAAGGATGATGGAGCCCGCCGAAGGAGACGAAGCGGTGGACCTTGGCCGCGCCGCCCTTCTTCAACACGTAATTGTCGAGGACACCGGTGCCCGCCGAGTGCCCGATCACATCGACCCGAGGTGCGCCCGTGCGCTGCAGCACCTCGTCCACGAAGGCGCCGATTTGACCGGCCGAGGTGCTCAAATGATCTTGCCCGTTCGCCCCGCCCGGCACGTGGCCATAGTTGCGCGCGTAGACGCAATAACCCGCGCCCGAAAGGGTATTCAGGATGGCGCCCATTCCTTCGAAGTTGCCGGCCTGCCCATGAACGACGACGGCGGGGTATGGCCGCAGAGCGGTTGGCCGGCAATTGGGATCGTTCACCCCGCCCGCGTGGGCGGACGACGATGCGGCGAACGCCGCGCCGGCGAAGGCGGCGGCTGCGAACGAGCGCCGCGCGAGCGAGCGAGGGCGGCGAAACCGAGCCGTGAAGAGGCTTCCGGAGACGGTCATGGGTACTTCCTTCCGTACAGGTGGAGTGTCAGGGATTGTCGAGTTGAATGCGCAGCGCGGCGATGGCCGTCGCCAGCATCTCGTAATGGCCGACGAGCAGCACGAGCTCCAAACATTCTTTCTCCGTCATGCAATTACGGAGCGCGGTCCACGTGGCATCGTCGAGATCGCGCTGGGCGTGCAGCATGGTCGCGGCGCGCATCAAGGCCCGCTCCCGCTCGGACCAATCGGGATCGTCCGCGCCCGCCTTGACCCGCTCCACGTCGCGCTCCGTCAGGCCCGCCCGTTTGCCCAGCCGCGCGTGATGCTCGAACTCGTAATTGCACGCGCGCAAATGGGCCACGCGCAAAATCGCGAGCTCCGTCTCGCGCCGCGGGAGCGTCCCGCGCGGCATGATCGTGCTCGCGAACCCGAGCCAGCCGCGAAACAGCGGCCGGTGCTTGGCCAAGGTCGTGAACAGATTCGGCCGGCCGGTGCCGGCGAACCAACCGCACGCGCGCGCGACCAAATCGTTCACCAGGCCGATCTCGGAGAGCGTCCCGGGGGCAATGCGCGGCGCGCTCATGTCCCCGCCGACGGCTCTTTCGGTTGCGGGGTGGTGAGCGGGGCCCGCTCGTTTCGCGCGAGCAGGAGCGCCTCGGCCATGTGCGGCTGCGGCCGCAGCTCGGAGACGCGCTGCACGGCCATGCGAAATGGGAGCAGCATGCCGACCCAGGCCGGCGCCACCACCTGCCGCTGGCGCCGCGCGATGCCGGCCTCGAAGCGATCGATCGCGCGATCCAGGGACGTGACCCGGGTGAACACCCCCGCCATTTTGATCTTGCTGGCCGCCTGCGTCCCGAAGCCGATTCGGGTCATATCGGTGTCGAGCTCCGCGAAGTAGCCGATGCCCACCTTGGTCCCCAGGTGCTTCGTCTCCGCGCGGAACGTGCTGCCCAGCGATTCCACCGCCGCCTTGGACGCGCTGTAGGCGCCCATGAGCGGGGGGTGCGCGAGCACCGCCGCCGACGCGACCACCAGCGCATAGCCGCGCGGGTGCCCGATGTGCTCACCGGCCGCGCGCAACGTATGGAAGACGCCCATCACGTTGACCTCGAGGGTGCGCCGCATCACCTCGACGTCGCCGCCCACCATGGCCATTTGCGCGCCGATGCCCGCGTTGGCCACCACGATATCCAGCCCTCCGAGCTCGCGCACGAGCTCCTGAACGGACGCCTCGACCTGCTGCCGAACGGCTACATCGCAGTACCGGTAAGGTGCATCGCCGCAGGCCGCGGCCACCTTCTTCAACGACTCGGGCTCCAACCCGAGCAGCGCTACCTTCGCGCCGCGCTCGTGGAGGCGCCTCGCCAGCGCCGCCCCGATGCCGCGCGCGGCCCCGGTGATGAGAACGCGACGCCCCGCCAACAATGCGCGCAAACGCGCCGAGCGAATCGACATGGGGATGGTATACACGATGATTACCACCCACGCAACGAAACGTGCGGTCGAGCTTTACTCCAATGTAGGGAGCGGGGCGACGCGCGGACCTTCGCCCTCGAGCGCAGACGTGATCACGCGCCGCATGACCCTCCGCGCGCGCTCGATGCCCGCGTCGGTGACCTTTCGGCCTTCGTCGCCCTCCTCGAGCACGATGCGGACGACCGCCTCGACCGAGAGCAGGATCATGCGGAGCAGGAGCGGGTCGATGCGTTTGCCCAGGCGGACGTCTTGCCCCCCGCTGGAGAGCAGCCCGATGATCGCATCGTGCACCTTCATGCGGCGCGCGTGGAGCATCGACTCCTGGCGTTGCGCCTCGCCGCCCAGGACGAAGATGAGCCGCCCGAACTCGCGCGCGTTGCGCAGGTGCGCGTCCATGCACCGCTCGAACTGGCGCAGAGGGTCCGTCTCTTCGCGCACGGCGAGCCGGCACGTCTCGAGGAGGATGTCCGTCCCCAGGTGGTACAGCTCGAGGGCGACGTCCTCTTTGCTGCCATAGAGCCGATAGAAGGTGCGCCGGGAGACGTCGGCCGCTTTCAAGATGTCTTCCACCGAGGCCGCGCGCACCCCGAGCTCCGCGAAGACGCTGGCGGCGCCGCGGAGGATCATGGCGCGCGCTTGGCCCTCACCGAGTTGGAAACCCGGGGCTCGTGTGGCTGCCGCTACGGTTCGCTTTTTGTCGGTCGTGGCTCGGGTCACGGATCCAGTATGCACGACTGGTGCAAACTTTCGACCTCGATGGCGGTCTCCTCGCCCGGAAACCGTGGCCCGGCCCCGCCGCGCGAACGTCGAGCGCTCGGAGCGCTCAGGGCGCGCCGTAGAACTGCTGCAGACCCTCGATGTCCGTATCGCTCAACTCTCCGCCATTGTTCCACGTCGGGTTGCAATAGTTCATGACGGACATGGCGTCCCACGCGCCGACCGTGGTGTCGCCATTGGAGCCCTGCCTCTCGTCGCAGCTATCGGGTGTGTCGGGCCGATTTTGCTCGTGCGCGAAGCCGAGCGCGTGCCCGAACTCGTGAACCGCGATCGAGCGAATGCAATATTCGGTTCGATTCTGACAGGACGTGCTCCAATTCTTGAACGTGAAGTTCAAGAGCATGCCCTTGCGCACGTTGTCGAGGGCGGTGCCCAACCCCAAGGTGCGGGGGCCCGAGTCGGCGATGGTGATTCGAATGTTCGCCCCCGAGGACGTGCACGAACCCCACCCGGTGAAATCCACGTTCGAATTTCGCTCCCACGTATTCTCGATGGCCGACCGCACCCACCCCTTTTGCGTGCTGGAGCCCGACGTCTCCCAGCATACGCTGATTCGATTGTCGGGCCAAACGTTGGTGCTCAGGACATACAAATGATCCGAGGTGCTCCCCGTGAGCTCCGAAGAGGCGCTGTCCGCGGTGCTGGAGCACGCGACGCCGCCCAGAACGGCGCACGCGAGCAGCGGTATCGGCACCCAGCGGATTCGCGTGTTCTTGCCGTGCGACGACTGACTCCTAGACTGGTTCTGCATCGATCGTTCCCTTTCGAGTGAGTGCTTGCCGACCGTCGGGGGCCGGCGCGATCCGTACGCGCGATGGTCTCGGCAAATGGACGTGCGCAAACCTCTCCGGAGGACCCGCGGTCTCCCGGAAATGATTGCAGAATGCAATAACCTACCGTGGTACGGAGGCGCCGATTGCAGCGAGTGCCTCCTACATGCTCATACCAGCACGAAGCTCGCGCAGCCGAGCACGCACCCTGAGTGCGCTACGGTGTCTCGCTTTATCAAATTAAGTGATGTTCACGAGTACGCAGCCGCATCCATCGATTCAATCGGCGCAGGCGCGCGCGCGATGGACGCGATAGCTCACCGCGTCAACGTGTGCGCGTGCAAGCATCGGCGAATATTTCGATGCGTTCGGACGCGCGTATCGGTCACGTGCACGGCTCCGCGGCGCGCATCCACGCCGTGCTCGCCGGCACGTCGCGCGGTTGCGATCGCTCGGCCGCCGGTCCGTATGGTCGGATCGCGGGTGCGCGGCACGATTTTTTTGCAGCGAGACCTTCAACGTTTCCTCGCGACTCGAGGTCCTACATCGATCATCCGACGCACCGTGGGGACGATCATGACGCGATGGCGGCCGGGGCTCCCGTGCGCGCTGCTCGCATCGGCATGCACGTGCACCTTGCTCGCATCGGCGTGCAACGGTGCGGCGGGCTACGAGGCGGGTGGTACGGAAGAGCGCTGGCAAGCGGCCGATCCCGTGGTTTCGGACGATGGTGCGATCGTGACGGTGGAGACGCCGATCGACGCGCGCACCCTCGATCTGGCGATCTCCTCGCCGGCGATGCGCGCCGTCGCGAACGTCCGCCTCCTCCTCCCGCCGGGCTGGTCGCGAGGCGCCACGCAGACGTGGCCGGTGCTCTACCTGCTGCACGGAGCCCACACCGATCACACGGCGTGGACGGCGAACTCCGATATCGCAAAGCTTTCGGCCAGCACCGGGGTCATCGTGGTGATGCCGGACGGAGGTGCGTGCGGCCAATACTCCGATTGGTGGAACCTCGGCGGCTTCGGACCTCCCGCGTGGGAGACATTTCATCTCACGGAGCTCCGGCAGATCCTCGAGCGCGGCTTTCATGCGAGCACGGTCCGCGCCATCGCCGGCTTTTCGATGGGCGGCTTCGGCGCCATGTCGTACGCCGCGCGCAACCCGAGCATGTTCCGGGCGGCGGCCTCGTACAGCGGCGCGGTGGACTCGCTCTGGGACGGCAAAGGTGGCCCTGGCATCACGGGGCCCATGGTCCTCACGCTCATGTCGGTCACCTGTCCGCGCTACCCGCAGTGGGTCAATCTATGGGGCGATCCCGCCGTGCCCGCGGAACGTCGAATGTGGGAGGCGCACAATCCGGCCAGCTTGGCCTCCCGTCTCCGCGGGATTCCATTGTTCGTCGCGTCGGGAAATGGCGAGCCCGGTCCTCTGGCGCCCGCGCTCTTTCCCGATATCGTCGAACAGGTCGTCTATGGCGAATCGCGCGCCTTCGTCGAGGCCCTCGAGGCCGCTGGCGTGCCGGTGACGAGCGACTTCTACGGCCGCGGCACGCATGCGTGGCCGTATTGGCAGCGCGAGTTGCATCGCTCCTGGGCCATGCTGATGAGCGCGATTGGCGCAACCTCTGCGCCATAGCGCGCGAAAAGAGCCGCAGCTGGCGAAATATTTGAACGCTGCGGTGCCATACGGCTACTGCTCTCTCACCATGTGTACGCACCGAAGTAGAAACCGCGCGGTGAATCCGCGCGACGCGAACTGCGCTCGGCTCGTCCTCGTGTTCGCCACGGCCCTGACGGGGTGCGGGGCGGCTTCCGTGCACTCCGCCAAGCCGCCCCAGGTGAGCAGCGGGCACGGCGTCGCGAGCACCATCCTGCGCGCCGAGCACGAGCAAATCCACGACGTCGAATCCGAGTAACGCCGTGCCCGCGAAGGCGCGCCGAGGGGGGCGCGCCTCGCATGGGCCACGGCGCCTCACAAGGTCTTCAAGTACTCGAGCACCGCCCTGCGCTCGGCCTCGGTCAATCCCTTGGCGAACTCGTGGCCGTGGTTGCCCTTGCCGTAGGCGTTCGTGTTGTAAATGGCGCGCTGATCCACCGCCTCGGCCGGCGGCGGAAAGTAATCGGCAAATGATTTGAAGGTGTTCGTCACCAGATCCAAAACGGTGGGCACCTTCGTGTTCGCACCCGCGCGGCAGCTCAGATATCCGACTCCATCGATGTCGCTGCACTGGAGGACGGAGTACTTCCAACCCATCTTGTCGAAGTCGTACGCGCCGAGCGACGTATCGAAGCCGACGTCGGTCTTCGGATCGGGTTTGACGGCCATCTGCCTGCGCCACACGTTGGGCCGGCCCGAGGGGTTGAGCACGTCCCAGAGCGAAGGAACGCTCCCATTGTGGAAGTAGGGCGCGGCCGCCCACACACCGTGCAGCGGCTGCGCGGTGTACCCGATGATGGACAAGGGCGAGCACGGATCGCTCGCAGGGCGCGCCGGCTCCCCGCTGTTCACGACGCCCATCAATTGGTTCTGGAGCGGGGAGAGCTTCTCCGGCGGAATGTAGCCGGGGAGCGCGTCGGGATAGAACATCCACGACATGCTGGCCACCTTGGCCACCGTATCCTGTGGAACCAGAGGGCGCGCGCCCAGCGCGTTGAACAGGCTCGAATCCGCCGAGTCCGTTCGAATCACGTTTTGCGGGGCGACATAACCAGAATAGCCGGCCAGGCGCGGGTCCGGTAGGAACCCCGGCTGATGGGCAAAATGCGGCGAATACACGCCGTGGCAGCCCGCGCACGAGCCATTGCCACCGGCCGGGCGGGGCGCGCTCGGGTCGTCGGCCCACAGGTCCTTGGTGTGGAACAGAATGGCGCCTTGCTCGGCGCGCGGGCGGTCGATGCAATGGGCATCGTCGCCCGCGCCGGGGGTGCCGTCCGCGTTCGAGCAATAGCCGTAAGGGTACTTGGGCGCCTCCACCGTGTTGACCCACATATCCAGATCTTGGAAGTCGCCCTCGCGCTGCTTGCTCCAAGCGCCGTCGTATTTGTTGGTCGACGCGGGGAAGAAGTTGTTGCGCGCGCCGCCCGAGGTGCCAAAGCCGGTCCAGAGATAACGGCTCTTGTTGTGGGTCCACCACCACGCCGGCGTCTGTTGATCGCCGCCGGTCAGCGGGAAGCTCGGCACCAGCTTGCCGAGATAGGCCGGCTCGGCGAGCTTCGCGCGCCAATCCAAGGTGCCGAGCTCGCGGAACAGCAGCACGTTGACGATCTCCTGGTCGGCCGCGTTCACCCCGCGCGAACGATTGGCCATGTACCCGGGGTTGTCCAAGATGACTTGGATCGAGTTCGGGCCGTACACGCCATTGGCCTTGTTGACCTCGTGATAAAGCAGCCCCAGGTCGATGTTCGTGCCGGGCGCCCCCGCGTAAAAGCCGGTGCTCGAGGCGCCCGTGATCTCGGGGTGACCGTTCTTGCGGAAGTAGTTGGACGCGTCGCCCGAGACCTCCCCCGTGCCGAGCTGGCCGAGGTGGCACGCGTAGCAGGTGGCGCCGACGGTGCCGGTCCATCGGCCGCTTGCGTCCTTCGTCTGCACGAAGCCAAGGGGCCCTTGAACGCTCCCACCGTTGGTGGCGTTCGGATCCTCGCCCGGCATGGGGAAGGGGTTCGGATAAGGGCTGAGCGGATAACCGTAGCGCTGGTAGAACACCTTCAGCAGCTCATTGGCCTGTTTGGGATCGGTGGGGATCTGGTAGCCAAGTGACCTCACCAGGTTCCAAATACCCTCCATGGTCACCAGATCTCCGGTGATGGCGTTGGAGAAGATATACTGGCGCCCCCGTTCGACGGCGGCGCGCCATTCGCCGCACGTGCTGGGCCGCGGCTTGGCCGAATAGATGGGCTTTTTGCCCTGGGCCACCAGAATGGCGTTCTGCTTGGCTTGATTCTCGAGCAAGGTGTCGTTCGAGCAGACCTTGTAGGGCGCGTTGAAGTAGACGGCGTAGTTCTTGTTGTCGATGTTGCTGCCGGCGATGAGCTCGCGCGGATCCAGCGGCAGCGGGGCGGTGTCCGGCTGGTTCTCGCAGAACTGCGCGGCATAGTTGCGGCCACCGTTGGTCTCGAGATTGCCGAGTAGCGGATACGCGCCGCCGGCGGTCGCGCCGCTGGAAGCCGAAGCGCCTTTGCCATCCTCGCCCCCGCCGCACGCCGAGAACATGGCGGCGGAGAGGAGCCCGATGGCGCACATATGTGGAATGCAGGGAAACCGTACGAATGCCATTTCCTACCTCCCTTGCTGAATGCAGCCGCTCTTCGGCCGTTGGATCATTCTCGAATGAGCGCAAATCCGGACGTGAGGGGAGGGCGTGCCAAAGTGCTTGTCATTTTGAGCCAGCGCGGTTTGCGATACCGTATGGAAGGCGTCCCATCGGGGCCATCTGACGAGATATGAACCGGCAAGATCTCACCCGGCCCACGGTGCCGATCGTCTATGGGCTGCTCATCCTGGAGCTAGCCCTCGGTCGCGGTACGACGCGCGCGCGGATGTTATCGGGGCTGGATATCCCCGATGCCGTTTGGAGCACACCCGACGCGCGCATCTCGCTCGTGCAGCTCGACCGCCTCCTCTACCGCGCCGTGCAGCTCACGGGCGATGGGGCGCTGGGCTACGAGATCGGCCTTCGTTGTGGGGTGACCACGCACGGCCTATTCGGTTTTGCGGCCATGAGCCTCGCGTCGATCCGGCAGGTGGTGGAGTTCGGGGTCAAGTTCCTCCCCGTGCGCTTGCCCAACGTGAAGGTCACGCTCCTCGAGGAGGGACGAAGGAGCGCCCTCGAGGTCACCGAGGCCACCCCGCTCGGAGCCTTGCGGCGGCAGACGCTCGAGATCACGTTGGTGGGCGCGTGGCGCTTCGCCCGGGAGCTGGGGAAGGCGCGGCAAGATGCCGGCGGCGGGGTGGAGATCTGGTTCGATTATCCGGAGCCCGATTACTACTCCGCGTACCGCGCGCGCCTGCCCCCGGTGCGCTTCGGGATGAGCGCCAATCGATTGTACTTCGAATCGGAGTTGCTCGATCGGCAGCTCCAAGCTGGTAACGCGGTGAGCGCGGAGATCATGAAGCAGCAATGCGAGCGCGAGCTCTTGCTCTTGGGTTTCGGCGCCGACTTTTTGAGCCAGGTGCGCGAAGCGCTGCCCAAGCCGGGGGGAGGCTACAACGGCGTCGAGGAGGTCTCGGCGCGGCTCTCCCTCTCGAGCCGCACCTTGAAGCGCCGCCTCTCGGAGCATCGAACCAGCTTTCAGCAGCTGCTCGACGAGCGCCGCCAGCGCGATAGCATGCGCCTGCTCCGAGATCCCGCGCTGGCCATCGAGCATGTCGCGCAGCGCCTCGCGTACTCCGATCCCGCCAACTTCACGCGCGCGTTCCGCAAGTGGGTCGGTATGACGCCGAGCGAATACCGAAGCCGCTGTCTGCAGACACCGCCACGCCCCCCACCAAGGCGGTAGGATCGGGCGCAGGCCGTATTAGAATGTGCCGAGGACATGTACCGACGACCCGCGCCCCGTGAGCCCGAGCCGAGACCGCCCGCCGAGTTGGTCTGCATGGGCGCGGATCGGGAGCATCGAAGGCGGCTCTCGCTGGTGGCGCTTCAAGGTGTTCCATTGGCGGCGCTGATCGGCGCGGTGCTCTCGGCCAGCGCGGGGCAGGTGGCCGGGCTGGTGGGGATGGTGGTGTCGGCTGCGACTGCGGCGGGCGTGTGGCGATGGCAAAGGCGGCAGAACGCGGAGCAAGTGGTGCTCCGTGTGGAGCATGGCCGGGTCGAAGTGTGCGCGAACGGCTCCAAGGCGTGGATCCGGCTCGACGATCTCATGGACGTGACCCTCGATACGAAGACGATTCAGCGCGTGCAAGACGGCGGCAGCGCCATTCCGGCCGTGCGCTTCATCGAGAGCCAGGTCGGCCCGGAGATCGAGACCGCCCGGGTGGTGCTGGTGGCGCGCGATCAACCGTGCTCGGTGTGGCTCACCGAAGAGTACATCTCACACTTGGACGCGACGGAATGGTTCGGAAAAATCCGCGTCTTCTTACGAAAACACGGCTGGGTCCCCGAGGACGAGCGCGATCTGGAGCCCGACTCCGATGCGCCCTCGAGCGCGTGAGCGCCCGAGCTCAGGTCGACTTGGAGGCGGGGCTGCGCTTTCGCGGCTTGTCGAAGATGCCGGAGGGCTCGCGAAGGTGCTCGGCGGGAAGGAGGGCCGCGTCGGCGAGCAACATGGCTTGCCGGCACGGTAAATCCAAGCGCTGCGCGACGGCAAAGAGCTCGTTCTGCAAGGCCTCGGCCTCGGCATCCTCGAGGGGAGCGGAGGCAAAGACGGTGCGCCACTCGTCGAACGCGCGCCGCAACACGGTCAGCGCAGGGGCCACGGGGAGGTACGTTTCGTCCGCCAGCATTCGCTTCAAGTAGCTCGAGGCGAGGCGGCGATCGATCTCGGCGCAGAAGGCCTCGAAGGGCTCGCGCGCGGCGCGGCGCAGGAGGACGAGGTCCATATTCATGTAGAGTACATCGATGACGGGGGAGCGCCCTCCGGCCGCCTTGCGGATGACCTTGTGCAGTCGCTCGGCGGCGTCGAGCGCGGCATCCTGCAAGGTGCGACCTCGCTCCCCGCGCAGGGGCTCGAGCTCGGGGAGGCGGAGCACGCGCGTGAGGAGGTCCCCGAGCTCGCCGCGCGCCCGCGCGATGCGTTGCCGCGCGACCTCGAGCCATGCCGCTTCGTCCGCGAGCTCGGGGAGCTCGGCCAGCTTGGCCACGGTGGCTGCGAGCTGCTGCTCGAGCCGTTCGGAGCGGACCACGCGCTCGAAGGCTTCGAGGGGGGCGAACGAAGAGAGAGGAGGCGACGACGGTTGCACGGCGGCGCGATTCTATAGCAGATGCCGCGCGGTCAGCGCCTCCACGGCGGATTCACCCGCATCGAGGCCAGAACCGCGCCCATCGTATGCTTTCCCAGGGCATTGGGACCGCCGGTGGGGGCCAGCTCGACTCTGTGGCCGAGGTTGCCGGGCAGCGGGGAATGGTCTTGCATCCCGTTGAGGATCTCCCCTTTGACCACATAGCCGCGCACGTCGTTTGCGCGACTTTTGTACTCGCTGGGGCTTATCTTGGCGACCGAGAGGGCCAGGCGCGGATCGGTGCCCTTCGCGTTGAACGTGACGGCAGGCGCGCCGCCGACGATGGCGGCCTGCGAGGCCAGATCGCCTCCGAGCGAGTGCCCCGTGAAGACGATATTGTCTTTTCCGAACGCTTGTTCGGCCTTTTTGGCGAGGGTGACGGCTTTCATGCTGCTGCCATCGGGGCCGTAAATACCGAGGGCGGAGCCGACGTCGATCACGCCATCGACGGCATCGTCGGTGCCGGCATAAGCCACGACGTAGTGCCCTTTGCCGTCCGTGTACACGCCTGCGCGATAGCCCCAGCCCCACGTCGAGGTGAGGGCGGGATCGATGCCTTTGGCTTTGAGCTCGTCTTTGTTCATGCGCGTCCACCCGTCCACGCTGGGAATGTCCGTGTACACGCCGTCGGCAATCTTCGCGAGGGTCTCGTCGAAGGGCTTTGGCGCGCCTCCGCCGTTATTCTCGGCGAAGGTAGCCGGGCGCCACGGTCCAGTTGGATTCTGGATCGCTTCCGCGACTTGGGATAACCATCCGCCGCTCGTGCTCGACGTTCCGTCGCCCGGCGCTCCGTTGCCCGGCGTTCCGTCGCCCGGCGCTCCGTTGCCCGGCGCTCCGTTGCCCGCGGTTGCGGGGCTCGAGCCGCCTGCGCCGCCCGCGCTTCCGTTCGAAGCGGGGTCCATGCCGCTCGCGTTGCCGTTGGGCGGGAGGGTCGTGCCGTTGCCCGGGCCACCGCAAGGTCCGTTGAAGTTGGCGGCGCACTCGGCTTGCGCTTTGACGGTCGTGCCGAGGAGCCGGTACGCGCCGCCGACGACCAAGAGAATGGCGACGAGGAGAAGAGCGTATTCGACGGCGCCGACCCCGCGGGCATCGCGGAGCAGGGAGCGGGGCGTGGAAGGCATGTACCGTAGACATCAATCCCCATGCCACACGCTTCTTGGATGTCCTTCGGTAATCCTGCGAAAAATCCGGGCGAACGCCCTTTGGACCATGTACCGAAAGGGGCTTTGGGGCGCGGTACACCCCTGTACCGGCATGTACCAAGGTGCCGTCGGCCGGCCGCCGCCCGCGCGCGGGAATCGATACAATGGGCGCGATGATCGCCCCCGCTCCGACAATCGTCTCCGAGATGCCTCGTCCCCAACGTCGCGTTGCCGGGGCCGCACGTCATCGATTGGGGGAGCTCGTGCGCGAGGCGCGGCTCGCGCGCGACCTTTCGCCCGAGGCGGTCGCGGAGCGGGCCGGGGTGGGGGCATCGTGGTACCGATGGCTGGAGGAAGGGCGCGACATGGGGTTGTCGCTCACCGCCCTTCGCTGGATCTCCGACGCGCTCGATCTGACGCCCGAGCAGCGGGCCGCGCTCCCACCGCTGGCGGGCCTGGAGAAGACCGTTGCCTTGGCAACCGTACGCGCCGAGCCGGTGCCCGCGAGCTTGCGGCGGCTGCTCGACGGCTATCCGTTGTACCCTGCATACATCACCGGCAAACGTCTCGACGTGCTCGCGTGGAACGAAGCCTGCGAAGCGCTCTTTCGCTGCTCCACCATCGCACCGGAGCGGCGAAACTCGTTCGTATTCCTCTTTACGCAGCCCGACGTGCGCAAGATCATCGTCAATTGGGAGGAGCAGGCGCAGAGCGCCCTCGACGAGCTGCGCGCCGCCCTCGACGAATCGCCATCCGATCCTTGGCTGGGCGAGGTCCCTGCCGCGCTCGCGCCGGTGAGCGCGGAGTTTCAGGAGCTGTGGTCGCGCGGCGGGCGCCGTGCGCCCCGCGTCGATGCGGGCTCCGCGAACAAAAAAATATTCGACAAAGGCTCGCTCGGCCGGCTCGTGTTCATCGCCGAGAACCTCGTGCCGCGCGAAGCCCCCGACCTTTGCGTGCGCATCTACGTTCCGGAAGAGTCCACGCGGCGGCGCGTGCAAGCGCTCCTTCATCGGCACCGCCGCGACGCCGCCGCCAAGAAGAAGGCGGGGCAGTATGCCGTCGTGCGAACCATCAAGGAGCACCTCGACGCGTGCTACCGCGAGGAGGTGCCCCTCGACGAGCTGGCCGCGCTCGCCGGCATGAAGAAATTCGCCATGGTGCGGGCCTTCACGGCGGAGGTGGGCTTTCCGCCGCACTCGTACCAAACATTGCTGCGCGTGCACCACGCCCGGCGTCTGCTGCTCGCCGGCCAAAGCGCAGGGGCGACCGCCACCGCCGTCGGCTTCGTCGACCAGAGCCATCTCACGCGGCATTTCAAGCGCATCGAGGGCATCACCCCGGGCGAATACAGCCGCCGCACGAGAACGGCGCGCGTCTAAATTCCAGAGGCGCGGCGCCAGGCATCGTCGTCGAGGTATCGACGGGCATGATGGATACGTCGCCGCATGGCCTTACAATGATGATCCTCCGGTGTGCGTCCAAGCAACTCGGCTACGTGAGCACGAAGTGAGGCGCCGCGTCGGCCGAGCAAGCGAAAGCCGCCATCGACATCGGCCGAGCAAGCGAAAGCCGCCATTGGCCCGGCGCGCGCCGCGGCCGCCTGCAAAACCCCGTCGCTTTCCGCAACGGATCCTGGACCGCGTCCGTCCTCACCGACGACTGCGCAGCCTACGTAAGGGGAGGGCGAGCCTGGGGCCTTGACACATTAGATATATCTAATATGTTGCATCTTACAATGAATGCTCCCTCCATCACCCCCCATCTCACGATCGACCGTGCACGCGCGGCGATTGCCTTCTACGAAAACGCCTTTGGTTTCAAGGTCACGCGTTTGCAAGAGACGCCCGATAAAACCAAAATCGTTCACTGCTCCATGGAAGACGACCGCGGTGGCGTGGTCATGCTTTCCGACTCGTTTCCCGAGATGCACCAGGGCGAGAAGCGCACGCCCGAGGCACTGGGCGGAACGCCGGTCACCATCCATCTCGACGTCCCCGATGTCGACGCCGTTTGGGCGCGCGCGGTGAAGGCCGGCGCCTCGGTGGCGATGCCCCTGCAGGACACGTTCTGGGGCGCGCGTTATGGTGTGGTGACCGATCCGTTTGGGCATCGGTGGTCGCTGGCCACCCAAAAATCCAACCCCACGCAGGAAAAACTCGACGAAGGAGCGCAGAAGTACTTTCCTAAGAAACCCTAATGGACCGATCGACCCAGGAGCACGATGCGACATTTCGAGCCGTCTCGGACATCACGCGCCGGCGTATTCTCGATTCGCTGGCCGGTGGCAACAAGAACGTGTCCGAGTTGTGCTCGCTCTTCGACGTGACGCAGTCGGCCGTATCGCAGCACCTCAAAGTGCTTCGCGATGCCGGGCTGGTGCGAACCACCCGCGAAGGTCGCATGGTCTATTACGAATTGGATCCGCAGCCCATGCGGGCCGTATTCGACTGGGTCGCTCATTATCAAACCTTCTGGACGAACAAGCTCGATGCGCTCGGGCGGACGCTCGACCGGGTGGCCGCCAAGCGGCGGGGCGGGGATCCATGAAGCGTAGCCTCGAGCTCGAGCGCATCTATCCTCACCCCCGCGCCCTGGTGTGGAGCGCGCTCTCCGATCCGGAATTGCTGGCCACGTGGCTCATGCCCAATGACTTCGTCGCCGAGATCGGGCACGAATTCACCTTTCGCACCGACCCGGCCCCGGGGTTCGACGGCATCGTGCATTGCAAGGTCGTCGACATGGATCCCGAGCGCTTGATGCGCTGGTCGTGGCGAGGTGGATCCATCGACACCACGGTGACCTTTCGCCTGGAGGACGCCATTCTCTATTCACGGCCGGCGACGCGCCTCGTGCTCGAGCACACGGGCTTCGACGGTTTACCGGCCGTGCTCACATCGTTCATCCTCGGTGCGGGCTGGGCTGCCATGCTCCGAAAGAAGATCCCCCTCGTGTTGGAGCGCATGGCGCGCGGGGAAACGCTGGGGCCGACCCATGCTCCGAAGGCGAATTGGCGCGCCTCGTGGTGGTGGCTGGCGAAGTTGTTCTCGCCCATCTTACGCCGAAACGCGAAGTAGCACACGGAGCTCGAATTTCACCGCGCTCCTGAACGCGGGTGGATTCGAGCTCGTGCGCATCGTGCCGACCCATCAAACGATGTGCGTCATGCCTGCACCAGGCCGCCCGGGTTTGTCGGGATAGGCGGTGCGATCTGCATCCCCCCGAGCTTTCGGAGGAAACCCTTTCGAATTCAGCGCACCACCTTGACATTGAACTGCATGGTTCCGAGCGCGCGCATCAAGCGAAGCCAGAGCGGGAGAAGCCCTTCGGTCCCGCGCGCGGTGGTGATGTCGCCGAGATCGATCACGTCTCTCCAGCCGAACCAGTCCGACACGAGCGCGCGCACGTACGCCTTGGCCTCGGGATCGTTGCCGCTCATGAACAGGGTATGATCGCCGGGCAAGCGCGCGGCGTTCACCATGAGCTCGCAGTTGATCGTGTTGAGCGTCTTGACCACGCGCGTCTCGGGAAACGCGCGCTGAATGCGCTCCCCGAGCGAGTCGTCGCCGGGGTTGGTGAGCGTGGGCAACCCATGGTCGGCCTTGCCCAATGGGTTCGCCACATCGATGAGGATCTTGCCGCGCAGCGCATCCGCCCCCGCCGCGTGCAGCGCATCCAGCGAAACCGCCCCCGACGTACAGTTGAAGAGAATTTCCCCGAAGCGCGCGGCATCCTCGAACGTCCCCTGGGACGCACCCTTGCCGGTCTTCTCGACCCACTTGGCCGCTTTCTCGTTGGTGGCGGAGCGCGATCCCATCTTCACCGCGTGCCCCAGCTCCACGAGCTTGGTGGCAAACGCCTCTCCGACCATGCCGGTGCCGAATATTCCGATGTTCATGGTTCGTTCATGCGGCCGTAGCCCTCTGGCGGCTTGGACTATTTTGACTCTGCCGGCGACATCCCGCCGCAAGAACGTCCAAACGGGCGCATCGCCTGCGGTCCAGGTCGATCGCGGGCGCGGGCCGGGCTATCCATGGGGCATGACCTCCGATCGCTTCATCGAACGCGACGGCGTTCGAATCCACTACCTCGACCAGGGCCGCGGAACACCGGTGCTCCTCCTGCATGCCTATCCGCTCCACGGCGCCATGTTCCAGCCGCAGCTCGACGCACTGGCGTCGAAATACCGTTTCATCGTCCCGGATCATCGCGGCTTCGGCAAAAGCGGCCCTCCCCTGGCGGAGGCCAGCGAAATGGCGCAGCTGGCCGGGGATGCCCTCGCCGTCCTCGACGCGCTGCAAATCCAACAAGCCGTCATCGGCGGTGTTTCGATGGGCGGCTACATCGCCATGGCCCTGCTGAACCGCGCCCCCGAGCGATTCAAAGCCTTGATCCTGGCCGACACCCAATCCACCGCCGACGACGACGCAGCCCGCAAAAAGCGCGAAGAAGCCGCGCGCAAGGCATTGGAATCCGGAATGCGCGGCGTCGCCGAGGCCATGCTCCCACAGCTGCTCGCGCCCGACACCCCAGAGTCGATCCGCACCAAGGTCACCAACCTCGTCCTCGAAAACTCCCCCCAAGGCGCCGCCGCCGCCCAACGCGGCATGGCCCTCCGAGTCGACAGCGCCGAAGCGCTCTCCCGCTACCCCGGCCCCTCCCTCGTGCTCGTCGGCGAAAAAGACCCCATCACCCCGCCGGAGAAAGCCAAAAAGCTCGCGTCGCTCCTCAAAAACGCGACCCTGGTCGTCATCCCCAACGCGGGCCACCTGTCCAACTTGGAATCTCCGGGCCCATTCAATCACGCACTGGACACATTCCTGAGCCGTATCTGACGGCCTACGCCGCGCGATGACGCGACGAACGCCTGGGGCTGCCTCGTCTGGGCATTTGTATCTTTCGACGGATGCCGACTTACGCCATCCTCGGCGCAATGCTCGCCTTGACCATCGACCCTCATCCGCTCCTCGACGTTGCCGTTTTTGTCACGACGTTTTCAAAGCCGCTCGCCGAGACCGACCCTTCCGTGCTCGGCGAGTTTCTTCGTGCCGATGCCACCACGCCCCACATCCACCATGATGACGCGATACGTGGCGCGGTGCGGGATCTGTTGCGTCATGGGGGCTATAAGCCTACCGGTCGCGGCAAGCCCGCGTCGGAATATTTGATCCGTGCGGCGGCGGATGGGGGGCTGCGGTCCATCAATGCGGCGGTCGACGCATGCAATGCGGTATCGCTTCATAGTGGATTGCCCATTAGCGTCATCGATCTCGATTTGGCCTCGACGCCGTTGTCGATTGCCGTCGCCCCCGCGGGCGCCCGGTATATTTTCAATCCGGCCGGGCAGGAGATCGACCTCGAAGGTTTGCTCTGTCTCGTCGACGCCCATGGTCCGTGCGCCAACGCCGTCAAGGATGCGCAACGAACGAAGACGAATGACGAGACGTTGCGCACGTTATCCATCGTATGGGGAACGCTTGCGCTCCCGGAGCATACGAGCCGCACGACGTCGTGGTACCAAGAGCTGCTCGCGAAGGTGGGCGCAAAAACGGAGCCGGTCAACGTACATTGATGGCGCCGATATCGTCGCGCCATGCGTCGAAGGCGGCCTATGGTCGAGGCGACCCGCGTTCGAGGCTCCTCAATACGCGCCCAGCGCACGGGCCCGCTCGCACCCCGCGGGAGGTCGTGAAGGTCCTCCCTCCGTGATGAGAAAGACGTGTGTGCCGCCGTCCCGGGTCTTGCTCACCCCGGCGATGCGTCCGCGATCGCTCATGGCGGTGACCGTGCTCGAGGCGCCGCCGAGATGGCCCAGTCCGGTGAGCGCGGTCTCGGCCGTCCATACGAACGCTTCCTGGTCGCCTCGCGCATTTTGCGCGGTCCCCGCGACGATGCCATCGTTGCCGATGCGCCACGCGTGCGTCCATCCTGCGCCGAGCGCGCCGAGATCCAAGGCGCGTTCTTTCTCGGCATCGTCCGAGGGCACCCAAACGAATGCGCGCACGAGGCCCGCGTCCGTCGTGTAATTGCCGACGACGACGCCTGCGTCATTCATCCCCGTCACCTCGAGCCGCTGACGCTCTCCCGCTTCGCCCACGCCATAGAGCACGGCCATCCCGGTGCCATCCGCGCGCCACCGCACCGCCGCGCGCTTGCCGTCGGCCGTTTCGCACGTGCCCGCGATGCGCCGTTGCGCGTCGATGGCGGTGGCGGTGCAATTCGAACCGCCCTCGAACGGCGACAACTCGGTGATGGGGTAAGAAGGTGATGGCGTCCAACGCACGGCCACCGAACCCCCGTGCCCCAGGTTGCAGACGCCCACCAGGGTCGGCTCCTCCTCATCGGTCATATCGTCGATACGGCACGACGTCCCTTGCGGGCTCAAATCCGAAAGCACCGTGGGCGTGACGGCGCCCGTCGTCCAAATCACCGGCCTCGCCGCACCATCTTTGGCGATGCTCGAGCCGGCCACCGTCCCGTGCGCATTGATCCTGGCCGCGTGCGCTTGCGCGTCGAGGTACACGGGATTGAGTCGTTGAGGCAGCCCCGCGGGCAAGGACGCCCACCGTACCGCCGCGCTCTCTCCGCTTTCACTGCTCCCGCCTCCACTTCCGAGCGCGCAGCTCCCGATGGCAACCCCCGCCGCGTTGATGCCATGCGCGTCGCAAGACCGCCCCACCTCCAGCGGGGCCAACACCGCAGGTGCTGCATTGGGAGCCCAATACGTGGCCACGAGCTCACCACTTCCCGTTCGGCAGCTCCCGACCACGCCGCCATCGTCATTGACACCTTCGGCCGTGCAAACATTTCCATCGAGCGCGCCGAGATCGGTCATCCGCATCGGCACCGACTCCGAAGCCACACCCAACACCGCCGAGACCCCGACGAAGTACTTCGCCTTTTGAAACATCATGTCCCCCTCCCAAGGCGATGACGACGCACCGCATGCCGTTCCCAGTCGGGACCGTCGCAGCTGCTGCATGGGTGAGGATGTCGCGCTTACCTCACCAAACCCAGCATGAAAGGGTGGTGAGCATGGGGCGGATCGTGGCCGCCGTTACCGTGCGAGACGTCGCAGCTCGCGCGCGGCTTTCGGCTCGTTCGGTGCCGCGGTCTTCAGCCAGGACATGGCCCATCGCCTGTTCGCGTTTACTCCATGCTCATCGCGGTAGCAGAGGCCCGGCCTCCGTATTAGAGCACCCCGAGATCGCATGGGAATGCATATCGACCGCGTCGGCCGCTCGCTGCGACCACGTTGCCGTCTTGCGTTCGTCGGGCGAATAGTGCGCCGATGAATGTCTTCAGCTGGGATTGCAGCCTTGGGGCTTTACCACCCGCTTCGTGGAAGGTGGATATTTGGCGAGCTTCGAGGCGGGGCGGATGGGGCGCGGTGCGAAGTTGCCACCGCAGTTCGGGCAGACCCCGGCGAGGGGGCCGGTGGCGCAGTCCCGGCAGAACGTGCACTCGAAGGTGCAGATCACGGCGTCGGGGGCCGACGGCGGGAGGTCTTTGTCGCAGCATTCACAGTTGGGTCGAAGGTCGAGCATGGTGAAGGGCTCCTGGGGTGAACGGTAGACGGAGTTTGCCATGGTGGGGCCGGCGCCAACATCATCGTGTGGTGTGGCGCGTTTTGTAGGTTACCAGCGGGCGGAAGGTGGCGAGGATGCGGCAGACGTGGTCATCGGTGAGATCGCCCACGACCCTGTCGATTCGTTTGTAGGCTTCGGGGGCCTCTTCGAAGAGGAGGTCTTTGTCGTCGCATACGACGATGCTGCCGAGCGCGGTCCGGCGAAGGTCGTCGGCGCGGAAGCGCTCGCGGATGCGTTCGCGGGCGTCGCTGCGCGTCCACTTGCGGCCGGCGCCGTGGGCGAGGGAGTGGCCGCAGAGGAGGCCATCGCCGAGGGGCTCGACCAGGTAGGTCAGGGCGCCGCGCGAGCCGGGGATGACCACGGGGCCGACGTCGTGCGGTGCCGCGCCCTTGCGGTGAAGCCATCCGCCGTCGTGCGGGAGGACCGCGTTGTGGCAGACGTCGAACAAGGGATGGAGCTCGGCGCCGATCGATGCGGCGAATCGGTGTGCGATGAGGGCGCGGTTGGCTCGGCCCCAGGCGACGGCGTCGTCGTGGGCGTGAAGGTAGCGGCGGCCGTCTTCGCCTTCGGCCTCGAGGCCCTTGGCGCCGTGGCGTTCGACGTGCGCGCGCAAAATGGATTCGCCCAGCCCGCGCGAGCCGCTGTGCACGAGAAGGACGAACGTGCTCTCCCGAACGCCGAGGCTCTCCACGCGCGCGCCGTCGACCATCGCGTGAACGGCTTGAAGCTCGGCGAAGTGATTGCCTCCGCCGATGGTGCCGAGCGAGCCCGAAAAGGACGTGCTCTCTACCCCGCTTGCCCGCAGCCAATCGGCGCTGTCGCCCTCCCATGGGCCCTCGAGCCCGCGCAGACGCTTGGCGAGCCGCTCGCCATGGACCTTGGACGAGGCGAGCTCGATGCGAAAAAGTGCCATCCCGCACCCAATGTCACCGCCCACCAAATGAGGATAAACGACTCCATCCGTCAGAACGGCCACGCCGATGGGGTGCCCCTTTCCTGGATGCAAATCGGGCATGCCGACCGCCCAGCGCACCCCGTCGAGCGCGGCGGTCGCCCGGAGCTGCCGCTCGGCTTCTCCCTCGATCCAGCTCGAGGGAGAGGCCACGATGCGTGTGCGTTCATCGATTCGAATCATGACCCGCGTTCCTTGGAGAGGCCGCGGCGCTCGATTTCGCGTGTGCCGAGCTGCCGTTTGGTGACAATGGCAAACTCGGGCGGCGCATAGCGGTTGGCGGCGGGGTCGCGAGGGATCTCGCGCAGGGTGATCTCGTACCAGACGCCGTGGATGCGGCGAAGCTCGCGCTCCCGCGACAGGATGTGCCGGTTGGGGTCGATCGCCTTCTTCGCGGCATAGGCCGCGCAAGGCTCACGCGGTGGGGCAAGTCGGAGCAGGCGGGTGCGCGGGCAAACGTAAAATTGCATGTGCATGCCGTAGCTGAACAACCGTTGCGGTCCCGCGTACGAGAGGCACATCACGGCGTCGCCCGAGTACTCCACGTGCTCGTTGACGATCCTGCGGAGATGGTCGAGCACGTGCTTTTGCACGGTGTTGGTGCACGCGATCCACTGCGCGATTTCGGAGTGCACCTTGTCCCATGGGCGGCCGACGTTCTTCTGGAGAAAACGTATGAGCGGCTGCAGGTTCTCGCTCAAGCACTTTCCACCATAGACGCGCCCCATCGCCTCGTTGCGCGGTGCGCTCTCCCAATCGTGCCCCCATTGGCGGGCGATGTGCCTGCGTGGATACGCGGACCCCGTACTTCGATGCGGCGTCCAACGAGGACGCTCGACGATCACCTTCGACATATCGGAACGCATGCGTTCTTCTTTCGATTCGCGCGCTGCTTGCTGCCGCGAATGCCCAGTTCAGTGCTTCAAAAGGTAGAAATCAGCCCTTGCGCGCGCCGCCCGTTCCATGGACGCGGCCACGCACGATCGATGCGCCATATGCGCTGGCGCCGATGCGCGAACACGTTCCACGGCGATGTGAACCACCGGTACGCGGACACGCAAAGGGCACACGATGAAGATCCGTTTACGGAGTCACGCACGGAGGACCGGCGGACAGCTCGACGAATCGGATTTTAGGAGTGAGCGAGGCGCATAGCAGCGAGTAATCGATAAGACGTTTCGCTGCGCCCGTCAAGATCGATGGCCAGCGAAATCGTTAAGTCGCTTTTCCACCCGCGGCCCTTCGGATCATCACCACCCGCCGCCCCATCGCCTCCAGCCCCTCGGCGCGCTCCTTTTCCTGAAGTCTTCGCAGACCGGGGGTCAACGTTTCGAGTGGCTCGAACCCATGCCGGACATAAAAAGGACCATTCCACGCGACGTCTGCAAAGGTGCAGAGCGTCATGGCCGGGTAACCCAACACCGCCACCGCCTCGTGAAAGGCCGCCTCGAGCAGCTCTCCGCCGATGCCTCGACCGTGGTGCTCGGGGTGCACCGAGAGCTGCTCCAAGTGGGCGAAGCCGTCCACCTCCTCCAGGCGCGCCAGCCCCACGGGTGGATCCCCTGCGACCAACACCAGCCGGGCCCCCGCAAAAGCTTCAACCGTGCCCGGCGCAGGCAGCGCCCCAAACCCCAACGTGTCGAAGACCGTGTCGGCCAGAGCTTCCAGCGCTGGAAGAAGGTGAAGGTCTGCGCCGGTGGCGCGCCGGATGGGAACGGTGCTCATCGTCCAACCTCTGTCCGACCTTTATAGCGTCGCGCGAGCGGTCGTGCTCCCCATCGCACCGATATCGCACCGGCGCGGGTGATGTGCAAATCGCCCGCTCCACCGACCCGTCGCTCGTTCGAGCGGACCTACCGGCGTCATGAACGGATTCGTGCATCGTCGGTTTGCACCGAATCGGTGGTCAGCTTCTCCGTAGCGCGGACTCGTCTCCGTCGCACGGTGCATGTCGTCAAAGCGACTCCGCTGCGATCGCTTTTGGCGAATGAATTCACGTTAATAATTTGCATGTTCAGAGCGGTGTCGCTTGAAAAGGCAACGCCGCAAACCCTATTCAAATCGCCTATGGCGGCGCGGCGCCGGTGGATCTGTCCCGCGGCCGCGGTCGGACGGAGTGTGTCCCATGAAATCAGCCCAAACGGAAGTCGGTATCGACAACCTCGACCTATTCGAGCTTTCATGTGCGCGTGCAGCCGATATGCTCGAAGCCGATCCTCAGCTGCGTCGCTCGGTGAGCTCGCGTCGCGACAGCGAAGCCATGCTGCGCGAATGTCGATATACCATCGAGTTTCTCGAGCGCGCGTGCCAGCTCTTTGCCGATAGGCCGGCGCTCGCCCATCGAGGAATGGACGAGCCGGCGAATGCCCCGTTCACGTCGCTGACGTATGCGGAGCTATGGGAGCGTATTCGCGCGTGTGCGGCGGGTTTGAATGAACGAGGATGGGTTCGCCGGGGCGACTTCGTCGGAGTGCTCGGGTTCTCCGGCGTCTCGTACATCGTTGCGCAGTATGCGTGTTTCTACCTCGGCGCCGTGGTGGCTCCGCTCCCGACGATCCTCCCCGCGGGTGACCTGGAGCAGGTGCTCGACGCGGGCGGGTTCTCCACCTTGATCGTGGATGCCGACGATCTGGAGGCCGTGCGCGCGATCCTCCCCACGAGCACGAAGGTTCGCCATGTCGCCGTCATGAACGCGGCCGGCGAGGGGTGGCCGGGCCATGAACGCGATCGGGATGGACGTGCTGCGTTCGAGGCGCTCTCGGTCCTCGAAGCGCGCGGCCGCACCCTCGCGCCCATTCCATATTTCGTCCCGGCGGGCGAGGAGGATCCGCTGCAGATGTTCCTCTATACGTCGGGGAGCACCGGGCTCCCGAAGGCGGTCATGTTTACGCAGCGCGGGCTCGCGACCCATCTGCGCCGCGCGCTCGAGGGCGAGCTCGGTCTCGAGCACGAGGTGCGCGCGCGGCTGCCCCGCGTGGAAATTCGCGTGAGCTTCATGCCGCAAAATCACCTCATGGGGCAGCTCAATGCCGCGGAGACGCTCCTCCACGGCGGATGTTTGCATTTTACACGAATGCGCGACATGTCGAGCTTGTTCGAAGACATCCGGCTCGCGCGGCCGACGCGATTGACGATGGTCCCCCGCGTCGCGGAGATGATCCACCACGTCTATCAAAACGAGCTCGCGCGGCGCGCCGGCGGTGAGCCGCCCACGCCCGATCTGCGCCAGGCCGTCGAACGCGCGATGCGGGAACACTTCCTCGGCGATCGGTTGCTCCTGATACGCGTGGGCAGCGCGCCCATCGCGGCGGACGTTCGGGAGTTCTTGCAGCGCACATTCCAAGTGCCCGTCTTCGACGTGTACGGGAGCACGGAGGCCGGCTACCTCATGGCCGAGGGCCGGCCGCTCCCGAACGTGAGCTATACGCTGCGGGACGTGCCGGAGCTCGGATATCTCTCGAGCGATCGGCCCTATCCGCGCGGCGAGCTCCGCGTCAAAACGCCGAGCGCGACCCCGGGTTATTTCAGGAACCCCGAGGCGACCCGCGATCTCATCGACGACGAAGGCTACGTCTGTACGGGCGATATCGTGGAGCAGCGCGGCCCCGAGCACCTCGTGTGGGTCGACCGCAAGAGCAACACCTTGAAGCTCGCCCAGGGGGAGTTCGTCAGCCTCTGGAGGCTGGAGAGCATCTACGCGAGCGATAGCCCGTACATTTCACAAATCTACCTTTATGCGGACAGCTTTCAGTCGCATATCCTCGCGGTCATCGTTCCGGAGCACGAGACGGTCGCCAAGCTCGACGCAGGGCTGCTCGATGCGGGGGCCTTGAGGCGACTGCTCGGGTCCGAGCTTCAGCGCATCGCCAAGAAGAATCAGCTGCAGCCTTACGAAGTGCCGCCCGACTTTCTCGTCGAGCGCGAAGCCTTTACCCAGCAGAACGGGCTGCTCACCGAGAGCTCCAAGCCGGCGCGCCAGAAGCTCAAAGCCAAATACCGAGCGCAGTTGGATGCCCTCTATGCCGAGCTTCGAACCTCGAAACGCGACGAGCTCTCACGGCTCCGCGAGGACGGCGAGCGGCCGCTCGGTGAGCGGGTCGAAGGGGCGCTCCGCGCCACCCTGGGCGCCGATTCACCGCGCGCCGGGAGCTTTCGCGAGCTCGGAGGCGATTCGATGAGCGCGGCGGAGCTCAGCGCGCTGCTGGCGGAGCTGACGGGCGTGAACGTGCCCGTCGGAATGATCCTCGACCCGGCGGGGAGCCCCTTTGCCGATCTGGTGCCTTACATTGCCGCGCAAAAAGCGCAAAGAGCGCAGATCGCGCAAAGAGACGAGAAAGCGCAGAAGAAGCCAGGTAGTGCGAAGACGCACCATGAGCCGAACGCGCAGGTTGCGTCGGGATCCCACGTCGCCGCGGGATACGATCCGAGCGCGGCGACCGTTCGCGCCGTCGACCTGACCTTGGAGGCGTTTCTCGATCCGCGGGAAATCGCCGAGGCCGAGCGCCTCCCGCGCGTGCCGGGGCCGCCCAAGTCGGCGCTGCTCACCGGTGCAAACGGTTTTCTGGGGCGCTTTCTCGCCTTGGAGCTACTCGACCAATTGCCGCCCGACGGGCGACTGTATTGCATCGTGCGCGCGCGCTCGAACGAAGCGGCCCTGGCGCGCATGTGCGGCGGATCGTTTCATGCGCGCGCGCTGCAAGAGCGATTGGCCGCCATGGCCAAGGAAGGGCGCCTCGTCGTCCTGGCCGGTGATTTGATGAAACCGCAGCTCGGCTTGGACGACGGCCGCTGGCACGAGCTGGCCGAAACGGTCGACGCGATCGTTCACGCCGGCGCGCTGGTGAACCATGCGCTGTCGTACGGCCAGCTGTTCGAGCCCAATGTGCTGGGCACGGTGCAGATCGCCCGGCTCGCGATCACGCGCAAACGCAAATCCATCCACTTCGTCTCCAGTGTATCCGTGGGTGGGGGATTGAAGCGACGAACACCCATCACCGAGGGTGAAGACGCGCTTGCATTATGCACCGAACGGCCGGCGAGCGGCGGCTATGCGAGCGGATACGGCGCTACGAAATGGGCGTGCGAGGTGTTTCTGCAGCGGCTGAGCGAGCGCTTCGGCGGCCCGGTCGATGTCTTTCGCTGCGGAATGATCCTGGCGCACTCCGAGGCCCCGGGCGAGATCAACGTGGACGACATGTTCTCGCGGCTGCTCGTCAGCCTGATGGCCACCGGCATCGCGCCCCGGTCCTTCTACGCGCCGGAGTTTCGCGAATCCGGGCGCTTTCACGGCCTCCCGGTCGACTTCGTGGCCAAGTCGCTCACGGCCATCGCGCTGCAATCGCACCAAGGTTATGCGACATACCATGTGGTGAGTGATGACGAAGGGAGTGTCTCGCTCGACCGAATCGTCGATTGGGTCCAAGAGAAGGGATATCCCCTCGAACGAATCGACGATTACCACCGTTGGTACCAAACCTTTGGCGGCCGCCTCGAACGGCTCGATAGCAAGCTTCGCGCGGAGTCGGCCTACGCCATTCGCCATCAGTGGGCGCACCCGCTCTCTCTGGCCGATGAGCCGGCATTCGACGTTCGCCGCTATGCTGCGCGAATCGCCGCGCTCGGGCGCGAGCTGGGAGGCCCCGCGCGGCTCCCTGCCATCACCCAGCGCTTCATTCAAAAATCCATCGAGGATCTGCGGCTGCGTCGAACGGGGTGAGCCGGCGCGCCACGGTGCTTACGGTGTGGACCGGCTCTTTCCGAAGCTCTCGAGCTCGCCCGCCAGCTGCGGAAAGTCGAGGATTTCGGTGGCCCCGAGCAGGCTCACGGCGGCGCCCGCGGCGAGGACCCAGAGCGCATCGACCTTCTTCGATGCGAAGAGGAGGACCAGCGCGATCAGCGCGATCGACAAGGTGAGCGGCCCCACGATCGCGTCGCGGGCCAAAGGGAGGGTCGACGATAGAAGCAGCCCCGCGCTCGCGAGCACGACCGCTTGCAACATGCCCTTGACCCGCGGGTGCTCGGCCAGCGGCCCAATGAACCGCAGCAGCAGCAAAATGGCGAGCGCCGGTGTTGCCATCGCGAGCCAACCGGCCATCGCGCCGAGAACACCATCTGCGAAATAGCCGATGCTCACCACATAGACGCCCGCCGGGCCAGGGGTGCTGCGCGTAATGACGATGGCGGCGTTGAGCTGTTGGTCCGTGAGCATCTGCCGGTCGATGACGAGCTCTTCGCGGATAATGGGCAATGACGCCAGGCCCGCGAGAGGCGTGGACGTCGCCTTCAAGAAGACCAGGTACAAGGTGAGAAACTTCATGGCGCCTCCGCGGACGGCGCGGCATGCCTCGGCGGTGCGGCATGCGCGGACGGTGCAGGCCAGAGCGCGCCCGCACCCCCCGCCAGCAGGAGCACCTCGAAGGGCGAAAACGAGTGAAGCTCGACGAGCGCCATGGCTGCCGGCGCAATGATCAGACCTTTGACGGGCGCGGCGCGGAGATGGGGCGCGGCGATCACCCACGCCGTGTTCACCATGACGGCGACCGCCGCGGCCAGCGCCCCGCTCAACCCTGCGCGCACCGCCTCGTTGTGGTGCCACGCCTCGTAGAAGTATGTCGTAGCGAGTACGATGACCGAGCACGGCACGGAGGCTGCGCCCAGCGCGACGACCGCGCCCGTCCAGCGCCGGGTGAGCCATCCGATGGCGGTGCAGAAGGCCAATAAGCTCGTCCCGGGCGTGACCCGCGACAATGCGTACGCGAATTGGAAATCGAGATCCGAAATCCATTTTCGCCGTGTGACGATTTGGTGTTGAAGCACCGCGATCGTCGTGCTGCCCCCGCCGAACGTCAGGTTTGCGTACCGTGTGAACATCGCCGCGATGTTCTTCAACGAAGGATTCGTCATCGATCTTCGAGCCAAGAACAGGATGAGGGCGGTTGATGCGATTCCCGCTTTGGGGTGGTTTTTATCGTTTGTTTACGCAGGTCGTGACCGGTGCGTGAAGTGGTTGTCTAGCAGCAATCGTCGCCGAGGCAAAAAGCTATTGAGTGGAATTTCTGGATATGCGGCTTTGCATTGGGGCATTCGTGTTTGCGCGTGCGACAGCCATGTCATGGATCCTACCCTCGAGTCCTCCGATGTTCCGTGCATGTTTCGCCCGAGCACCTGTGCCGGTATCGAGCTGCCGGTTGGCTGTTCGCGCCGAGCGCCCGCGGGTATCATGCGCCCGTGAGCTCGACCTCGATGCGAACGCTGGTGTGGTTTCGTGGAAAAGACCTTCGTATTTCGGATCATGGTCCGCTATGCGAGGCCGCGTGCCACGGGGAGGTGATCGGCCTCTTCGTCCTGGATCCCTACTTTTTCGCGCCGGAGCGCGCGCGCGAGCTCCCGCACCGCATGCAGTTTCTGCTGGAGTCGATCGCCGCGCTGCAGTCGAACCTGGAGCAGCTCGGGTCGGGGTTGGTGCTCGCCCGGGGCAAGAGCATCGAGGTGGTCCCTCGCCTCGCCCGTCGATGGCGCGTGGACAAGGTGCTCGCGCAGCGATGGACCGAGCCCTTTGCGCGCAAACGCGATGCGATCGTGGCCGAGCGCCTTCATGTACCCTTCGAGCTCCATGAGGGCGAGACCCTCGCGGTCCCCGAGGAGGTCCGCACCGGCGAGGGCAAATCGTACTCGGTCTTTACGCCCTTTGCGCGCGCTCACCGGGCGGTCGTTCGCGTGGGATCGCCGCTTCGGGCGCCGAAAACGCTGCCCCCGCTTCCCGACGACATTCGCGCCGACAAGGCGACCTTGCCGTCGCTCGAGAGCTTGGGCATCGCACACAACCCCCGGCTGCTCGCAGGAGGAGAACGCGCCGCGCGCGAACGCCTCCGCCGATTTCTCGCATCGGCCGCCGAACGCTACGATGCCGAGCGCGATCGGCTCGACCTCGCGAGCACCAGCCGCCTGTCGGCCGATTTGAAGTTCGGGACCCTATCCATCCGCACCGTGTGGACGGCCGCGCGCCGCGCCCTCGAGCGCACGAACCCCAAAGCATGGCGGAGCTTCTCCAACGAGCTCCTCTGGAGGGAGTTCACGCACGCCGTGTTGTGGAACAATCCCAATTTGCTGAAGCACCCGCGCCGCGCCGAGTTCGAGACGTTTCCCTGGGAGCCGAACGAGCCGGGCTGGCGCGCGTGGTGCGAGGGCAAAACGGGGTATCCCATCGTCGATGCCTCGGCGCGGCAGCTCCTCGGCGAAGGCTTCGTGCACAACCGCGCCCGCATGATCTCCGCGAGCTTCCTGGTGAAGGATCTCCTCATCGACTACCGCCGCGGCGAGGCCCACTACATGAAGTACCTGACCGACGGCGATTGGGCGCAGAACAACGCGGGCTGGCAGTGGTCCGCCGGGTGCGGCTTCGACGCGCAGCCCTATTTTCGTGTGTTCAACCCCATCGATCAGGGCCGAAAATTCGATCCCACCGGCGGCTATGTGCGGCGCTGGATCCCGGAGATCGCCCGCCTGCCCGATAAACACCTTCACGCCCCGTGGGAAGCGCCGGCGGCCGTATTGCGTGCGGCGGGGATCACGTTGGGGGAGACGTACCCGAACCCCATCGTGAACCACGCGTCCGCACGCAATCGATTCTTGGCCATCGCGCAAGGGCGAATGAGCGCGCGTTAGGGTCGCTGCGCGAGGACGTGAACGAAATAAATCCGAACGGGGTATTTCGGTAGGCCGTCCAGATCGGGATCTTGGATGCCGGCGGCCACGATCCGGTCGAAGGTCTCCATTCCAAAGATGACCTGACCGAGAACGGTGTAGTTCGGCGCGATCTTCGCTTGCGAGTGCACCACGAAGAATTCGCTCCCGTTGGTGCCCGGGCCTTGGTTCCCCATGGCCACCGTGCCGCGCGGATACGTCTCTTTGCCGGTCACCTCGTCGGGGAATTTGTAGCCGGGTCCGCCCTCTTCCTGGCGATAGATATCACCGCACTGCAGCACGCCGAGGCGCGCCGTGTTGGTGAGGCGGAAGCACTGCGTGTCGTTGTAGAACCAGCTCCGTGTGAGGTGCACGAAGTTGTGCACGCCACATGGCGCATTGCCGCGATCCATTCGGACGACGAAGGGGCCGTAGTTGGTGAGAAAGGCAATATCGACCGTGCCATGCGATGCGGCCAACGGTCGCGGAATGCGGACCGGCTTGGCGGCGGGGTTCTCCGGTGTCGGTGTGAACTCGCAGCGCACGGGTTGTGCGTCGTTTTCGAGGTCGTCCGACAGGTCAGTGGGTTCATCCGCGCGCGCGGAGCCCGTGATGAGCGTTGCGGCGGCGGCCAGGGTGGCGATGCGGAGGGCTCGGAACATGAATCCACAGTAGGCCCATCATGCCCCTTGGCAACGAGGAACGACGCATCCGAGGCCCCGCGCGAAGCCGCGCCGGTGCTGTGTCGGATCTCAGTAGAAGAGTGTGGTGAAGGCGAAGGTGAAGGGCGCAATGGTCACGGGCGCCTTTGCGCCTGCGTCACCGCGATAGACGGCCTGCGTCGAACATGAGCCTTTGCCCTTCAAGGCATGGGGATTGAACGACAATCCAGCGTCACGGGGCGGCGGTGCGGGCACATTGCTGGTGACATCGAGCGTGCAGCTGGCGCCCTCCCATCGATCCCCGCCGCGGCTGACGCCCAGGGTGGCGTCGAAGGTTCCGGTTTGTCCGGGCTCGATCTTCCGGATGATCAACGACACCACGACCTTTGCGTCGAGCGGTGCAAAGGCTACGGATCGGGCGGAGTACAGACAGGCTTGCGAGGTGCCTTCGAGGGTCACGTCGATTCCGCCCGAGAGCTGCGCGTGCAGCTGGCACGGGTTATCGCCCGTGTCCCCTCCCGAGCTGCTGTCGGAGGAGCAGCCCGCAAAGGCTCCCGCGATCGATCCCGAAACGAGCAAGGCCGCCAAGGCGCGAATTCGATTCATTCGATACGCTACCACGCGGCCGCGATGGCGCAGGATGGATTCGTGGGATGGCAGATTCAATCTGCCTTATCGATTCGATTCAGCAATTGGCTCCATGCGGTAAGGAGCGCTGCGCTCGGGTCGGCCGGTAAGTCCAGTGACCGCCATGCGATGAAACCATCGGGTCGAACGAGGCTGGCGCCACCTGGTTGCAATCCGTTCGCCAGGTTGAACGCGGCCGAATCGTTTGGCGGAACCGATCGGTAATCCAGCTCCAATCCCAGCTTCGTTTTGGCGCGAGCGCCCGCGGAGCGCCACGTTTCGTCGGCCGAGAGCAGCACCCAATGGCGACCAAACGACTCCAGTGTCGAACGGCGGCCATGGGCATCGGAGAGCCAGAGGTGCGGCGCCCGCGTGCCCGGCTGTCCGGACCACTGGTCCGGACGGCGTGCAGGGGGCAGCGACCCATCGGACGGCGCGAACGGGGAGGGATAGCGGTACCCGAAGGTCATGGCGATATCGTCGATGATGGGGATGTCCATGCGCGGGCCGCCCGGATCGTGCCCGTCTTCGCGCGCGAAGAGTTGGTCGTGGCATAACCATGCGATCGGCCTTCGCTCGCGATCGTAGCTGTCCAGAAGCGCGGGGCCGGCCTGCCCGGAGAGCACGGCCGAGAGCTTCCACGCCAGGTTGTGCGCGTCATGGATGCCGGTGTTTGCGCCGTAGCCGCCGCGATTGGGCGGTAGGGTATGCGCGGCGTCTCCGGCCAGAAAGACGCGACCGCTCGTATAGCGATCGGCGATGGAGCCCCGCACCTCCCAGTCTCCGATGGCCACCAATTCGAAGTCCACCTCGGCGCCGACGGCTGCGTGTACGCGGCGGCGAATCTCCCGCGGGTCGAGCTCCGCCTCCCCGTCGAAGACGAGCAGCCAGCGGCCATCCCCATACGCCGCGAGAAAGGCGGACGGCGGTCCATCGATGACGAACTGCCCGAACCCGTCGTCTCGGTAGTGGTCGAGCACTGCGCGAAAGAGCACGCTGCGCACATTGCGCAAGAAACCGCGCCCGCCGCGGCCGATGCCGAGCTGCTCGCGGATGGAGCTGCGGTTGCCGTCGGCGGCGATCGCATAACGCGATCGCACGACGTATTCCTTGCCGCTGGTGCGCTGGCGGATCCTCGCGCGCACCTCGTTGCCATCTTGGGTGAGTGAAACCAGCTCGTTCCCAAAGCGAAGATCGGCCCCCAGCTCGGCGGCGCGCGCGCGCAGAATGGGCTCCAACTCGTCTTGGTGGACCGCGATGCTGGTGTACGGTGAGTATTCCATCGACGTGGCCGGCATATCCCCGCCGCGCCAGGGGAGCTCCTCGCGCCGTGGGTCGACCAAGCTCGTGACCCGCGCGCGGCGGACGCTCGCGGCGCCTGCGAACGAGGTGGCCACGTGCAGCGCATCTTCCAAACCTACACTGTGGTACAATTCAACCGTTCGCGGGGAGTAGCCGATCGCGCGCGGGTGCGGCGCGCTGCCCGGATGACGTTCGACCAGCACGGTTGGCACCCCGTGCCATGCGAGGAAAAGAGCAGCCGATAAACCGACGAGGCTGCCTCCGACCACGAGAACTGCCGTTGTTTCTTCATCCATCCGTGCCTCCGGTCCTCGCTGAGAGATACGTCGTATCGAAATGATACACTGTATCGTGGAGGTATGCTGTACTGTGACTCACACGTCAAGGGAGCGAAGGCGAAGTGCATGGGCGAGCCGCGGGAACCGAAAGAGCCAAAGGGTGATCTGCTGATTTGGGAACGGCCGGAGCCTTCGATTCGCGCGGCGCTGGCGCCTTTGAGTCGCGAGCGCATCGTAGATGCGGCCATCGGGTTGGCCGACGCCGAAGGGGTGGCGGGGGTCTCCTTGCGAAAAGTGGCGGCCGTATTGGATACGCGGCCCATGCGGCTTTATGGCTGGCTCTCCACGAAAGAGGATTTGCTCGATCTCATGGTCGACGCCGTGTATGGCAAGATGGATATATCTGCTTCAAGTGGCGATTGGCGCGCAGACGTTCGCGCCATGGCCAACGAGACACGGCGCATGGCGAAGCGCCATCCATGGTTCATCGAGCTGCTCAGCGGCCGCCCGCGTTTGGGACCCCATGCTCTGAGGAACCACGAGGCCGTGTTGTCGGCCTTCGGAGATCGGCACATCGATGTCGTCCTGCGCGCAGCCGCCGTGATCGACGCGTACGTCATCGGCGCCATCAATTTGGAGCTCGCCGAAGAACGCGCCGAGCGAATCAGCGGGATGAATCACGAGCAATGGCAGCATGCCATGGGGCCTTACATGGCGAAGGTGTTGGCCTCGGGCGATTTCCCGATGTTGACGAAGGTGATGCGCGATGCCTCGCACCCGGGAGCGGCCGCCGTGTTCGCAGTCGGCTTGGACGCCGTGCTGGATGGGGTCGCGCTCCGAATGGGGCTCTGAGCCGATCTTCGCTGGTGCGATCCGTGAGATCGCCCTCGATCGCACGGATCGCACGGCGCCGCCGCTCGATGGTCCTCGGCGCCGTTCGTGCCATGGGGGGCGCGGCCGGAAAAGGCGATGCGATGGTGGAATGCATCGTGCTTTTGCCGTTTTTCAATGACCACTACGAAGACCATGAAAAATGGAATTTTACTCGTTGCCATGGGCGTTTCGGCCATGGCCTGTGCGGCGGCCGATGAAAAATTCGACACCGAACCAGCGAACCCCGTGGAGACGGACGCCATCGAGGCCGCGGTGTCCGCGCCCGCGTACCCCGGTCAGGCCAAACCGGGGACATTGGTGTGGGGAGCCGGCATCGATGGCAACGGGGATCCGGTCGCGCGGCACGAGACGGCCGCCGGGCACGTTCTTGCCGTACGGCGAACGTTTTGGCGATGGGAACAACGAACGGGATCGATGCTCACCAAGGCAAAAGACGATCTGGCCCATAGCCGATTGCCTTGGGTCTCGGTGAAGCCGCCATCGTGGGCCGACATGGGGGCGGGAAAGCTCGACGCGGAGATCGACCAAATGCTCTCTGCGCTCGCCGGGCTGCGCGGGCCCGTTTGGCTCACCGTGCACCATGAGCCCGAGGGGGGCGGTGGTGTCAACAAGCCCGACGATCCCGCCGGTCCGGCAGGCCACATCGCCATGAACCGCCGTGTGCGTGCGCGTATGAGCGCGCTCGGTGTGACCAATGTAGCCTTGGCGCCGATCCTGATGTCATGGACGTGGAACCCCGCCTCCCGCCGCAATCCCAATGAATGGTGGGCCGCCGGTATTTACGATTTCATCGGTGTGGATCATTACAATGAAAAAGAGACGTCCTTGATCGATGCTACGTGGTTGACCATTCGGAAGTGGGCAAAGGACCGCGGGGTCGACGTGGCCGTTGGCGAGTGGGGGATGCGCGGCACCAATGCCGCCGCGGGGGCTCGCGTGCGGGAGTGGTACAATCACGCCGCCGGCTCGAACAAGGATGGTAAGGGCGCGCGCGTCGTGGGACTGTCCGCCTTCGATTCGAGTCTCAACGCGCCCACCGGCTCGTGGGAGCTGAAAGGCGAGCAGCTCGCGGCGTTTCGGGCCCTGCTGAGCGACCCTCGAACGGCCGACGTGGTCCCTTGAGGAGGACGAAATTGCGCCGGGCAATGCCGAATGGAGTCTGGACGACGGCGGGCGGCGGACGATGATGCACGGGGCGGCGAACCGTCGCCGTTATTCCTCGAAGACCTCGGTGCTTCTCGGGCGAGCAAGGAGAGCGAGGACGGCGGCGGCGCGCGGCCAGGAGATCACGATCCGAGCTCGAGGAAATCCGCGACTCGGGGCGCTGCGCTGGTACCTGCAAATCAGGTGCGTGACTGGACGCATTGCGCGTCTCCTTCCTGTCGCATTCGATGTATAATTATCATCGGGGTGGGTTTTCCTTAAAGGGGTTTCGTGACCACTTCTCATGGGTATGGACAGGCTGCGCTCGTCCTTTATTCAGATATTGTTGCGGAGCTCGCGCCGCCACGTGTGTGTCATGCGATCACGTCCTCGGCATGAACGAACGCGCAGCGCAGGGGAGACAACAGACGCGCGAGCTGCCACGATGGCGCGTATGGAGCGCACGTTCGAGGAGTTGATCGCGGAAGGTGAGTCGGTTTCGGTCGATGGTTGGGATTTTTCGTGGCTCGATGGGAGGGCCACGGAGCAGCGTCCCTCATGGGGATATGCGCGCAGCATGGGCGAGCGCATGGCGCGATCGGCCGCGGCGCTGGACATCCAAACGGGAGGGGGAGAGGTGCTCGCAGGTGTGCCGAAGCTCGCCACCCTCACCGTGGCGACGGAGGGGTGGCCGCCGAACGTGGCGCGCGCCACCAAGACGTTGCGGCCGCGCGGGGTCGCGGTGGTGGCCCACGACGATGCGCCGCCGCTTCCCTTTGCCGATGCGACCTTCGACTTGGTCGTCAGCCGTCACCCGGTGGTCACCGTGTGGGACGAAATTGCGCGCGTGCTCGAGCCAGGGGGCACGTACTTTTCGCAACAGGTGGGCCCTGCCAGCGTGTTCGAGCTGGTCGAGTATTTTCTTGGACCGCAGCCGCCCGAGGTGCGCCGCCAGCGCGATCCGAACGATGCCAAGGCGGCGGCCGAAGCGGCGGGGTTCGAGGTCACCGACCTACGATTCGAATCCTTGCACACCGAATTCTACGATGTTGGGGCGGTGGTGTACTTTCTGCGAAAAGTGATTTGGCTCGTCCCGGGCTTTACCGTCGCGCAATACCGCGCGCCGCTGCTTCGTTTGCACGAGCAGATGCAGAAGGAGGGACCCTTCGTGGCGCACACCACCCGTTTCCTCATCGAGGCACGAAAGGGTCCCGGACCGATCAGGGACACAAAGCGGAGCTGATCCGCAAATCGTAGGACTGCGGCCCCGTGGGGACGCGCCAGATGACGCGGTATGCGTTTCCGCCCCATGCGAGGAGGGGATCGGTGCCGGCGCCAAGGGCCATGCGAGGTGCGGTCGGTGTTCCATCGGCCGCGAGGCGATGGAGGCTGGCGCCGTCCGTCTGTGCGAACGCCACGCCGTAGCCGGTGCCGGTCCAAATGGCGCGGGTCGCGCGACTATCCATGCGGGCATCGTTCGCGATGACCACGTCGTCGCCCGCGCGCTGCCCGTTTGCATCGAGCCGGACGAAGCGCTCCTGCCCGCCGCTCTCCGTCTGTTGCGAATAGAAGATGCCATAGTGCGATCCCGACCATGCGATGGCGGGGAGCTGGGAGTTCTTCGCGTCGTCCGTGACACGCACCTCCGCGCCGATCGTGGCCCCCTCCACATTGACCCGCGCAAAATAGATCTCGCTGTTCGATGCCCCATGGCGGTAATCGGACCAGGCGACGGCGTACATGCCATTGGAGGCGGTGATGGCCACGGACCCTGCTACCTCCGCGCGATGGCGAAGCACGATTTGGTTGCCGACCTTCTGCCCGCCCGCGTCCACCCGGAGAAGGAGGATATCGGTGTTCGTGCTCTGGTTCTTCCTCCATACGATTCCGTACTGACCGCCTTGGAACGCCACGTCGAGATCGCTGATCACATCGGCCGAGCCGACTTGGAGCGGGGTGCCGATTCGTTGGCCCGACGCATCGAGCCGCACGAACTGGACGATGCGGTTCTGGTTCGAGTCGTATGCGACGTACGCCAGCCCATATCCCGTTCCGTTGAAGACCAGCTTGGCGCCGTATCCATAATTCTCAATCGAAATGGGATCGCCGATGGGCTTGCCCTGGACATCCAACCGCATGAAGTGGAGGACTGATTGGTCCTTCCATGCCACCCCGTAGCCCTGACCATTCCAGACGATCGAAGCGTCGGCGGCGTCTGCCCGCAAAACCTCGCTTCGGGGGCTCGTCTCGCACGCGATGCCGGCGTCGCCCGCGTCGGCGCGCTGCTCGCCCACGAAGCCTTTGCTGAAGTGCACCACGTTGGCCCGCAGCTTTCCCTCGTGCGCGGTGGACGGGCGCGCCGTGAAGCGGCCGTCGGGCTCACTCCAAAAGACGGTGTCTTCTGCGCGATGGCCATCGACGGCAAACTCGATCTCGGCCGGCACGCGAAACTGGAGCCCATCGGGCTCGAACCGATAAATCGGGGAGCGGCTCGAATATCCTTGCGGTGCGGCCTCCGCGAGGGGTGTGAGGACGATGTTCACCTCGCTCTGGAGCGCGCCCGCCGGAATGCGAAGCGTCGCCCCCGTGGCGGCGATCGTCCCTCCTGCCGGGCCCACCGCGGCGTGAACCGGGGGCCCTATCGGATCCCCTGCATCTCCTTGGCCGGCGGGCGGCCTCGCGGAGTTCGAGTCACTGCACGCGGCCGACCAAACCGTCACCATCGACAATCCCAAGAGGAGGGAGAAAAACGTTCGCATGCTCGGGTGATACGCGCCGCCGCCCGAAGTTGCGCGCATCGCGGTCCATTTCTTCGAGCAGGCGCGTTTTGCTTGTCGATTTGGCGAGTTTCGCGGAGGGGCCGGGGCCGCGCCGCCCGTCGCGGCCCGAACGGCCTACGCAGTCCCGCCCCCCGCGGGCGAAGTGGCTCGTTCGAGTTCCCGCGGCGAGGGCGGGTGCCACATCCGACGCAGGCACCGGCCCGTCGTCGCAACATGAGGCGCATTCTCGCGCGTTTTTCGAAATGGTCGAGCCAAGATTGATGTCGAGCTGGGTACGGCCGCAACACGAGAAGATCCGCGCAGTGAAGCCGCGGGCATGCGCAGTCGGTGTATCCTGATATGAAGGAATCGAAGGAGAGCACTCGATGTCCTTTCTCGATGAGCGTCAGCAGAAACTCGTTCTGGACCTCCTGGGGCGTGAGCTCTCGAAGGACGAGTTCTATCGTCAGTTCCCCGTCGCCCCGAGCGAAGCCCGTGCGCTGGGGCTCGATGTGCTGCGCCGCGCGCTCCGGGAGCACGACGCCGACGACGTCGAGTTCGGGCTCCTCATCGGTTTTGCGCTCGGGATGACCCCGGATTACGTGGATACCTTGCACACCTTGGCAGCCGAAGATTGGCATACGCGCCACGAGGACGTCATCGATGCGCTGGACGGTCTGATCCCATCGGGCGCCCCCGTCAGCGCCGAAGTTCTCCATCACGCCGCCCTCTCCGCGTTTCCTTATCGCGACGACGATGAAGCGTTTGCCCTCGGCGTGAAATGCATCTGGGCCTTGAGCCACCTTCGAACCCCCGAAGCCATCGAGCGGCTGGGGGAGCTGCTGGCCAGCGAAAACCCCATCCTCGAGGGCAACGCCGAGACGCGTCTTTATGCCATCGCGGAGGATGACAAGGAGACGTCCACCCTAAAAAGGCGCGCGAACGAGCTGCTCGCGGCGCACATGGTGCACTCGTCACGCGGTTGAGCCGCCAGGTGCGCCGCATACGTGGCGGCGCTGTCGACATGGCGCTTGCGATGGGTCACCATCGGCCCCATGCGATGCACCGTAACGGCCCTCGCCGTGGCGGCAACCATGGCGGTGGTGCCGCTCGCCCGCGCGCAGCAATCGGGGCCTCTTGCCGAGGCGCTCTTTCGTGAAGGCCAGCGCCTCTCGCATGCTGGCCGCACGGCGGAGGCGTGCATCAAGTTCGCCGAGAGCCAGCGGATCGAACCCGCCTTGGGTACCTTGCTCAATCTCGCGGTTTGCCACGAGAAAGAAGGAAAAACGGCGAGCGCGTGGGCCGAGTTCATGCGCGCGGCGGAGCTGGCCGAGCTTCGCCGGCAGAAAGACCGTGCCGCGTTTGCGCGCGACCGCGCGACGGAGCTCGAGAAGAAGCGGTATGCGGTGGTGCTCGATGTGAAGCGGCCCAGCGCGTCGATGGCGATCGTGCTCGACGGGCAAAAGTTGGAGCCGGGCGCATGGGGTATGCCGCTCCCCGTCGATCCCGGTGAACATACGTTTATGGCCTCGGCGCCGAACAAGGTGGCGTGGCGTCGAACCGTCGTCGTTCCGCCAGGGGCGGGTACGTTGCGCATCGATGTGCCGGCGCTCGAGGATGCGGGGGCGGAAATGACGAAAGGCGCCCCGGGGGTGGGCCCGGCGACGGTTGCGTCGCCGGTGACCGTGCCGTCGTCGTCTTCGCCGTCTTCGCCGGAGGCGGGGCGGGAGATGGGGGCCGATGCGGCATCGCCCGACGGTGCAAAGCGGAATCTTGGTCTGCTCGTGGGCGGTGCGGGCGTGCTCGCCTTGGGAACTGGGGTTTTCTTCGGTGTGCGCTCGGTGCTCCTCGGCAATCAATCCGACCGGGAGGCGAAGCGCGCGGACGATTTCGAACGAAGCGGGGACCGCACCAACGCTGCAATCCAGCGCGACGCGAGCGTGCGCGATCACGATGATGCGGGGACGAATCGAGCCATTGGGTTCGTGGCTGGAGGGGTGGGGCTCGTCGCCCTCGGCGTGGGCGTTTACCTTTTTGCGACGGCGAAAGATCCGTCGCGTCGATCTCTCGGAGGTCTTCGAGGTTTGCCCGAGCTGGGGCCGCGCGCGGCGGGTGCGCGTGTTTCGTTCACGTTTTGAGCGGATTTGGGGGCCAAATGACGAACCGAAGCTCGTTGATGATGGTTCGGGCGGCGCTGGTGTCGTTTTCCGTGGCCGCCGCGGTGCTCGTGGGGTGGAGCGCGTGCTTGCCGAGCGAGCCTGCCATCGTCGCCATCGATGGGGGAATGGGCTCGTTGCATCCGCCGGATGGGGGAACGGAGGCCGGCGTACTGCCGATGCGCAAATGCGACGTGAACAAGCCATTCCTCAACCCGCGTCGCATCGACGACAATGTGCCGGGTGACAAACGGGGTGCACGTCTGTCGCGCGATGAGCTCGTGATGTATTACGCCCTTGCCAAGTCGGAGGAGGGGGGACGGCACCGACACCCGTGGCACCTCATGACTGCCAAGCGTGACGCCATTGGCGACACGTTCAAAGAAGGCAGCGAGCTCGAAAATATCGGGCAGTGTTACTGGGGACAAGAATTTCCAACGATCACGAGCGATGGCATGCGGGTGATTTTTTCGGCCATCGCGCAGGACGGCGCGTCCCAGGAACTCCTGTACTTCGCGAAACGTGGAGATAGCCCGTGCAAAGGAGGAGTTGGCGACCCTTCCAAATTTGGAAAACCCGAAAAGCTCCCGCAAAGCGTCAACCTCTATCGTTCTTCGCTGCATCCATTTTTGTATGAGCTTTTCGATGGAGGAAGGGAGCTCTGGTTCTCCTCCGGTCCGGAGGGGGGAGGCTCTCTCGAGCTCTATCGCATGCGTATCACCGGCGACGATTGGGCGGCGGATGCATCGTTCACCGAACGGGAGCGCGTGCTCACGCTCACCGCGAACGACGAAGACATCGCGCCCGTTCTCAGCGCCGACGGGTTGGAAATTTTCTGGGCAGCACAACGTGGCTCCGATCCCGATGGCGACGGCATACCGACCGATATCTGGACCGCCCAAAGGATCGATTCGGGGCAGCACTTCACGAATCCACGTCTCGTCGGCGAGTTGAGCACGCCGCTTTTCGAGGGGCCGAGCTGGCTCTCGCCCGATGGCTGCCGCCTCTACTACTTTGCAAGCACGGACGCCGACGCGTCCTTCCGCCGGATGACGGATCTCTTCGTCGCCGAGCGGTCGCCCTCACCCTGAAGCACGCCGCGATCCCCGAGGCACCACCAGCTTCGCCGAGAGCGCATGGATGACCAAGGTGGCGCCGAGCGCCAGCGCATAGGTGCTGACCAACGCACCCGCGGCGAGGTGGCCTCCCACCACGACGAAAAATCCTACGGTGCCCAAGGAGGCGCCCGCCACGCCCGTCAAGAAGACGCGCACGGCGCGGGCATCGTCGCGCGCATGGGTGAAGACCGCGACGATCGCCGAGAGAACGGGCACCGTGGAGCAAATGCCACTCCACCGTGCGCCCAGACGCTCCGACACCGCGGTCAACCCCACGACCAGCCCGGTGGCGAGCACGATGCGCGCGGGCAGCTCCCAGTTTTCGGATGCACGCACTACGTCGTGGTCTACGACTTCTGCCGAAGCGCACCGGTCCCCCGGCGCCGCGCGCCCGAGCACCAACCGCACCGCCACCAACGCCCCCCACGCCGCGAGCGACAGCACGCCCAAGGTCTGCGACAGGTGCTGCACGATCACCGACACAGCCAAAAAACCGCCCAGCCCACACGCCAGCGCCCGCGGCCAAGACACATGGTGCGACGCCCACCCGTAGGCGCCGCAAAAAGCCCCCACCCCGGCCAACCCTGCCAAGGCGCCCGGCGCAGCATGGGACGCGAAGCTCGCCCCGCTGCTCATGGCGCAAAAGACGGAGACGGGGCCGGAGATCACGGGCAGCCCGGTGACGAGGCCGGCGACGTGGGGGCCGTAACGGCGGGAGGTCCACGCGACCAAGAGGAGCAAGAGCGGCATCAACGATAACTTCAGCCAAAGTGGAGACAAAGAGAGCGACATGGATGGGGCGTTCCTCGCGAGCGCAGTCCACCGCAGCGCGCCGGCGTGGGCGGCGATCTCGCCGTTGCCGTGGCGGACGAACGCGTCGGGCCGCAGCTTCGTGCCCTACGCGCGCCCGGCCGCCTTCGCGCGGCACACCTGCCGTAACGCGCGAGCTCCGATGGACGCGCATATCGTGGGTGACGTCGCGCGCCGGATCCAATAGATAGTTTGCGTCGATCGAGAAGCGACACTTATCAATGGTCGAGCTCCGTCATCTGCGGTATTTCCTCGTGGTCGCCGAAGAACTTCACTTCGGGCGGGCGGCAAAGCGCCTTCACCTGGCGCAGCCGGGGCTGAGCCAGCAGATTCAAGCGCTGGAGCGCGAGCTGGGGGTCGAGCTCTTGGATCGCAGCCACCGCCGCGTGCAGCTCACGGCCGCCGGGCAGGTGTTCTTCGAGGAGGGACGGCGCGCGCTGGCGCAGCTCGAACGGGCCGCCGATCGGGCCAAGCGCGCAGGGCGCGGCGAGGTCGGGCGGCTCGTGCTGAGCGCGGCCGAGTCGGCCACGTACGCCGTGCTGCCGCGCATTTTACGCGAGTATGGGCGGCGCTACCCGGAGGTCGATCTGGTGGTGCACGAGATGGCGTCGCCGGCGCAAGTGGAGGCGCTGCGGCGCGGGGACGTCGACCTCGCGTTCGTGCGCACGCCCATCGAGACGAAGGGCCTCGAGGCCGTGGCCTTGCGCGACGAGTCGATGGCGGTGGTGGTCCCCGAGGGGCACCCGCTCGCGCGCCGCAGCACCATTTCGCCCTCCGATTTGCGGAGCGAGCGGCTGGTCATGCATCCATCCCCCGCCAGTGGATGGACCGAGTTGATGCTCGCCGTGTGCCGCAACGCCGGGTTCGAGCCGCGCATCTCGCAGGTGGCCACCGAGACCACGGTGGCCGTGAGCTTCGTCGCGGCCGATCTGGGCGTGACCCTGGTGCCGGAGAGCTTGAGCGAAGCCGCCCGAAGGCCGGGCGTGGTCACCCGGCCGCTCACCGCTCCGGCGCCCATCACGCGCCTGCTCGTGATCTTTCGGCGCGACGAGCTGCCGCAGACCGCCCGCGCCTTTCTCGACGTCGTGCGCGAGCTCGCGCTCTGAGCCGCGAAGGCCCGGCGCCGCCTACTTCGCGGCCAGCACGTCGACCTTGCGAATGTCGGGCGGCGAGGCGAGAAGCTCGTCGGCCTTGCCCATCAACGCCTTGGCGATCGGCCCCTCGATGTGCGCCGTGCGACCTGCCTCGTCGGCGAACGCATCGAAGATGCCAAAGGTGCGCGGTCCCAGCTGAAAGGCGTACCAGACGATGGTCCCGCCCTCGGCCACCGCCAGCGCTTGTGCGCCCTTCAACAGGGCGGCGACCTCCGCTTCTTTTCCGGGCTTGGCTTCGAGGGTCGCGAGAAATCCCAATTTCAACATGACGTGCTCCTTCGAGTTCGAGTTCGAGTTCGAGTTCGTGTTTCGGGTTGGTGTTTCGAGTTGGTGTTCGAGTCTCGGTGACGAGCGACAAACTAGGTCGCGCCGCGCGCATCCAACAGTGGCGGAAACGACACTTATGGTATCGTTTGCGACATGAAGATCGCCGTGCTCGCGCTGGACGACGTATTCGACACGGGGCTCGCCGCGGTGCTCGACACCCTCGAGACGGCGAACGAGCTGGGAGGCCGCGCCCAGCAGAACGAGATCGCGCGCATCTCCACCCGGGAGCGCGTCCGCACGCACCATGGCTTCGTCGTCCCGCTCTCGCCGATCCCAAAGCGCGCGCCCGATCTCGTGATCGTGCCCGCGCTCGCGTGCAAGCAGCCCGACACCATCGTCGCCGCGCTCGATCGCCCCGACGTTCGCGAGGCCGCCGCCCTGCTCGCGCGCTGGCATGCGCGCGGCGCCCGCGTGGCCGCGGCGTGCACCGGCACTTTCGTGCTCGGACAATCGGGGCTGCTCGACGGCCACCGCGCGACCACGACATGGTGGCTGGGGCCGACGTTTCGACGCGCGTTCCCCTCCGTGGAGCTCGACGACGAGCAGATGCTCGTGGCCGATCGGCGCGTGCTCACGGCCGGCGCGGCCCTGGCGCACATCGATCTCGCGCTCGCCGTGATCCGCGAGCGCAGCCCCAGCCTGGCGAGCTTGGTCGCGCGCCACCTGTTGGTCGACGATCGCCCATCGCAGGCGCCCTTCATCGCGCCCGGCTATGTGGCCTACGACGACGATCTGGTGAAGCGATTCGAGACATGGACCCGACGCCATATCGCCGAGCCGTTCGAGCTCGCCAAGGTGGCCCGCGCCGTCGGCGCCAGCGAGCGCACGTTGCAGCGCCGCATCCGCCTCGTCCTGGGAAAGTCGCCCGTGGCCTTCGTGCAGGAGCTACGGCTCGAGCGCGCCACGCACCTCTTGCGCGTGACCCACGACAGCGTCGACACCATCGCACGAGCCGTGGGCTACGAAGACGGTGCCACGCTCCGCCTCTTGATCCGCCGCAAGCTCCGCACCGGGGTGCGCGAGCTGCGCGGGGTGCGGCTGTCGGCCAGTTGAGTGGCAGGCGAATGGCAGGCGAGCGGGCAACCACGTGGGGCGGCGGGGTGACCGGTTGGATGTCATTTTGCATACCTGGTACAAGCGAGCCTGGAATTTTCGACCTTGGGATCGGCTTGCCTAAGCGCGTATGAGCTGATTCCCTATCAAGGAGGAGGGGGACAGCGCGCATGTACTTCGTCAAAAATCGAGTCGGGCGGCTCGTCGAATCCTGGGTAGCAACACCGGTATCGTTGGAGGACACGAACCGGTTGTTCATCGAGTCGCGCACCTGCATCAGTTCGGTTGCAGCGTCGGGCCAGAAGGCAATCGGCGTAGCCGATATGACGCAGGTCACGCTCTTTGCGCCGGATGTTTCGGACAGGCTTTTGCAAATCATGCGAAGCCACAGTCCCCATTTGGAGCGCGCCGGATATTGGGTTGGCGACGCCCTGCGCATGTTCAGTCTTCAATTGCAGCGCATGATCCGCGAGGGCGGGGGCTCCGACCGGCGCATCTTCACGCAACGGGCACCGATGGAAGCGTGGCTCAGCGAAGTGCTTTTGCCGAACGAGCGCGCGCGCCTCACGGAGTTCCTCGATCGCCGGGAGAAGGAGCTGGCCGTCTTCTCCTCGCGCGGCGCCGAGTGAGCCGGTCGCCCCATCGCGCCCGTGCTAGGGTGCGCCCGTGTACTCGCATCCCATCGGCACCACACCCACGCCCGGAACCCGACTCGACGGAAGCCTCTTCGGCCCCGACAACGGCTGCTTCGCGTGCAGCCCGGACCACCCGACGGGGTTGCGGCTGAAATTCCGCGTGGATGGCGATGAGGTCGTCACCCGCTTCAAGCCGGAGCGCGCGCACGAAGGTGCCCCGGGCGTGATGCATGGCGGTCTGGTCACCACCGTCGCCGACGAGGTGGGGGCCTGGGCCCTGATCGCTTTGCTCGAGAAGCTCGGCTTCACCGGCACCATGAGCTCGCGCTTTCCGCGCGCGGTGCGCGTCGGGCGCGAGGTCGAGGGCCGCGCCCGCATCACGAAGCGGAGCACGCGCATCGTGGAAGTCGATGTTCGCATGTTGCAAGACGACGTCGAGTGCTTCTCGAGCGCCATGAGCTTCATCGTCCTCAACCAAGCCGGCGCCGAAAAGATGCTCGGCAACACGCTGCCCGACGGGTGGAAAAAGTTCTTCCGATGACCATCGCCGCGCACGCCGCGCTCCGATGACCATCGCCGCGCACGCCGCGCTCCGATGACCATCGCCGCGCACGCCGCGCTCCGATGACCATCGCCGCGCACGCCGCGCTTCGATGACCATCGCCGCGCACGCCGCGCTCCGATGACCATCGCCGCGCACGCCGCGCTCCGATGACCATCGCCACGCACGCCGCGCTCCGATGGGCGTGTGCGCGGAGGACGGCTCGTCAGCCTTCGCCCGGTCGCCAGCGGAGCTGCTCGAGGTCTTCGAATTGGCCGCGCGCGAGCAGCTCCATGATCGCGCGGACCGTGCTCCGATTGCCGACGCGCATGTGACGCGGCGCGACGACGCCGTCCTCCACGTTCTCGAAGATGAGCAGCCCACTCGCGAAGGCGCTGAGGCACCAACCCGAGGGCAAGCAGAGCGACACGCCGATGTGCTCATCGTCGGGCCGTTGACCATCGAGCTCCGCGAGGAGCGGCTCGACCACGCTCGGATCTTTGGATCGTTCGCTGGCGCCCCATCGATGCAAAACGAAGAACAACATGGCCATGAGCTCCTCGAGCGGACCCCGCGATCGGGGCGCACAACGCAACGACTTCGTTGCTTTGTGGATCTAGCACGTCTGGGTTACATCGCAACGGTGTCGTTGCTTTGTGTGCATGGCGACGCATAATGGGGCTCATGCCGGCCGGCCGCGAACAGCCCAAGCAACTGCGAGGCGAGCAGCTCGTCGCCAAAATCATCGACGCCACCATGGCCGAGCTCGGGCGCGTCGATTTCGAGTCGCTCTCGATGGAGACGGTGGCGGAGCGCGCTGGGGTCAACAAGACCACCCTCTACCGACGGTGGCCGACGAAGCTCGATCTGGTGCGGACGACGCTCGAACACGTCGCCGATCGGCACGTCGTCGTCGCCGATCGCGGCAGCCTGCGCGCGGACCTCACCCACTTCCTCCGCGCGTTTCGCGACCTTTGCCGCTCGCCCGACATGATTGGAATCATGCGCCTCGTCTTCGGGGGAAAGATCCACCCCGATCTGGCCGCCCTGACCGACACCATTCGCGAGCAAAAAGATCGCGAGTCGCGGCAGATGATCGAGCGCGCCATCGCGCGCGGCGAGCTCCCGCGCGGCCTCGACGTCACCCTGATGGTCGATACCCTCTGCGGCTCGGTGATGAACATCATGTTCTTCCAGAGCCAGCCGTGCGACGACGCAAAGCTCGAGCGCCTCATGGACATGCTCCTTTTGGGCGCCGAAAACGGCGGCGGGCGCATCGCCGCGCGCGTCCCACGCCCGCGCGCTGCGAAGAGCGCGTCGAACGGTTCGAGCCGGAGGCCTCGCGGCGCATCGTGAGCGGACGTTTTCATCCAGCTCCCCGAGTTCGCCGAGTTCGCCGTGGAGAGCACGGCAGGTCGCGAAAGTAAGTCGCATAGCCGGGACACGTAGCTTATCGATTCGAGCACTCGCGCCGCGCACCCGATATTCCCATTTTACGCTGCATGCATATGGGCGAGAATGGAGCGATGCCACGGGGGCCGGCTCTTGCTCGCGCAAAGCGCCTTGGTCGTTCGACCTCTCGAACGACGCATCGAGGAGGTTGCAAATGGGACAGCAATTACGTTCGATGGTGCGAATAGGCGTTCTTGTATTGGCTGGTGCGCTGGGGGCCATCCCCATTCCGGCGGCCCGAGCCGAGGACATGGCGACGAGCGTTTGGTTGCACGATGACGCATACGTCTCAGCGGGTAATGCCAACGTCTACATCGACATTCAATGCGATCCGCCGGGAGCCGACTGGGAGCTGACCGTCCGATTGACCGCCGTCAGGGACGGAGCGCCCACCGCCACCGGTTCGGCAAAAGTGACGAAAATCCGATGCACCGGTAAGCCGGAGCAGGTGCCCGTCCTGGTCAAACCCGACAACCATCCGTTCTTTCGCACATCTTCGGCGCTCAACACCGGGGTTGCCGAGTTGCGCAAAGCCGGCGAGCCCGAGCCGGTGGCCACCATCTCCAGGCGGATGATCTTCTATCTCTGGAACTGACTGTCCTCCCGAACGCGCTATCGCCGATCACGCTGAACCATCGTTCGTCCACTGTCCGCGCCATTGCCCGAAAATGACCGTGCCGCGCAAGGCAAATCCGGGGCGCACTTGCGCGACAAAGAAAGCCGCTTACGGTGAGTCGAACTCGGTATGGCCACGCCTTTGCTTAGGTGGAAGATAGCCACTCTTCTTGGATTCGCGCTCGCCATATTCTTCGCCGTACACCCGATACCACGGGCGACGCAGCCTCCGGCGCCTTGGCATGGCGTGGCAGGCGCCGGCAGCGGCCGCGCGCTCACGGCGGATCTCTTCGGTGGTGGTTCGACGCGGGAGTGTTCGTCCGATCCAGGGGCCGCGCCCACGGTTGCGGCGGCGAAGTGGCGCGAACGCTACCGGAGTGCGCGCTCGGAGGATGAAACGTGCGCTGCGCTCGGGCACCTTGCGGCGGCGGAGGGCGCGTCGGCGGTCGAAACGATCCTCGAAGCATTTCGGAGCGCGAAGCGCCCATACGTTCGCGAATGCGCCGTGAACGCGCTCGGCGAGACGGAGGCGCCGTCGGCGGCAAATTGGCTCGCCGAGATCGCGCGCGGTCCGGAGCGCGAGCTGATGGAACCTGCGATGCAGGCGCTGGCGAAGAATGGCAGCGGGGCGGCGCGTTCGGCGCTATTGGAATTTGCGCACGGCGACGATCCGAGGTTGCGCCAGCAAGCGCTCCTTTCCATGGGAAATGCCGGGTGGCCCGAGGCGGCGCCGCTCATCGTGGGCGCGCTGGAGCACGCGACCCCGCGAAGCAAAGAAGATCTTTTGTCGGCCCTCGGAGCCACGCGCAATCCGGCCGCCGTTCCGTTTTTGATGAAGCTCGCCCAGGAAGATGGCTTTTCGAACCGAGAGGCGGCGTTCGATGCGCTCGGCGAGATGGGAGGCCCCGAGGCGATTGCCTTTTTGACCAAGGAGGCTGGCGGCCAAAAACCCCGGTACGCGATCGACGCCCTCGCCAGGATCCAGGACGAATCCGCGCGCTCGGCGCTGCTCGAGTTGGCGCGCACCCCCGGGAAAGCGCAAGTGAAGGCGATGCATGCGCTGATGGCCCGTGCGACCACCGAGGATCCCCGCGTGCGCGAGGAGGTTCGCGCGAACCTCCTTCGTATGGTGGGCGAAGGGGGCAAAAATGGAGATGCGGCGCTCAATGCTCTCTCCCAAGACGAGTCGCCCGAGGGAACCAAGGCGCTCGCGAGCATCGCGTCGGGCGGTGGAAATTATGCCAGCGAGGCGATCCGGCGCTTGGCCGGGTTGGACGACCCGAGCGTGGCGCCGGTGCTCCTCCGCGCGTTCGAGTCGGGGAAAGAAGACGTGCGCGGGCCGGCGCTCTCGGGGCTGGCCGATCTGGGCGGCCCGATGGCGGAGCGCGCCCTCGCCGACGCCGTTCGCAGTCACGATCCGAAGATCCGCAAAGAGGCTGCGAGCGCCCTGGTGGGGAGTGGCCTCTCGGGCGCGAAATCCTGGCTCGAGACGCTCTCGCGCGATTCCAACCGCGATGTCGCAGACGCGGCGCGCGCGACGATCGTGATCGGGCGCGGAGGAGATGACGCCGACGATGAATCCACCGATCGCCCCCTTGGCACGTCGGTCATCGCTCAGGCCGATGGGCCGGACGACTCGAGCGCAGACGACGAGAGCCCCGACAAGCTCCAGGCGGAGCTTCGCCCGGAGGGCCGGTTCGTACCTTGCGCGCGATGAGCGAGCAACGCCGATGGCGGAGACACGAGCCAAGACCGTTCACTTCGGTTTTCGCGCCACGTAGATATCGAGATAGCCCAACCCGTTCGGCCGCGCGCTTTGCATATAAAGCGTGCAGCTGTCATCGGAGATCCACGTGGGGATGTCGTGACGCGTGGGATCGTTCACGTTTGGAAGGCGCGCGGGCGAGCTCCATGCATCGGATTTTTGGGCGCGACGCGATACCCAGATGTCGAACTCTTCGAAATCCGGCTTGACGCTGGAGTCGCGGGTGGAGCCCACGTACATCGTGAGCTCGTCCGGCGATACCACGGGGCACATGGTCCACGCGTTGGGGACATTGACGGGCGCCAGCAGGGCGGGATCTTGCCCCGACCCATTGTCGTCGACGCGCGAGATGGTGCCATCGTGGCCGTAATAAAGCACGTGCCGATCGGGGAGCCGGTAAGGGCAGATTTGTTCGCCCGGATCATTGAGGTTTTGGAGGTTGAAGAAATCTCCAAACGCCGTTGACGTGTCGGGGCGGCTGGCGAGCCACATATGTTTACGGCCGTCGCCGCCGCCATCGCCGACGGGTCGCGTCGACTCGAAGAGAAGCTCCGTTCCGTCGGGGCTGGGCGAGGGCGAAAAATTGGTGACCCCCTCGATGTTGAGCTCACCGACCGGCTCGGGCTGCCCCCACGTTCCACCGACGAGCAGGGATCGAAAGATCCAGGGCGTTCCGGAGCCATTGGGGCGTCGCTTCGAATAGAAGTACGCGACTTGGCCATGGTTCGAGAGGCGCGTGCTGCCCTCTTCCTCGGACGAGCTGAGCTCCCTCACCAGCTCGGGGGGACCGAAATCCTTCGAAGGATCGCAGCCGCCGACGCGCGCGTGCTCGTCGCCGGACGAATCGCCCGTCGCGGCCGCATCGTCGCGGACGCGCGCGTCCGAGCCGCCATCGTCGCCACTCTCGACGAACGAGAAATTCGCAGGGATACAGCCTTCACCGCTGCCCGCAACCATCATGACGGCCAGCGCCGCCGCCGAGCACCCGCCCAAAGAAAGTCGATTCCGGAGGGTGCGGTCGTTTTTCGGTGTCTTCACGATCGATGCGGGAGGTTGCCAAGACACCGTGCTCTGACGCAAGGTTTATTGCGCAAGGTGCGCCAATCTGCCCGTGAATAACCGAGCTCTCCGTTTGGTGGCGAGCGATGCGGTCGGAGTGACCATCCTGAAATGACGATAACCGCTTACGAGTTTGTCGATTGCCATCATGGCGGGCGGCGGAGGTTACGCCCCAGCAGGCAGAGACGTTGCAGCTCATTTTCGAGCGTGGTGCCGTCTCCGCGTCGTCGTTGGTGCATGATGCGCGCGCTCCTCCCCGCGCCGAGCCCGCGCGCCGTGGCGAGCCGTTCGAGCGCACCTTCAACCGCCTGCGAGGCGGCGGCGAGCTTCCAGGAGGAGATCGGCCACGGTTTGCACCATCGGTACACCGTACCGGGCACATACGATTTCCACGTTTCCCTTTCGCCAGTATCCGTCGGGGCAGCACGCGACGAGCTTGCCGCTCTGCGCAAAGAGCCCGAGCTCGAGGAGCGTAATGGGCGCCTTCGTGCTCGGGTGGAAGTACATGGCGATGCACGTCGCCGCCTCCTGCGCGTCCAGCTCCCATGCGACTTGGGCGCGCAGGTTTGGGTCGGATATGGATTGCTGCCAGCTGCCGTCCCAATCGTCCCGCCGCGGATTGAGGATGACGGCGTTGGTATCGCGAAGACCGAGCTCGAATTGGCTCTGCCAATCTTCGGCTTGGCCCATTTCGATGGAACCGGCCAGAAAGACGCTCGGCAAAGCTCGATCGAATGCGAGCGCGGCAGGTGGTTTCAGGATCAGCGCCATGCGTGCAACATCTCCGTTCGCGGGCTTCGCGTCATCGACGACGCATAGCATCGTTCGACGTGGCGGCCTATCGCCTCGAAGGTCTTGGCTGTGCCTGCGACAGCGCGCGGCCGGGCCTCCAAGCGAGCGATTTACAAGGGCGCCTGCTTGAGGAAGCATGGGCCATGGCCGACGAATTTTCCACGATTGACTGGCGCGAATGCGGCGTGAAGATCGTTCGCGCGAACGAGCTCGATACCAAGACGCCGCAGACACAAGGGATGAATCGCGCGGCCGCCATCACGCACGCACGAACCGGCGCGAGCAAGCTATGGGCGGGCACGGTGACCATTCATGCGAACGCCAAGACCGGTGCGCACCATCATGGCGAACTCGAAAGCGTCATTTACATCGTAAGCGGCCGGGCGCGCATGCGCTGGGGTGAGCATCTGGAGTACGTCGCCGAGGCCGGGCCAGGTGATTTCATCTATGTGCCCCCGTTCGTGCCGCATCAAGAGATCAACGCGAGCCGGGAGGAGCCGCTCGACTGTGTGCTCGTTCGGAGCGGTCAAGATCCCGTGGTGGTGAACCTGGACATCGAGCCCGTGGAGCGTCCGGAGGCGGTGCACTGGGTGGACGACGTTCATCCGCACCCCCATGCGAAGGAGTAAATGCGATTCGGCGTGCGGTGTGCGCGCTCGAAGGACCCGACGCGATCTTCCCGTGCCCAAGGATCGGGGGATGTCCAGTGGCCATCGTGTCTGGATATGCACGCTCCAGCGCGCAAAGCCGGATAGAATCGGGGCCATGGGGCGACCCTCGAGCCCGAACGCTGTCCAAGTATCCATCCGCGTGCCCCCCGAATGGCTCGATCGCGCCGACGTTGTCGCGGAGCAGATGAGCGCTCCAGGGCAAAAAATGACCCGTGTGGACGTGATTCGTCGGGCGTTCGAGCAAGGCCTCGCCCGGCTGGAACGCGAGGTCGAGAGCGAGTAGCTCCTGCGCCAAATCCCGCGGTGTTGCCGTCATCCCGTAACGCCATGTTCGCCAAGCTACAAACGTGGCGCATTTCCCCTGAGCTGCATTTGCCTTTGCGCGCCGATCTCAGGGGCCGCCGTGCGCCGGATTTGGCCTTCGAAGGCGCGCGTGGAACGGGTGGCCTGGATTATGCGCACTCCTCTGCGAAGAACGAAATCCGAAAGGTGAGGGGGGGCAAAATTCGAAGGGAAGAGTGCCATGAAACGTCATCGAGTATCCGCAGTGCCGCATATGAAACTGGGCCTGCGAAGCACGGTCGGCCTTCCGCCATCGACGGAGGCCGCACATCATGGACGCGCGTTGTAACGTACCCGTGCACCTCCAGTACCACGACGATGGGACCGTATCGGCCAAGTGCCCGATGCTGGACTGCCAATGCAGGTCCCCCTCGCGCATGCAGGCGCTTCGAACCATGCGCCTGCTGATCAAAGAATCCAAGGCCAAGAGCAAGGCTCCGCTCTCCGAACGTGCGCAGAAGTACGAGGTCGTATTTCTGGCGGTGGGGCCCTTCTCCCAAGATGGAAGACCGCCCGTCTCGAAAGGAGACACGCGGCCCCGAGCCGATATCGGCCAGCGCTGGAAACGGATGCGCGCCAAATGCGCAGAGTGCCTCGATGCGGCCGAGCGCCTCGAGGTGGTCATGAAGACGAAGCACCACGACGCGTCCTAAACGCTCCGTAACGTCCCTCGGCGGCGTCGAAGGCGCCGTCCGTGGCGCGTTTGGCATCGGATCGACAAAAGCGTACGCCATCGTGACGGAATCCCGTCGCCACGGACAATCACCGGCCAATCCGAGGGATTTCGTGAAAGGAACGATGGCGATGAAGGCTGCGACGATGGCCGTGGTGGTTGCGATGCTGGCGGGGTGCGTCAATCTCGAGGGCCAACTCCGAACGCGGGCGGCGTTCGATCTGCAGTGCAGCGAATCCCAGCTCAATGTGGTCGAGTTCGACCCCTGGAGGCGAGGTGTGAGCGGCTGCGGCAAAAAGGCTTCGTATACCTATTCGCAAACGAGCGGGTGGATCATGAATACCTCCGATGCTTTCGGCGTCAGCCCCGCCAAGCAGTGATCGGTTTACGCGGCCCGATTGACCGCCTCGCGCGCCGGATCGGTCTGCGCACGGCTCTGTCGTGCGTGGTTGCGCAGGCCGTCGGCGCTGAGGACGATCAGCGCGGTCCAGACCAGGCCGAACCCGATCCACCGGGACGGCGGCATATGCTCGCCGAGCAGCAGCACGCCGGTCAGGAGTTGCAACACGGGTGTCAGATATTGCAGCAGCCCGAGCGTGGTCAGCGAAACCCGCCGGGCTGCGGCGGCGAACGGCAACAGCGGTGCGACGATGGCCACCCCACCCGAGGCGAGCAGCAGGGCCTGGCGCGGTGGGTTCGCGGTGAACGTGCCGTGTCCCGTCGCCGTGTAGAGGATGATGCCCAGCACGGCGAAAGGGGACAGCACGATGGCCTCGGTGGTCAGCCCCACCACCGCCCCGACATCGCCGCCGACCCGCTTTTTGATCAACCCATAGGTGCCGAACGAGCACGATAAGGTGAGCGCGATCCACGGTAGTCGGCCGTAGTCGATCGTAAGGACGCCCACTGCGAGCACGCCAATGGTGACAGCCACCCATTGTGCCGGCCGCAGTCGTTCGCCGAGCACCGCCACCCCGAGCGCCACGGTGACCAGCGGGTTGATGAAGTATCCGAGCGACGCCTCGACCACCTGCCCCGAGTTCACCGCGTAGACGTAGACGCCGGAGGTGAGCGCGAGTGTGCTGGCCGCCGCGCCGAGGGTTGCCACCCGGCGCGGCGTGCGGAACACGGCGCGTAGCTGATCGCCCGCGCGCGTGATCAGGATCACCAAGGTGCAGACGGGAACTGCCCATAGATACCGGTGCAGGACGATTTCGATGGTCCCGGATCGTGCGAGGAGCTTGAAGTAAAGCGGGAACAACCCCCAGATGGAGTACGCGAGCAGCCCGAACAGGATTCCTTGGCGCGAGGGAGTCATCAATCGAGTATAGACGCGAACGTTTCCTCCGGCGCCCGTGATACCAAAATTTATATCCAGTCTCGCTCGATTCCGTGGTGTGAGCCATTGGCAGGATCGATGCGCGCCCGCCCGTGTACGGGCGTCGTATGTCGGGTCGACATCGCATTTGGCGTGCGGCATCCATTGTCGATGGGAGCTATTTTTGTGAACGGCTCATAAATTAAAGAGCGGCAACCGCGCGTCGCCTGCGCAAAGTGCCGAAAACACGTCGAAGCTCGTTCGGGCTTTTTGTCGTGATACAAATTGGAGGATGGTGCGTACTGTTTAAAGGAGCGCGTCTCGGGTCGACATCGTATTTGGCGCCCGTCATTCATTGTCGTGCATGTTCGTATCGTGTGTTTTGTGCATTGTTCGGAGTGAATGCGATTTAAGGTTGACGAGTATCGGCGCCCGTACCTATTAAAATGAGAAGGCTGCTGAATGTTTCTGGCGGCAACTGATAGTTTTGAATCGAGCACGTAGGGCGCCCGATTCGCTGCTCATCCTCGTACGTACGTTTCACGTATCGCTCGCATCCCGTGCATGCCGCGCACGTCGATCGCGGTCGATACCGTTTCGTCCATTCACCGCTACACCGAGGTCGAATCGTGAAACCACCTGGCATCGCCGCAAAGCTCCGAAATACACCGTTCGTGGTCGAGGAATCCGCCGCCCATTACGAGCGCGCCATCAAGGCCAACTTGATGCAGGTCACCATCAAGGGAAGGAACGGAAAACACGTTCTTTTACCGGACGATCGAGAGGTCGTCGAATTCCTCAATTGTTCCTATCTCGGTCTCGATCTCCACCCCGACGTGATCGCGGCGTCAAAGTCCGTGGACGAACGGTGGGGGATGAATTTCTGCTGCGCGCGCTCGCGCTTCTCGATCGAGCCCCAACGGCTGCTCGAAGAGGAGTTGTCGGAGCTGTACCGGGGACGGGTCATCACCTTTCCATCGACCAGCGCCGCGCATATTTCGATCATGCCATTGTTGGCGAGCGGGGTGCTCGTCGAGCAGGGCAAACCCCGCAAGACCTGTCTCATTTTCGACCAGTTCGCCCACTCGTCCATGCAGTATCTGAAGCCGGTGCTGGCCGTCGAGGCGACCATCGAGACCATCCCGCACAACGCGCTCGACGTCCTCCGGGAGCGGGTGCTGCAAGCAAAAGCGCGCGGAGAGGTTCCGGTTTACGTGGCGGACGGCATCTATTCCATGGGTGGCCTGTGCCCGGCCCGCGAGCTCCTGGACCTGGCGAACGAGCTCGATTTCTTCCTCTACATCGACGACGCGCATGGCTTGACGGTCTTTGGGGCGCGCGGCGAAGGCGTCGTCCTTCGGGAGATCGACGGCGATGTGCCCGATCGGCTCATTCTGACGTTCTCGCTCTCGAAGGGGTTCGGCGCGTACGGCGGCGGGCTGCTCGTCGCGGGCGCGTGGCGGGAGCGGTTGATCCGGTCCTACGGGCAAATTTATGCGTTCTCCGCCGCGCAGACCTTCCAAGCCGTGCACGCCTGCCGCGCCGTCGTCGGGCTGCATCGGGACGGAACGATCGGTCCCCTGCAGCGGACCCTCCGCGAGCGCGTCGCTTTGTTCGATGAGCTCATGGGCAAGCCCTTGCCATTCAGCCCCATCCGCATGGTGATGATCGGCGAGGAAGAGGATGCGCTCTCGGCCGGCGAAGAGATGCTCCGGCGAGGTTACTACGTCTCCGTCGTCTTCTTCCCGATCGTGCGCAGGCGCTCCGCGCAGCTGCGCGTCTGCATCGCCGCGAACCACACCACCGACGATATCTGCGGCCTCGTCGCTGCGCTCCAAGGCGTCCAGGCAACCTACGCCAAGGCGCCCGTTCCCGAGCGAGGCGAGGCATGAAGCGCAAGGAATTGCACGTCGTCATCGGCGGGGGGGTGGCGGGGTGTCTGGCGGCGATCACCCGCAGCCGCGCGGGGTATCACGTGGTCGTCCTCGAGAAGGAGCGGGCCCGTTCGCCGGGGACGTACCCGGTGTGCACGCAGACGAGCAACATCGTCAGCGAGAACCATAGCGGCGCGGAGTATCCGTTCGACCCTCAGAGCGCAAGGGACTGCCTCGACGGCCGGATCGTGAACGAGCGCTTCTTCCCCGAGCTGATCTACGGCGGAAAGACCTATAGCCGCATCATCGCCTCCCGCAGCATGATGGAGGCGGGGCACGACATCGTCGGCCAGTGCCGCACGAACATGGGTATCATTCGTTCGCACTACGCCCAGCGCTGCGCGGAAGATCCGGCCAACGTGGTATTCGGCGCCCCGGCGACCATCTGCCGGGAGGTGCCGGACGTGCGGGGTGTGCACGACGTCGCGGCCGCGTTTCTCACCCCGCAGCGCGGCATGAACCCGGTGCTCGTAGCGACGGTCCTGGATTGGGAGCTGCGGCAGTGTGGTGTCGACTTCCGCGAAGGCAGCACCGTCACCACGGTGAACCGGCTCGAGGATGGCCGGTATGCCATCGAGTACATCGGCGCCGACGGCGTCTTGGAGTCCCTCGTCGCCGATCAAATCAGCCTCTGCGCGGCCACCGCCGCCTTCCGGATGGCGAGAAAATTGAACCCGGCATTGGAGGTCCCGCGCCTGTTCATGGCGCTGCGGGAGATCCTCTATGTCGACCTCCCCGACGGCACCGACAAGAACTTCACGTGCCTCAAGCTCGAGGACTCGTACGGCGGCATGCTCAGCCCCCTCAACGATCACTGCGCGATGATTTATCACCCGCCCGCCGCGCACATCATGAACCTGGTGATGGCGCCCGATACCTGCGAGTTCCCGGAGGAGTACGTTTATTACCTCAGGCACGGGCACCCGGAGATGCGCGGACGCGCCGTATGGATGCTCCATCGGCTGCGGGACTTCTATCCGGAGCTCGCCCGCTCGAAGATCCTCGGCACGTACCTCAAAGTCGCCATCAACACCGTCTCGGATTCACGGGTGCGCCGGAACATCGGTGTCTTCAGCGTGCACCCGGGCGCCACGATGACGGTGCTGCCCAAATGGACGATGTGCGCGGTGAACGCGCGAAAGGAGCTGGCGCTCGCGCTCCAGCACTCCGTGGCGGTCGGAAATGTCGAGCCGGACGACGTGCCGGAGCTGCTGGCCGAGTCGATGCGGACGTGCTGGAGAACGCGTCCCGCCTGGGCGAACGACGACGAGGCGTTGACGGGGCACGCCAAGAAGCACGCGATCAACATGGCGGTGCCGGAGGTGCTTGCGCTGCGGTTCGGTGACCATGTGGCGCCGGTCACGATCGATAGGGCCCCGGTCGCGATGGCCGAAGACAATAGGTGAAATCGTGTCGGCAAACACAGCGAAGACCATCTTGATCACGGGCGCCGGAATGGGCATTGGGGCCTCGACCGCGCGCGAGCTGGCGGCCGGCAACCGGCTGATTCTGCACTACCACACCTCCCAGCGCGACGCGTTCGCCTTGCAGCAAGAGTTGAAGCCGGTGTCCTCGAGCATCGACGCGGTCGGCGCGGACTTGACCACCGACGCGGGCTGCCTGGGTCTCTTCGAGAAGATTCGCGCTCGCTTTTCGGCGCTGGATGTTTTGATCAACAACACCGGCGGGATGATCGAGCGGCGGTCCGTCAAGGAGCTCTCGTGGACCCATCTGCTCGACACGTTCGCCCTCAACGCCCTCTCCACCATGCGCGTCACCGCGTTGTGCGCCGAGCTGCTCGAGCGCGGCACCAACCCTTGCGTGGTGAACGTGACGTCGGTGGCCATGCGCCTCGGCGCCCCCACGGCCACCGCGTATGGCGCGGCCAAGGCCGCCGTCGATTCGTTCACCCGGGGGGCCGCGCGGGAGCTCGCTCCGCGGATCCGGGTCAACGCCGTCGCGCCGGGGATGATCGACACCCGCTTCCACGAGCGGGTCACGCCCGAAGCCAAAATGCGCCAGTTCATCGAGAACACCCCGCTCAAACGGATTGGCGACGCCACCGACGTCGCCCGCACGATTCGATTTCTGGTGGAGAGCGCGTTCATCACCGGAGAGACCATCGACTGCAACGGCGGATTGTCGATGCGCTGAACACATTCCCAACTACGAAGAGGGAGCGACCGATGGGACAGCCGCAGTTTCTGGCGCAGCGCCTGCGAGGGCTCGCCTTGTCCGACATTCGACGTATGAGCCGGGAGAGCGATCGGGTGGGCGCCATCAACCTCGGCCAGGGGATCTGCGATTTGCCGACCCCGCCCGAGGTCGCCGAGGCCGCGAAGGCCGCCATCGACGCGAACAAAAGCACCTACACCTACCCGGAGGGTCATCTGGCGCTGCGTCAGGCCATCGCCCGGAAGCTGGCGCGGGACAATGGAATCCAGGCCGATCCCGGGAGCGATATCGTGGTGACCCTCGGTGCGACCGGTGCGTTTGCGACCGCCGTGAACGCGCTGCTCGACCCGGGCGATGGAATCCTCTTGATGGAGCCGTACTACGGTTATCACCTCAACTGCTCGATTGTGGCGGGCCTCGAGGTGCAGTTCATGACCCTGGCGCCGCCGGACTTCCACTTGACCGAGGAGTCGTTGCGGGCAGCCCTGCGACCCAACACGCGCGCCGTCGTGCTCTGCACCCCATCGAATCCCAGTGGCAAGATGCTCACCCGCGGTGAGCTCGAGGCGGTCGCGCGGGTGGCGCACGAGCGCGATCTGCTGATCATCAGCGATGAGATTTACGAATACATTCGCTACGACGGCCGACCGCATATCTCGCCGGCGGCGGTGGGTGGCCTCGGGCCCCGCACCATCACCGTCATGGGCTTGTCGAAGACGTTCAGCATCACCGGCTGGCGGCTAGGCTATGCGGTCGCACCTGCGCCGATGGCGCGGGCGATCGCGCTCGTCAACGATCTGTATTACGTTTGCGCGCCCAATCCGCTGCAACATGGGGTAACGGCGGGCTTCGAGTTGCCCGCGGCCTATTTCGCGAGGCTCGCGCTGGACTACCAACGCAAACGCGACACGTTGTGTGATGCGTTGAAGGCGGCCGGGATGGCACCCATCGTGCCACAGGGCGCGTACTATGTGCTGGCCGATATTTCGAACTGGGGTTTCGCGACCGCGATCGAGGCGGCGATGGCCCTCCTCGAGCGAGCGAAGGTCGCATCGGTCCCGGGCAGCGCCTTCTACCGCGGAACGATTGGCGAAAAGCTTCTGCGTTTCTGCTTCGCCAAGGACGACGCGTCACTCGGCGAAGCGTGCGAACGGATCCGTCATTTCGATCCCGGCGCTGGCCTGCGGATGAATATACGCCACCTCGGCACGACAGCCGAATTGCCGTCTCAGGATTTATCGCACAACCGGTAGCACGTCGAAAATACCTCTACCGTGGCGTATTCACATCGGCCGTGGTACCTGCTGTCGGGTACGGGTATCGGGCACTGCTAGGGCTAGCCTGCTAAAGTATTGCAAACGGTTCAGGCTACAGGCTCTTTTTCGACGTTTCGGAGCGAGGAAGAAAGAAAAGACACCGACCTTATGGGGTAAAGCCACCGACATGGCGGCCACCGAATGGCGACGAGGACCGGTCGATGGGGCCCTCGTCGCCGAGCGAGAATCAGCGCGGGAAGTACGTGGTCGCGCGCTTCTGCCCCTTGGCCTTGATCTTTCGCGACTCGAGCAGCTCCTTGAGCGGCCGGGGCAGTTCTTTGCGGTCAATGGCAAGTTCGGCGCGGATCTGCTCGGCGCGAAGTCCTTCCGGGTGTTCCTTCAGCAGTCCAACGATTTTTTCACCGATTGCGCCGATCTCCTCCTCGGACCGACGGGGAAGGCGACCGCCGCGCTTTCGCACGGGGGCCGGCGGGGCGGCGGCTGGACGGCGCGCGGGGCTCGTTGCCTTGGCGGCGCGGCCGGAGCCGTCGCCCAAGATTTCATCGAGGGAAGCGGAGCGGATGGCAGCCAATACGCCCTGCGCAAAATCTTCAGCGAGCTTGGTGATCTCATTCTTTAGCGTCATGGCGCGCAAACTATTCGTTTATTCACCGACGTCAAGCACGTAACATCTCGAAGGAATCGGTTCCTTCTACCCTACACTCGACCTACTAACCTTTTTAGGCACAAAGCGGAGCCAGGCGCGCCACTTTTTTGCGCGACATTTGCGCGTTCCACGGAATGGATGACCGGCTCCACCGGCTCGTATGCATAGGGAGGCTCCTCCCATCACACCCTTCCCGTACTTATCGAAAATGGGGTGCTGGTGGGTCGAACGCACCGCACACCGGTCGATGGGGCGACCACCCCGGCGCAGTTCGATCGCGAAAGGGCCGTTGGCGAATGTAAAGTTGGCGACATTGCCCACGCCGTCGCGATAGATTCGACCAATGTCGGAAAAATGCGGCGCGCGCGATTCATGCAGTCCCCATCCATGACATGCCCGAGTCCGACCGATCCAATGCCGAAGGTTGCAGCGTGGCGCTGATTGTGTCGGGACCCCATGTGGACCCGGACGAGATCACCAATCGCGTGGGGCTCGAACCAACCTTTACGAGGCGCGTCGGAGATCGTCTCCCGAGTGGAAATCGCTCCATCGAGCGCGGTTTATGGAAGCTGTCCATCGATGGGCCCACCCCCGTGGGCGCCCCAAAGCTCGCGAGCGAGCTTGCCCGCACCTTGCTTGGACGGCTTCCGACGACACCCGAGGCGTCGTCGCAGCTGCATCGCGACGGGGACGTCGCGATGGGGTTCGTGTTTGGATTGGCGCCGCTCCTGACCTTCTCCTACGAGCTCGACGCGGCGGTCGTCCAACGGCTCGCGGAGCTGGGCGCATCGTTGGAGTTCTATCTGCTCGATGGGAGCGAAAAGCCACCCGGGCGACGATTCGGCAGCTCGGATGGCCAGTATACCGTCGAGGTGCGGATCCATGGAAAAGACCTCGATCCGGGCGACGTGACGCGCGCATTGGGACTGGAGCCCACATTGTCCCGCCGAGCCGGTGAGCCCAGCACACGGGGTGCGAAGCGCGTGTGTCCAGAAGGGGTTTGGTGTTTCGGTGTCGTTCGGGAAGGCCTCGCGGAGATGAACGAGCTCGCGCGGGAGCTGTTCGATCGGTTTCCCGTCGGGTCGGACGCGTGGGCGAAGTTGTGTCGCGAGCACGCGGTGGAGGTTCGGTTCTCGTTCATCGTGGGCACATCGACCGGTCACTTCGACCTGGACACCGAGATGGTTCGAAAGCTCGCTACCTTCGGGCATTCGCTCGTATTCTCGTTCTTCGATTTCGAGGAATGACCGCGTGGTCGGGGATGGACGCGCTAAGCGCGCGCTCTTCTTCCTGATGCTCCCGACGCTTTTCCGGATGGCTACATCGCGTGCACGTACCCTTCGAGCTCGCTCCAAGCGAGTCGCGTGTTCTCGTCATCGACGTGGGGGCCGCGAAATGTCGCCGTGTAGGTGCAGATCTCGGACAGTGTCCATTGGAGGCGGTAGAATGCGAGCGCCTCGGGGTCGATTCGTGCTCCGGGGTTCGATGCCGTGTATGCCGTCGAATCGTCCTCGCCGAGCGGTTCGAGCATCCATCGATCGCGCTCGCGCGGTCCGATGGCCATGGTGTCCCAGTCGATGAGCCGGATCGCTCCATCCGTGGTGCGCATCACGTTGGCGGCGTGTGGCTCGCCGTGGGTGACGACCCAATCGTCGCTATTGGCGCGCAGCGATTGCGCCAGCTCGTCGTAATGGGTGAACAGCGCGCGAAGCGCGTTTGCGCGCGGAAGAACGAGCTGCTCGGCGCGCGTGCTGTACGGACCTCCGCTCCACGCTGCGGATGGATTGGCCAGCGCGGCGATGAGCGGTTCGCGCAGGGGGACGCGCAGGCGATCGCGTTGGAGTAGCCCCGCGGGAAGGAGCTTGGTGGACGCGTGCAATCGCCCGATCGCGGCGAGCACCCGACGGCGTAGCTCGTTCGTCGGATAGTCCCCATGCCGATGCGACTCGCCGTGCACCACGGAGTAGACCGAGACGGCGTAGCCCCCTGCCAACGGTGCGAGAGGGCTTCCATTTCGTCCGACCGAGGGGGCGTGCACGAACTCCAAGCCCGCATTCCGCAAGAGCACCGTTGCGCGCAATGCGCCCTCCAGCGCGGCGAATGCATCGTCGTGCGCCCACCACGTCTTGGTGGACAGCTCGTCGACATTGACGAACCACGCCTGGCCGTCTTTCGCCCGAACCCGGTAGTGATGCGTCCCGAAGCCGACGGGCTCGTAACGCAGCTCGATGGCCTCGATTCCCCACTCGGTCAGCACGTGCATCAACGCTCGACGATCGAAGCCAGCGGGTTCGGCGTACATGCGCCCATTCTACATGACGAGCCTGGAATCGTACGGGCGCTCGCCGATCGAGCCCGTCACCGCGGAGCGTCGGGCTCGGGGACGAGCTCCAACGTCCCCTTGGCGAATGCCTCTTTGCACGCGCGGCGCTGGACCTTGCCGCTGGACGTCTTGAGCAAGGTCGATGGCTGCAGCAGCGCCACGGCGGCCACGGGAATTCCGTGGCGCTCGAGCACCGCTTCCCGCACGGCCGCGCGCACGCTCTCCCAGTCGGGGGCGCCGTCCAGCTCGCGCGCGATCTCCAGCACGATGCCGACCTGCTCTTCGCCTTGGGCTTCGAGCGAAAAGGCGGCCGAGCCCCCCGAGCGCAGGGCCGGATGTGCGGCTTCGGCCGTGCGCTCGATGTCCTGCGGGTAGTGGCATGCGCCGTGAACGATGATGACGTCTTTTGCGCGGCCGCTCACGAAGAGCTCCCCTTCGTGCAAAAAGCCCAAATCGCCCGTGCGCAGGTAGGCATACGCGGGGTGGGTCTCGCCTTGAATGCGCGCGCCGAACGTTTCACGCGTGGCGTCTTTTCGTTCGAAATAGCCGGAGGCGACGCTGGTGCCGCTCACCCAGATTTCTCCGACCCGTCCAGGCGGGCAGCGCGCGTGGGTCGCAGGGTCCACGATGGCGATGCGCGGTGCGTGCGGCGCGTCCGGGAGGCGGTTGCATCCGATGAGCGTGCACGTGGACGCGCTCGCCTCGCGCACCGGCGCGACGTCTCCGGCGGAGAGCGCCTTGGCGTCGAGGTGGAGGCGGGTCGGCGGCCTTCGCGCGCACCCCCCGGCGACATACAGCGTGCTCTCGGCCAAGCCATAGGCCGGCAAGAACGCGCTCTCGTCGAATCCTGCTTCGGCGAACGCGCTCGAGAACCCCGCGATCGTCTCCGGCCGCACGGGCTCGGCGCCGTTGATGGCCACCCTCAACGCGCTCAAGTCGAGCGTCCGCCGCTCCTCCGCCCGCACCCGGCGCGTGCACAATGCGAACGCGAAGTCGGGGGCCACGGTGGTGGTCGCGCGGTAATTGGAAATGGCGCGCAACCATCGTACGGGGCGTCGCAGGAAATCGACGGGCGACATCAAGATGGAGCGGTAGCCGGTGAATACCGGGTACAGGATGCATCCCATGAGCCCCATATCGTGGTACAGCGGGAGCCAGCTCACCACCGTGGCTCCCGCGAGAAAGAGCGAATCGGACGCTAGAATCGCGTTGGCGACGAGGTTTCCATGCGTGATCGCCACCCCGCGCGGCGCCGACGTCGAACCCGATGTGTATTGGAGAAACGCGATGTCCTCGGGGCGGGGCAGGTCCGCCGGCGACGGCGACGCGTGGTCCTCGGCGGCGGAGAGGGTGTCCGTTTCGAGCCAGCGCGCAGCGCCCAACGACGCGAACGCATCCCGCAGCGGCGACATGGCCTCGAGCAGCGAGCGCGGTCCCAGCACCAGGGCGGGCTCGGCGTCGTCGGTCACCGACGCGAGCCGCTCGAGCGAGCGCGCGAGCCGCGACGGATCCGGCGGATAGGTCGGTACGGCCACGATCCGCGCCAAAAGGCACCCGAAGAACGCCACGATGAAATCGAGACCCGACGGATAGAGCAGAATGGCGCGGTCGCCCGGCCGGGCGTGCTGCTTCAACGCGGCGGCGACGGCGCGCGCGCTCCGGGTCAATTCGCCGTACGTGAGGCGGCCGGCCTCGCGCTCGCCGTCTTCCAAGTAGGCAAAGACGAATTCGTCCGGAGCATGCTCGTTTCGCCAGAACAATCGCTCGATGAGGGTTTTCGCCAAAGGCGGCGTCATGTCTTGCGGCATCGCTCGGTTTTTTACGGCTCCTTCTTCCACGTTCAAGGGGGCGCCGCCGGGTGGCGCTCGGTGTCCATCGTTTTGGCGTTTCGAGTCACGGCGGCTGCGCGGCGGCGGGCCTAGTCTCTCGCGTGACACGCTCGAAATGTTCGAAAGCGAGTGAATGCCATGACCGAATCGTCCATCCCTTCCCAACTGCGCGAGCTCTACGCCCGCGCGATGCTCCGCGCCGACCCCACCGACTGGCCGCAGCTCGAAGGCCGCGCCAAAGCGGCCGCCGAGTTGGGCCGTCGCGCCTTCGCCGAGCGCGATCGAACGGCTTGGGAGATCGTGCAAGCCGTGGAATGGCGGCTGCATCGCGCCAGCGCGCTGCGCCCCAACGATCCCGGCGACGTCCTGGTGCTGGATGCGCTCTACCGCGCCGAGGAGGCCACCCTCCCCGACGAGAAGCCCCCCGCGGGGCTCGACCCCAAGTCGTTTTGCGAGCTCTTGGCCCGCACCATCGCCGAGCATAGCTCCGCCGACGGCAAGCTGATCGGGCTCATGAAAGATGGCAATCTGTCGGTCGAGGACTGGCAGTTCTTCGGGTACCAATGGGTGCCGGCGGCCATCGATTTCACCCGTCAGATCGCGCTCTGCTCGCTGACCTTGCCGCGCGAGAGCGCCAAGTTCCTTTATTTGAACTTGTACGACGAAATCGGAAAGGGCAATCCGGAATTTGCGCACTGGAACCTGCTGACCAAGTTCCTCGGGCCGCTGGGCGTGCGCTTCGACGACGAGTCGAGCATCCTGGCCTGGGCGGCGCCCGAGGTGCTGGCCATGGTCAATACGCAAAATCGTCTCATTTGGCACCGGGAGCCGGGTTGGGCTCTTGGCTCGATGTTCTTGGCCGAGCGTTTGGTGCCGAGCGAGCTCGATCAGGTGCGCAAAGCCGCATTGGGCATCGATCTTCCAAAAGGCTCGCTGGACTTCTTCGAGGACCACGTGGAGACCGACGTAGGGCACGCCGAGGATTGGCTGACCATCATCCGGGGCATGCTCGAGACGTACGAGCAGCAATGCGTCGTTCATGCGGCGGCGCTCCAGCGCGGAAGGGTGCAGCGCCGGGCGTGGGACGGTGCGTTCGAAGCATGGCAGGTCTGGAAAAAAACGGGTGTCGCGCCGCACGTGCGCTTCGAGGAGCTGGAGGGCGCTGCCCGCCCATGATTCGCGCCCTTGCCATGCGCGAGCTCGGCCTGCCCGACGTGTGCGCGGATCCCGTGCTCGGCGCCATCGACGCGGTCCTCTCCGAGCCCGGCACCCTCGCGCGGATCCGCGAGCATGAAACGCGGCGCTCCTACCCGAGCGACGTGCTGGCGGCCCTCGGCGAGGCCGGCCTCGCCGCGCTGTTCACCGAGCCATCGCGGGCAACGGTGTATCACCTGGCCTTGCTCAACGCGATCACGGCGCGCGCCTCGGGCTCGGTGGCCATCACCGTGGGGGTGAACGGTCTGGCGCTCCTTCCGGTCCACGCGGCCGGCACCGACGCGCAGCGCGCTCGTATTTTTCAGCGGGTGCGCGGAGGGGCCATGGCCTCGTTGCTGCTCACCGAATGGGACCGCGGGTCCGATCTGCTGCGCAACGAAGCGCGCGCCGAGCTCGCGGCCGACGGCACGTACCGTTTGTCCGGCGACAAACATCTGATCAACGGCGGCGGCAAACACGATTTGCTCATTTGCCTTTTGCGCACGCGCGCGGCCGCACCCGCACCCGCAGCGCCTCGCGATTGTGACCGTGACGGCGACAACGGCGACCGCCATGGCGACGGGCTGACCGCCGCGGGCGATTTTTCGCTGTTTGTCGTCGATCGCGCCTCGTTGCCGCAAGGCGCTGCGGGCGGAGCGCTCGTTCGCGCCACCCGCCGGCATCGAACGCTCCCTTGCACGGCGGCGGACATCAGCGATGTGCGGCTGTCGGGCGTCCCCGTCTCCGCCGATGCCATCTTGGGGCGCGTGGGGGAGGGATTTTCCCTGGTGCAGCGGACCCTCGCGTTGTCGCGCGGTGGAATCAGCGGGCTCGCCTCCGGCGTGGCCAGCGCGGCACGCGAGCAGGCCACGGCGCACGCGCGTGAACGCAAGCTCTATGGTCGTTCGATTTTGCACCTGGGCGCCATCGCGGCCCACCTCGCGCGGGTTCATGCCTGCGACGTCCTCGCGGCGGCGCTCTCGCTGAAGCAAGCGGCCTTCGCCAACGCGCTGGGCCACGGCGGCGCGTACCTGACGGCGGTCGCCAAGCTCGCGTGCACGCAATTGGCCGAAGAGGCGGTGACCGAGGGGCGCCTGGTGCTCGGCGCCCGCGCCTTGGTGGAGCACGCAGGCTACGATCGCCTGGTTCGCGACGTGACCTTGTATAGTGTCTTCGACGGGACATCGCACGTCATGCTCGAAGAAATCGCGTGGCGGCTCGCGCAAATGGCCGTCCGGTCCCGCCCCGCGCGAGGAGGCGAGCTGGATACCCTGCGCGAGCTCCGGGCCATTTACGCCGCGCCACCGCGTCCACTGACGGAGGTCGCCGGGGCTCGCGGACGGGTCCGGGTGTTTCCCATCCACGAGCATCTTCGGGCGCTCGCGAACGAATCGGACAATGGCCTGCTCGAGCCGCTGCGCGCGGTGGCCTCGGCGTTGATGGATGCCGTGGCCGCGCTCCGCGAGCGAGGCTCATGGGACGACGAGCAGTCCGTGCGCTTCGACGCCGCCGCCGCGCTGGCGAAGCTCGAGGCCGTCGTGGCCGCGATGGAATGGGCCGATCCCACGTGCCGCGAGCGTCTGGGGCTACCTGCCATGGCCGCACCCGCCGGAGGCGGCCTTCTTTCGCCTCCCATCGTGCATTTTGCTGCAGGTTGGATGGGCGCGCGGATCCTGAGCGACGTCCGCCATCTTTGCATTCGCGCATCGCGCCCCACCGCCGATCTCGAGGACGCCGAGCGCGCGCTCGTGGGCCAGCGGGACGGTGCGTTGCGCGCGTTTCACCGCGATCGATCGAACATGGGAGGAGCCGTATCATGAGTGAGTCCACCGTTAGCCAACTTCGAGCCCTCCTCGCCGAGGTGTGCGCCATCGATCTGCAGAACGTACAGGCCGATCGGAAGCTCCGTTCGTACGGCCTCGATTCGGTTCGCGCCTTCGAGCTGGTCATCTTGATCGAGGAGACCTTCGGTTTGCCCATCAAGCCCGAGGTCTTCGAGGGGCTTCGGAACGCCACCGTCGGCGAGCTCGCAGATTACATCGCGCGCGAAGTTGCTTGATCGCGCGCGAAGGTTACTGGAGGCGTCCGAGCACGAAACCCACCAAGAGCACCACCACCCCGGCGAGCTCCCCGATGGCCAAGAGCCATGTGCCGGTGGTGGTGGTGAACGTGCGGCGCTCGTACTGATTGTCCGTCTCGCGGGTGAACCCCAGACGAATGTACGTGCCGATGGCCACGGCGAAGAAGAAGACCGGCACCGCCACCGCCCCCACGTTCACCGCCTCGGGCAGCGCGCTCGACTCGGCCAACTTTCCGAGCACCAGCGCGGCAAAGCTGTACATCAACGACGCGCGGTGCGCGATATCGACATACGTGGGGGCGCGATGCTCCGCGCTCGCCATGATCGCGCGGAACTTCCATACGCCCGAGATCAATCCGACCAAGAGGAACACGCCGCTCGACATCGTCGCAAAGAACACCGAGCTGCTCATGGTTGGTCCTTCTCCAGCCCGCACGGCCAGCCCGCCGGATCGTCTCCGTGCACCGCCACGATGGTCGAGGCCCACCGCTCGATCCCGAACGCCACGCACGCGGTGTGGGCGGCCTCTCCTCGGAATCGAAGATCGAAGGCCTCGCCAAAGAAATTCCGGTGGCGATTGAGCGAGCCCAGGGCGAGCTCGCGGTGGATCATTTCCTTCTTCGTTGGAAATAGCTTTTGGTGCGCATAGCGCGACGAGCGGCGCGGATCGAAGAAGGGATCGGTGGCCGTCTCGAAATGCAGCGGGATCCCCCACCTGGCCGAGAGCTTCTCCACGCGCTCGCGCGCCGTCTCGAGGAATTCACCGACGGTGGCCGCGCTTCCCACGTGCACCATCTCCCGCATGCGGAACGACGCGCGCCGCTCCAGGCCGTGGTAGCTGCGTTCGCGACGAAAGCACGTCCCGAGGGTGGTCCCCACGTACGGTGTTTCGAGCTCGCATCCACGCATCGCTGGATAAAAGGAGTAGCAGGCCGCCGGTGCGAGCGCCAATTCGATGGGGGCGGCCGACGTCAGCTCCACGGGGCCCGATGCCTCGGCGCCGTTCGCCTTCCGGAACGCCTCGATGGCCTCGTCGGAGGGCTCCGGCGACACCGGCAGCAGGATCAAATGCGGAAAGCTGGTGAAGTAATCGATGCGCCGCAAATCGGAGACGTTCACGAAGGGAGGAAAGACCCACGGCTCGGCGTCGAACGAGCGGGCGAGCTCCACGAAGAGGCGGTCGATGCGATCGGCCAAAAGGGCCAGCGGGCCCCGGAGGGCGGCCGGCATGGTGGGGTTCAGCATGGCGCGAGGGCCCCCAACCTCGAGAGAAAGTCGCATGTGCGCCGGGTGGCCTCACGGCCGAGCGCCGCGCGCTCCGGGAGCGCCAGGATCTCGCGCCGCAGCGCATAGGGATCGCCGGGAACACCCGCGTCGCGAAGGACCGCGGCGCTGACATAGCTTCGAAGGGTCGCGTCGATGAACGCGCGCAAATGTGCGCGCACGCGATCGCGCACCTCCTCCGGCCACGCCAGCGCGTAGCGCTCCCACAGGGCCACGAGCGCGGCCTTTCCAAAGGCGATGTGCCGGGCCTCGTCCTCGGCGTGGTAACGGTTGATCCCGCGCACGAGCGGCCATAGCGCGTCGTCGCCGGCCAGCCGCCGGTTGTAGGAATCGGCGATCTGTTCGAAGGCCAGCACCCGGGCGAAGAAGAGAATGTCCTCCTCTCCCGGGTGCGGATCGCGGCCAAAGCGGATTTGCGGATCGGGGTAGACGACCCCTCCGTACGACATGCAAAAGCGTGAAAAGACCACGCTATGCGCATTTTCTTCGTGCACGAAGTGGTGCATGTATTCGGCCACCGTGGCGCACGCGCCCTTGTAGAGGCGCTGCACCAAACCCGTCAGCAGCTCCCGCTCGCCGGCGATGTTCAACGAGAAGAAGTGCACGGCCTCCTGCAGATGGAGCCGCCAGCGCTGCTCGTCGCTCAACTCGGCGAGCAGGGGGTGACCGGCGAGCATGGATAATCCCGGGCTCATGGCCAATCGATCCGGCGGCGCGCGATCGGGCCATTCGAAGCGGGTGTGCGGGTTGGTGTATCGGACCACCGAGCGCTGGGACAGTTTCGTCGAGAGGTTGGTCCAACGCTCGAACGAAGGGGCGGTCACCTCGCGGCCTCCTGAAAAAAGGACGCGTAGATCCGAGCCAAGGTTCGCATCTGATCGGGGCGAAGATCCTCGCTCAGCACCGGCCGGCCCGAGAGCTCCTCGATGTAGAGGAGAAACTCCACGAGCTGGAGCGAGGAGAGCAAACGGCTCTCGATGAGATCCACGTCGTCGGCGAACTCCTCCGGCGGGGTGGGGTGGGCCGCGCGGATCCAGCGCCGGAGCAGCTCGATCGTCTCTGCGCGCGTGCGTGTTTCAACCATCGAGCATCGCCTCCCAACCCGGCTCGGAGAAGCCGCACGCCACCCCGTGCGCCGCCAACGTCGGCAGCCACTCGCGAACGTGCGGGAGATGGAGCCCGCTGGGCGCGAGATCGCGCTCGAGCCGCGTGCGATCGAAGACCTTGGGATACTCGAGCTGCCGCGTAAACACGCGCAGCTGCCGCACGACCCCGCGCAGTCCGAGGTGCGCGACCCGGTCGATGGTTTCCATGAAGCAGGAGAACGCCTCCGAGGTCACATAGGCCGCGCGCGGATAACCGCGCAGCCGCCACCTCGGCTCCACCTGGCAAACGGCTTCTTCGAAGGCGGGGAGCAGCTCGCCGAGCGAGAGCGAGCGCTCGGCCCCTGCGCACACGTGGTAGCGCGCGCCGGGCTCGAACGCCTGACCAAAGAGGTAGGCGATGGCATCGCACGCGTCGTCGACCGGGATGATGTCGACGATTTGCGCAGGGTCGCCCGGAACCATGGATAAGAGCCCTTGGTACAGAATCCGGAATACCGGATAAATACCGCTCATGCGAGCGACCCGGCCGTCCTCCCGCCGTCCGACCACCACGCCCAATCGATAGATGGAAAGGGGCAGGCCCGCGCGCCCCGCCTCCTCCTCGGCCACTGCCTTGGAGCGCTCGTATTCATTGACATGGCCGCACCCGAGATCGAGCGTATCCTCGAGGATGGTCCCCGTGCGCTGCCCGGCCACGTAAACGGTGGAGACGAGCCCGAAGCGATCCAACCTTCGACACCGCTTCGCGAACGCGAGCGCGTGCCGCGTGCCGACCACGTTGATCCGGTCGGCCTGCTCGGGGCTTTGTTGAAAGGACGTGGACGCGGCCGAGTGGACGATCCCCGTGATCGTTTCGGTGAGAGACCCGAGCGCGTGGGGCGCGAGTCCGAAGTCTGCGCGCGTCACATCGCCCGGCACCACGTGCACCCGATCGAGGTCGGCCGTCTTCACGCCGTTCTTCGCGGTGCTGGCCCATGCGCGGATCCAGCGCTCCTTGGCCGCGACCTCCGATGTGTCGCCGCGGATCAGCAAATAGAGGTGGGCGCCATCGGGCGCGTGGAGGAGGGAGCGAACCAGCTCGCTGCCCACGATGCCATTGGCACCCGTGATCAAGAGATTGGAGGAAGCTGTCATGATATCGACCTTCGAAATAAGAAATGTCCGGCGTTACGCTTCGAGGACCATGCACGTCCAGTGCGCGCCAAAGCCGGTGACGAACCAGGCCACCTTGTCCCCCGGGTTGACGAACCCTTCGTCGATGGCGTCGAGGTAGTTGATGACGTTGTCGGACGATACGGCGTGGCCGATGCGCGCGATGTTCTTCGTGTACATGCGCTCGGCCGGGGTGCCCACCATTTGGCCGATGATCTCCCAGCACTTCTGGTTCACGTTGTGCGGAATGAGCCGGTCGATGTCGGCCATCGTCCACCCGGCGTGCGCCACCGTCTCCAGGATGGTGTCGCGAACCAGGGGAAAAAAGCCGGCGATGAGCTGATCGTGCGACGCCTCGCCGTCCCAATAGACGCCGCGGGTGACGTGGCGCATCGCGCGGATGCGATTGCGCTCGGTGCGGCGCGAGACCACGCCGGCGCACGCTCCATCGCTCATCAGATTGTAGACGATCTCGCGGTTGGCCTCGGTGGGGAACTTATCGGCGGCGACGCAGAGCACGTGCTCGATGTCGGTCTCCGACGCGATGAGCGCGCGCGCCATGCGCACCGCGCCGTGGAACGCGCTGCACGCCAGCTGCGAGCCGCCGAACACGGGGACCTTGGGGAGCCCCAGCTCCAGCGCCAATCGTGTGCCGGGGAATCGAAACAAGGGGAGGGGATTGTGCGCGTGGTAGGCGTCGTACCCCGGGGGCGGGTCGACGATGTGGCTGGTGCCGACGCCGGCCGCATAAATGATCAGGTCGACCTTTTGGAGATCGAACCCCGAGCGCCGGACCAGATCGTCCACCGCGCCGCGGGCCAAATCCAAAGACGTCTCCGTCTCGGCGATGCTCACCGCGCCGAACCCGAGGTAGCGCAATTTGTCGGGCGCGCTGGTGGTGCGCGCGCTTCGGGCGAGCTCCTCGACCGAGTGCGATGCGCGCGGCAGACAGTAACCGAGGGCGCTCAATCCAATACTTCGTTCTTCCGACATTCCATCCGTCTCCATCGTCAAGCCGCCACCACGTCGCAAACGACGATCCGCCGCTGAACCCCGCTGCGGTCGCGCGTAATGGCATTTTCGAACCTCCGGTCGACGACGAACGTATTTCGCCATCGATCGGGGACTTCGGTGAACCCCACGAAATTGCGAAAACAGACGCGCGCCCCCGGCGCCGCCGTGCGCGCGACCTCGGCGAAGAGCGCGTCGATCTCGGCGGCGCTCATCCACTCCGGCACGTTGGACAGCGCGAATCGCTGGATCGATCGCGGCTCGCGGCTCGCGAGGTACTCGGTCACGCCCCCGTCCACCAGGGTGAGCCGATCCCGTCCCTCGGCGGCCTTTCGCGCGCCATCGGGGTTCAAGTAGAGGGGCCAGCCCGCCTCGTCGGCCGGGTAGTGGCCGGTCATCATGTAGTGAATGAAATAATTGTCGCGCGCGTGCACGGCCTTGAGCGAGTGTTCCAGCCCGTTCTGGAAGTGCTCGGCGAAGCTCGAGCCTCCACCGTGGTAAAATCGGTTCTGGCCCAAGCCCAAATAGCGGAAGACGCGCTGGTTCAAGAGAATGGGGAACAGCGCGCGCCACCTCCGCGTATTCCAATCGGACTCGTAGAAGGCGCGCTGCTCGTCCAAGGAGTCGAACGAGAGCATCCGATCGATGCGCGCGCGCGGGTGGACCGCGAACCGAATGATGCTGCCCAGCGCGCCCATGAAGCGCTCGGCCAGCCCCGCGCCCAGGACCCCACGGCGGATGGCGCCGAGCCTCCGGTCCCAATAGCGACGGGCTCCGTCGCTCAGCACGTGGCGGAGATCGTGGTAGGTTTCGATGCGCTGGCCCTCCTTCGAAGGCCGCCCGCCGAGGAACAAAATGGCATCGGCAGGCGGCAAGTCGAGCGCGGCCGCTTTGAGCTCGACCACGTGATTTTGCACGGTGTTGCGGTCCACGGACACGAGGGTGCCGGTGTTCTCCGACGCCAGAAACGACAGGGCGGTGCAGCCGCCGGAGCTGATCACCAGGGTGGTATCGTTGGGGCCAGGGGCGAGGGCCTCCAGTTCGAGCCGGGGATCTTCCAGGACCTGCGCGTAAAAGAGCCGGCCGGGGGCGGCTTCGGGGCGGGTGAGGCGACGGAGCACGGAACGCATGGGCCAGGAATATGGCCGCACTTTCGCCATGCGTGTCCGACCCGGGACGCCAAAAGGTGTAACCGCTCGCGCCAACAGCGGCATACGCGGGGCGCGCCTCGTAAATCACAGGCCGGCGATCATGATGAACGTTGCGCTACGCACGCTGTTTCACGAGCGTGGAAAATTCGTCGCGGCCCTGCTCGGAGTTTGTTTTGCGGCGACCCTGGTATTGGCCCAATCGGGCCTCTATTTCGGATTCAAAGGCATGTCGACCACCGTCATTTCGCACCTGCGCGGCGACGTCTGGGTCATGGCCAAGGGCACGCAATTGTTCGATTCGGCCGACCGCGTGTCGGCGGGGGCCGCGGAGGCGGTGGCCGCGCACCCGTGCGTGCGCGGCGTCCGCAGCCTCATCATGTCGTGGGCCACCTTGCGAAAGCCGAGCGGGGCGGTGGACAACGTGCAATTGATTGGCTTTGCGCGCGACGACCTCGATGTGGTGCCGTGGTCGCTCGCCGACGGGCTGCCCGCCGATCTCCACGCGCCCATGCGGGTCGCGGTGGACCGCTGGGATCTACCGCGGCTCGAGCTGGGCGATCCGGCCATCGGCGCGCCGGTGGAGGTGAACGACGTGCGGGCGTACGTGGGCGCGGTGACCACCGGCATTCGCGCCTTTACCGTCGTGCCCTTCGTATTTGCCGAGGCGACCTCCGCGCGCGCCCTGAACGGCATGGCCGAGGGCCAATCGACCTACCTCCTCGCCGATATGAACGACGCCGTCTGCGAACGCGATTTCGTAGCGTGGATCGGCGGGTCGGGCGATTTGCAGGCCGTACCGCAAAAGGAGTTCGAGCGCATGACCGCCGACTATTGGATGACGCGATCGGGGGCGGGGGGCGCCCTTGGTTTCAGCGCGCTGCTCGGGCTCTTGGTGGGCGTGATCGTCGTCGGGCAAACGCTCTATTCGCTGGTGGGCGGGCACTTGCGCGAGCTCGCCACCTGGAGGACCATGGGGGCCACGAGCCGCGAGCTTCTGAGCTTCGTCCTCTGGCAAGCTGGTTTCCTGGCGGTGGCAGGGACCATGTTGGCCATCGGGCTCGCCGTGGCCTTGCGCGAGGCGGCCACCTTGGGCGGCCTAAGCCTGGTCGTTTCGACGTACACCTTGCTCTTGGGGTTTGGCTCGACCTTCACCACCTGCGGGCTGTCGGCGCTCATCAGCGGCCTTCGGGTGCTCCGGCTCGAGCCGGCGGAGGTGTTCAAATGATCGCCCCGCTGGTGCGCACCCGGGGGCTGTCCAAGACATTTGGAGACGAGGGCGAGCTTACGCACGTCTTGCGCTCCGTCGATTTCGAGCTGCGGCCCGGTGAGCTGGTGCTGTTCATGGGGCCCTCCGGCTCGGGAAAAACGACGTTCATCTCGATCGTGGTCGGGGTCATGCGCGCGTCGGGCGGCCGGGTGGAATTGTGTGGAGCGGATATCACGGATGTTTCGCAAGAGAGCGCAGCGGCCCTGCGCCGGCGCAAATTGGGATTCGTGTTTCAAACGGACAATCTTTTTCCGGGGCTCACCGCGCATGGAAACGTGGCCGAGGTGCTGCGCATGAAGGGCTGCTCGCACGTGCAGGAGCGCGCGACGGAGGCCCTCGAAGCCGTGGGCCTCGGGCATCGGCTGCACCATCTCCCCGGCCAGCTCTCCGGCGGGCAACGGCAGCGCGTATCCATCGCCCGCGCCCTTGCCTCCGATCCCGCGCTGCTGGTCGGTGACGAGATCACCGCCGCGCTCGACGGCGAAATGGCCATGCGGGTGATGGACGTCGTCCGAGCGCGTACGAGCTCGGGCCGGGGTGCGCTCATCGTGACCCATGACGAGCGCCTGCTTCAATATGCCGATCGGGTGGTGCACATGGAGGATGGGCGCATTCGCTCCGATCTATCCAGACGGTCCGCTCGTGGGGTGATCACGGGGGCACCGTGAGCGGGCGCCGTCTTCGCCTGGCCGTGGGGCTCGCGGTCGCGGCTTCGGTGCTGGTCGTGGGGGGAACCCTCGTGCGCGGTGCCCTCACCGAGGTCGTCGAGGTGAAGTCCGGCACCTTGCACCCGAGCGTGGTGGCCCGCGCGGTGGTGGTGGCGTCCAAAGGCATTGCCGACGTGCGCCCTCGCGTCGACGGGCGTGTCGCAAAGGTTCACGCCCGCGAGGGCGAGGCCGTTCGTGCCGGGCAATTGTTGGTCGAAATCGATCCTGGCGAGCTCGCATCGACCTTGGAGCGCGTGGAGGCCGAGCGATCGAGCCGGATCGCGAGCGCCGACGCGGAGCTGCGCGTCGCACGTAGCGCGCTCGCGCTCGCAGCGGACCGCGAGCGCCGCACGGCGAAGCTGGTCACCAGCGGGTCGGAGAGCCCGCAAGCGCTGGTCGAGAGCCGGGCCGCGCTCGGGATGGCCCAGGCCGAGTACGGTCGCGTCCGCGCCCGGCGCGAATTGATCCGCGGCGGTCATGCCCCCCGGGAGTTGGCCGAGGGGGATTCGACCTCCGACGATGCCCGGCGGCGCCTCGAGCGAACGCGCATCGTCGCGCCCATCGATGGGGTCGTCCTCGAGCGGCGGGTCGACGAGGGCGATACGGTCAACGCCGGCGACGCGACCCTCTTCGAAATCGCCGATCCCAGGGCCACCGAGGTCGCCATCGAGGTCGAAGAGTCCGACGCCATGCTCGTCGCGCCGGGGCTCGAGGTCGTGTTGCGCATGCCCGGCAAAGGTGCCGACGTCGGGCGCGCGAGGATCGAGCGTACCAGCTCCACCCTGCAGCGCAGGACCATCGGCGCCGAGGACGCGAGGATCCGCGCCGAAAGCCAAATCCGCACCGCGTGGGCCACGTGGCTTGGCGATGCCTCCCACCCGCCGATGGTGCCCATTGGAAAGCGCCTCGAAGCCTGGATTGCGCTGACGCCGCACGACGCCATTGCCGTGGTCCCACGGCGCGCGGTCGCGGTCGACGACGGCGCGGCGCGCGTTCGGATCAAGTGGGGCCCGTTTCTGTCCGAACGCACGGTGCGGCTCGGGGTGGCGGACGAACAGTGGATTGAAATTTATGGGCTCGCCCCAGGCTCTTATGTGTCTACTCGAGGTCGCGGGAAATAGCATGCACCGCGCCGGGCTCATTCCTTCTTCGATATGCGGCGGGGGTCGTCCCCTTCCAGCGCCGGAACGCGCGATGAAACGCGCGGGTATCGGAATATCCCAACACATACGTGATTTCGCCGATCGAGAGCGTTTCGTTGGCCAGGTGCTGGAGGGCGAGCTGATGGCGAACGTCGTCGACCAGCTCGTTGAACGAGGTTTGACAATCGCGCAAGCGCCGTTGCAATGTCCGCACGCTCATCCGCAATCGATCCGCGACTTTGTCCACGCCGGGAGGACCGTTCAAGAGATCGCGCTGAATGACGTTTCGAACGGAGCCGAGAAAGTCGGTGGCCTGCGGAAGGATGCCCACGAGGATTTTGGCGTGCTCGTCGAGGACCGAGAGCAACGCAGGATCGGCCGTGGGCATGGGGCGATCGAGGAGCTCGCGGGCGAAGGAGATCCCATTGAAGGGGTGGGCGAATACGAGGTTGTCCGTGCCGAAGAACTCCACCAGCTCGTCGACGCAGGCTGGGCGATCGTGCCCGAAGTAAGCGCCGCACGGCGCGAACGCCGGATCGAGGATCTCGCGCACCCGGCGGACGAGGAGGGCCACCGTAAACTCATTGGGATGGCGGCCGCATCCGAATGGAAGTCCCACGATGCGGTGCTCGATGGTGCTCCGATCTTCGGTGACCCGGAGCGCGAACCGCGTGCGATCGGTGACCAAGCTCTGATAGCGGACCAATCGCGCCAGGGCATCCCCGACCTTTGGTGCAGTGTACGCGGAAAACTCGAAAACACCGTAGCTTCCGCGTGGATTGGCTTGCGCCATGCGCAGACCGATGAACGGCTCGTCGATCGCGCGTTCGGCGGCTTCGCTCAAATCGCGCAGCAGCTCCCAGCGAACGGGCTCGGTATCCGAATGTTCGGGAGGAAGCTCGAATCGACGCGCCAGCGCTCGGGCATCGCCGCCTCGGGACTGTACGTAGTGAAGAACGAAAGTTAGAAAACGGGTTCGTATCGTAAGAACGGGGTCGCTCGGGGTCATGATGAATCGGGTGAGGTGATGCGATAAGGAAGACAGACGTTATGGATCAAGTCTGGTTTTACGATCCAAAACGGGGCTGGTCACGTGACCTCGCGAATTGGGGTTAGGGTAGATTTTTTCTTCGATTCTGCAGTCGTCGGATGGCCGTCGGTGGTGCGTTTTTGCGGTGCACGATTGTTATCGTGGATGATGACGCGGCGCGTTGGCCTCAAAGGATGGATTGCGACCTAGCGGGAAGGGCTACTTCCCACTAGGTCCGTATCATGGTTAGGCAGTGAAGGATTGCGAGGCCACCAGGCCATCGCCGAGACCGCCCATCTACCCCGTTCGATGGTCCGCGCCGAGCGCTTCTTTTGCCTTATCGTGAACGTCCCCCACGACATGTTGGAGCGTCTGCGCCGCATCATGGGCCATGTGCGCCGCGCCGCCGAGCACGCGGTCTCGAACTTCACCCATCAACTGGTCCTCCTTCTGCGTGCGCGGCAGCGAGTAGCCCACCGCGACGCCCGCGATGACGGCGACGGCACCGAGCGCGAGCGGGTTCGATTGCATCGAGGATTCGAGGCTACGCTGCGCATCGTGCGCGAAATGCCCCGCCGTGTCGGCAGCATCGTGCACCAGGTGCCCCGTTGCCTCGGTGGCATCGTGGGCGAGCCGGCCGGTCGCGCCGGCGAGATGCTCGGCCGCCTCGACGCCGTGCCCCACGGCGCTGCGTACTGCGTCGGTCGCGTCGTGTGCGGCTCCACGGACGGCCGCGCCGGCCGTGTTCAGCGCGCCCCCCAATGGGTTCCTCCTCCGATGGTGCGACGTGCTGCGGTTCATCAAGAGCCATGCGATCCCAATTCCTGCGATGGCCGCGGGAATTGGATTCTGTCGGACCGTATCGACTAGGGTGTCTCGCGTCGTATTCATGAAGTCTCCTGCTTGCGTGGCGATGTTTTCGACACGCCCGATGGTTGCGTCGCGCACGCTCTGCTTGGTGTTCGCGATGGCCGTGTTGATATCTTTTTTGAGCGCTTCTCTGGCGTCCGAGGCGCCCTTCGTGACGATCTCTTTCGCCTCGTGGAGCTGTTCCTTGACGGCTCCCTTGGCCTCGACGATCTCCTCGTGAAGGGCCCCTTTTGCCACCTGAATCTGCTTCTCGAGGGCGTCCTTCGCCTCGGAAATCCCCTCGTGCAGGGCGGCCTTGATTTCGGCGGGGCTCAAACGTTGTTCGAGCGCCTGGATCGTCGTGCTCATCTGCCCGCGCGTGTGCTCGATTTCTTCACTGAGCTCTTTGACGCCTTTGTCATGCGAGGTCGGGGAGGGCTTGTCCATGCTCATCGAAGTTGCTCCTTCATCCATGTTGCGTCCTGCTTCAGCGTTTGGATGGTGCGCTGTGGAACGAAGTCGAGCCCGCGCAGCGCCTTCATCCCTCTACGAACGACGAGAAAGCCGCTCCCGCCTGCGATGATGCCGATGACCATGGCCGAGATCCACATGGGGACGAGGGGTTGAAGTCGAAGAATCAACCCCGCGATGACGGTAAGCAGGCCCGCCAGGGCGAGGACGCCGCCCACGCCGAGGAGGCCGAGATGGGACGTGGCACTCTTGGCGGTTTGACCCATCTCCGCCGATGCGAGCCGAATCTCTTGGCGAACGAGGGTGCCCGTCTCACTGGCGAGTGAGCCCAAGAGCGCACCGATCGTCGGCTCGCTCTTCGTCGGCATATCCATCAGCGGACCCCGGACCTGCCGGGTCCCCGCCAAGCATCGTTGCCGGCCTGCGAATTCGGTGAGAGCTGCCCATCGGATGGGACGGATGTCGCCGTGGCGTTCGGCGCGCCGTGCGCCGGGGAAGTCGGCGCCGTCGACGTGCCCGTTCTCGAGTGCGGCGGAAGCGCGCGATGACCGGCGTAGGCCGACGGCTGCAGCCGCCCATTGGCGGAGCTCGTGTTCCCGCGCGAATGCCCCGGTGTCGCACTTTTGAGGAAGCGGCCACCGAGCAGCCCGGCGAAAAAGGCGCCGCCGAGAAAGACCGCGGGTTCGCGGCGCGCGTACGTTTCCACATCGCCGAGCAATTGGCCTAGCGTTCGGGTCTGGAAATAGTCGGATATCTTTTCGACCGAGCTCGCGGCCCTCTCGACGTAATCGGTCGCGGGGCTCTCGTTCGAGCGAAGCTCCTTGCCCGTCCTGCGAAGCGCGTCGGCGAGCGAGCCAAGGTGCTCGGCCGCGAGGTCTTTGCCGGCACCCAACTTCGACTCGGCGGCCCTCTTCGCATCGGCGGCGACATCGCTCGCGACGTGCTTGACCTCCGCGGTGATTTCCCTTGCTCCGCCGGCCAGCCCTTCTTTCAAATCGTTCTCCGCGCGATCGGGTGAGCTGCCGCCATCTAAGCCAGTCGAAGTGCCGGCCTGTGGCTTGGAGGTATTGGAGGCCCCAGTCTGCGGTATCGTCTTCTGTGTCATCGACGTTCTCCCTGGTTGAAACCGATTGCGAGCGCACGGCGCGGCACCCAGCGGCAGCGCCAATTCGCGGCCGCGGCCGGCGTGCGCGATAAACGCAACGCCACTGCGATTGCTATGCCGTGACGCTCCCGGGCCGTTCACGCCACCTCCCAAAGGGACCGTCGCGCGATCATCTTGCTCCGTGAGGCAGAAAGGCTTTTTGCGCAAGGTTGCCTCGCAAAGCGCATCCGCGGTGGTAGCGGGCACCCCGATAAAAAGGAACCCCAAGGCGACGATGTCTTACGAGACCATGCGGCTCGGCGACCCGATGGAGGCCGCCGTCGACGACCCCCATAGTCTCGTGGTGCTCGTGGTGCTCATGGTGAATGAGGTATGGTGTGCGAATGGGCAAACGACAGGCTACCGAGATTTTCGAAGAGGAGCTCTCCAAGCGGAACATGGCGTTCACCATCCTGGAACCGGAGCTCTACGAAATCCGCGTTCACGGGGGGACGTACACGGTCAGCCTGCAAAACGTGGCGCGCGAGTACGAGCGTGAGGGGGATCCGGCCTGTATCGTGCACTTCGTGGAGCAGGCCTTGCGCCAAAGCGAGCTTCCGGCGTGGGAAGACGCTGGCCCCCGACTCTATTGGTCCGCGGAGCCATCCGATCAGGACTTCGGCGAGACGTTGCGCGAGGAGATCACCCCCACGGTCTCGCGCGTCCTCGTATTGGCCGACCCGCACGAGGAGCGGATCCGATGGCTGACCCAGCGCGAGCTCGCGACGTGGGGCGTCGACATCGCGGATCTTCGAGCAGCCGCGGGGCAAAACCTCGATCGGCTCCTCGTCGGGAAAAAGCCCGAGGTTTCGCTCGTCGATGGTCACCAGCTGGGCATGATCCCCGTCGAATCGGTCTTCAAAGCCTCTCTCGTCTTCGCGCCGGGCTTCAAGGACTTCGTGGAGGCCGACATCGGCTGGCCGGTCCTCGCGGTCATTCCATGCCGCGACTTCATTTACGTGATCGCCGAGAGCGACAAAGCCTTTTTGGGCCGATTGGGCGGCGTCGTGCAACGCGAGTTTCGCGAATCGGGATATCCCATTACGACGGAGGTCTTACGCATCGCAGACGATGGCATCCGGGCCATCGGGGCGTTTCCGCGCTGACCCCGGCTATCGGGCGTTTCCGCGCGGGCTCCGGGCCCGGCGGGCGGGCGCCCGATCAGCGATGGGGCTCGATCACGTCGAAGATTTGCTCGTCGGGCAAGGTCAGGACCTCGCGCCCTGCGTCGCCGAGGCGCTCGCGTGGAATGTCCTTGTAGCGCGCGACGAAGGCCGCGGATGGACGCACGGTGATGCTCTCGCCGGTGGACTTTTTGCGATACGTCGTATGCAGCTCGGCCTCGGGGGCCTCCGCGAGCGAAAGGTTCAATTTGCCGAGGCTCGCCCCCGTCGCCGCGGCCGCGCCGTCGGCAACGCATGTGTATTGCACCTTTCGCGGCGAGTGATGGACCACGTCCAAATCGAAGCTCCCTTGCTTCAACCCCAGCCGGGCCAGCGCGAAGGATCCCATGCGGTAACCCGCGACGACCCAAGGTCCGGCGCCGCCGTGAATCACGGTTACGCGCTCGAGCGGGCGCGACGCAGGCGCCTCTTGGTCCGCGGACGTCGCGCGGGCTGCCGGCGCATGTTCGGCGGCCGGCGCCGCGTGTTCGGCGGGGCGCGCATGTTCGGCCGGCGGTGCCTGCTGGGCGCAACCGACCACCGCCGCACACCATGCGGCCATTCCAATCCAGGTCACGATTCGCGTGCGCATCGGGCTGCGAAACTCTCACGAATCGGATCGACTGCCTAGGCGATGCGCGCGGAGCCGTAGAGCACGGTACGAAGAAATGTTCGTACACCTGTACGAACAATCCTTGACCCGTGTTCCAACGCTTCGTACAAACGTACGAGACATGAGCGACAAGCGAACCGCGATCCTCGAGGCCACCCTTCGCGTCATCGTGCGTGGGGGGGTCAACGCGGTTCGCTACCGCGAGGTGGCTGCCGAGGCCGGCGTCGCGCTGGGGACGATATCGTATCAATACCCGGCGCGCGAAGAGCTCATTCGCTCGGCGTTCGAGCACTACCTCGCCAAGACCATGGTGTCGCTCCGCGCGCTCGCCGATACGATCGATATCCGGAAACCGGAAGATCTCGCCCGATTGCTCGTAGATGCCATTCTCGTGGACTTTGCGGATCCGGACAAAATGTACCTCGTGGAGAATGAGCTCGTCCTTTACGCTGCGCGCGATCCGGCCCTCGCCGAAGCTTATACGGCGTGGGATCGGTCCCTCGTGGCCCAGCTCGGGGAGATCGTCGAGCGAGTCGGGGGGACCTCTCCTTTCTCCATTGCGCAGACACTCTTGGAGCTGACGCGCGGCTTCTCCTTTGCCGCCCTGATCCAGAAAGAGCCCGACTTCGAAGATTTCAAAAAACGAGTCACACGTATCGTCTCGGCGCTCTTCCCGGCGCCCGAGACGCCCTGACGAAGTACCGATGAAGCATCCATAAACGAGTTTCTGCAGGCCCCGGCGACGGGGTCGGCGGAGACGTTCATCCTCGTCCCCGAACGTCGGTTCGCGCGCACCGAGCTCGGTGCCCGATCCGGCGCAGCGCCGGCGTCCGCGTTCTCGAGCGTTCGCCCGCCCGCGCTCGCCCTCTCTTTTGACGCCCGCGTCGGCCGTCGCGTGCGCCCACGCTCGCCCTTTTTCGAATCACCGCACGGAGAGACTCATGAAACGCATCCTGTTGCGCATTGCCGTCGTTGCATTCCTTCCGCTCGTCTTGGCTTGCCAAAAATCGACCACCTCGCCCGAAAAACCACGGCCCGTTCGCACGGTGACCGTCGCGCCGGCCGATGGCCGCGAAACGCTCACGCAGACCGGAGATATCCAACCTCGACGCCAGACCGATTTGAGCTTTCAAATCGACGGCCGCCTCGCGCGCCGGATGGTCGAGGTCGGGTCCGTGGTGACGAAAGGGCAAGCGCTCGCGGTGCTCGACGACGGTCTCGTGCAGAACGAGGTTCGGGCCTCCGAGGCCGATCTGACGAGCGCCACGTCCGCGCTGGAGCTGGCGAAGAGCAGCCTCGCGCGGCAAGAGCAGCTGTTCGTCGGGCAGTCGGTGTCCCAGCAGCAGATCGACGAGGCCCGCGCGAGCGTGCGCACGGCGAGCGCGCGCCGCGACGTCGCAGCGGCCGCCTCGCTCAACGCGAAGAAGAAGCTCGGGTACACGCAGCTCTTCGCCCCCGAGGCCGGGATCGTCACCGCGGTGGGGGCGAATCAGGGCCAAGTGGTCAACCCCGGGCAAATGGTCGCGCGGCTCGCGACCCTCGAGCGCGACGCCGTGTTCGACGTGGCGGAGCGGATCATCGCGAACGCGCCCGCCGACGCCGAGGTGCGCGTGCACCTCGTCTCCAACCCCGACGTCTCCGCGATCGGGACGGTGCGCGAGGTCAGCCCCCAAGCCGACCCCACGACGCGCACCTACCGCGTCCGCATCGATCTGCCGTCGCCGCCCCGGCAGATGTCCCTCGGGGCCGCCGTGATCGGCAAGGTGGAGCTCCCCGAGGAGCGCCTGGTCTCCTTGCCGGCGAGCGCGATCACCAGCGAAGCGAACGCGCCGGCGGTCTATGTCGTCGACCTGGCGACCAAGAAGCTGGTACGCCGCGCCGTTCGGGTCTCGCGGTTCACGGGGGAGCGCGCGCTGGTCGCGTCGGGCCTCGAGGCCGGTGACGTGGTGGTGACGGCGGGGGTCAGCAAGCTGCGGCCGGAGCAGACGGTCGCGCTCGCGGACCTCGACGGAGGCGCGCGATGAGCGAGCAACGCGCCGCCGAGGGACGCCGCAAGTTCAACCTCTCCGAATGGGCGATTGGCCAGCAGTCGCTCGTGATCTTCCTGATGCTGATCAGCGTCGCCGCGGGCATCTGGAGCTACGTGCGACTGAGTCGAAACGAGGACCCCGCCTTCACCATCAAGACCATGGTCGTCGCCGCCTCGTGGCCGGGGGCGACGACCGAGGACACCACGCGGTTCGTGACCGACAAGCTCGAGCTGAAGCTCGAGGAGACGCCGTACCTCGATCGGCTCGAGAGCTACACCAAGAGCGGCGAGTCGGTCGTCTTCGTCAACCTCCGCGACGACACACCGCCCAGCGCCGTGCAGGACGTCTGGTACCAGGTGCGCAAGAAGATGGCCGACGTCGCGCCCGCGTTGCCGAACGGCGTCCAGGGTCCGATCTTCGACGACGAGTTCGGCGACACCTTCGGGATCATCTTCGGGTTCACCGCGGAGGGCTTCTCCGAGCGCGAGCTGCGCGATCGCGTCGATACGGTTCGCGCGGCGCTCCTGCAGACCCCCGACATCGGCAAGGCCATACTCCTCGGCGTCCAAGAGGAGCAAATCGTGGTGGAGTTCTCGCCCGCCGGCCTGGCCGCGCACAACCTCGATCCCGACACCGTCCTGCAGGCCCTCGCAGCACAAAACGCGGTCGCGCCCTCCGGCGTCGTGCGGCTTCCGGACGAGAAGGTCGCGCTCCGCGTGAGCGGCGCGTTTACCTCGGAGGAGAGCGTGCGCGCGATCATCTTGCGCATCGGCGAACGGTACGTTCCCCTGACCGATCTGGCGACCGTCGCGCGACGGCGCGCCGATCCTGCCGCGCCCATGTTTCGGGTCGATGGGCAGCCCGCGATCGGGCTCGCCGTGTCGATGGCCCCCGCGGGCAACCTGCTCGACTTCGGCCGCGCCATTCGGGAGAAGATGGCCGCCGTCGCAGAGACCCTGCCGCATGGCATCGAGGTCCACGAGGTGGCCGATCAGTCGGCGGTCGTCCAAGGCGCGGTCGGCGGCTTCGTGAAGGTGTTGGTCGAGGCGATCGTCATCGTGCTGGTCGTGTCGTTCCTCTCGCTGGGTCTGCGCGCGGGCCTCGTCGTCAGCATCTCCATTCCGCTCGTGCTCGCGTTGACGTTCGTGGGCATGGACATCGCGGGCATCGGGCTCCAGCGCGTCTCGCTGGGCGCGCTCATCATCGCGCTCGGGCTCCTGGTCGACGACGCGATGATCACGGTGGAGGCGATGGTCTCCAAGCTCGAGAGCGGCTGGAGCGTGAAGCGCGCGGCGACGTACGCGTACGAGTCCACGGCCTTCCCGATGCTGACCGGGACCTTGGTCATGATCGCCGGCTTCGTGCCGGTGGGCTTCGCGGCGTCGAGCGCGGGCGAGTACTGCTTCTCGCTCTTCTTGGTCGTGCTCATCTCGCTCCTCGCGTCCTGGATCGTGGCGGTGCTCTTCTCGCCCCTGATCGGCACGTGGGTCCTTCCGCGCGCGCTCCCCGCGCACGCGCACGGCGAGGGTCGCATGCTCGGATGGTTGCAGCGCGCCGTGCGCTGGACCTTCGCGCGCTCGTGGAGCACCGCCGCCATCTGCCTCGTGGCGCTGGCGGCGGCGGTGTTCGGCTCGACGAAGCTCGAGCAGCAGTTCTTCCCGCAGTCGGATCGGCCCGATCTCCTGGTGAGCGTGACCTTGCCCCAGAACGCCTCGCTGGAGGCCACCTCTGCGAAGGCGGAGCAGGTCGAGGCGCTGCTGAAGGACGATCCGAACGTCGATCACTACTCGACCTACGTGGGCTCGGGCGCCATCCGCTTCTACCTGCCGATGGACGTGCTGCTCACGAACGACAACGTGACCCAGGTCGTCGTGGTCACCAAGAGCCTCGAGGCCCGCGACGCGGTGCGCGCCAAGCTCGAGGCGGCGTTCGAGACCACGCTCTCGGATACGATCGCCCGGGCGATGCCGCTCGAGCTCGGGCCGCCGGTGGGCTGGCCGCTGAAGTACCGGGTCACCGGCCCCGACGTCGCGAAGTCGCGCGAGTACGCGATGCAGCTCGCGAACGTCGTCGCCGAGAACCCCAACGCGCGCGACGTGAACCTCTCGTCGGGCGAGCCTCAGAAGAGCGTGCAAGTTCGCGTCCGCCAGAGCGAGGCGCGCGCCCTCGGCCTCTCGTCGCAAGACGTGGCGAGCGTCCTGGCGACCACCTTCTCCGGCGCGGCGGTGACCTCGGTGCGCGACGGCAATCGCATGGTCGACGTCGTCGTTCGCGGCGCGCACGGCGAGCGGCAGGACATGGCGACCCTCGTGAACCTGCAGATCCCGACCCCGGGCGGAAAGCGGGTGCCCCTCGGTCAGGTCGCCGACATCGCCTACGGCGTGGAGGAGCCGATCATCTGGCGCCGGCGGCGCGAGCCCGTCGTGACGGTGCAGGCCGACGTCGTCGCCGGCATTCAGCCGCAGACCGTCTCCGAGCAGCTCGCCCCCGAGGTCGAGCGCTTCCGATCGCAGCTCCCGCAGGGCTACGCCGTGCAAGAGGGAGGCGCGGCCGAGGAGTCCGAGAAGGGCAATCAATCGGTGTTCGCGGTGGTCCCCGCCATGATCGGGATCATCGTCACCTTGCTCATGCTGCAGCTGCGCAGCTTCTCGCGCACGGCCATCGCCATGTTGACGGCGCCGTTCGGTCTCATCGGCATCGTGGCCGCGATGCTACCGACGCACACGCCGATGGGCTTCGTCGCGCAGCTCGGGGTCATCGCGCTCGCGGGGATGATCATCCGCAACGCGGTCATCCTGATCGAGGAGGTCGACGGCAACGTGGCCGCGGGCAAAGCTCCTGCGGACGCGATCCTGGCCGCCGTCGCGCATCGGGCTCGTCCCATCCTGTTGACCGCGTGCGCCGCCATCCTCGGCATGGTGCCGATCGCCTCGCAGGTCTTCTGGGGGCCGATGGCGTACGCGATCATCGGCGGGCTGACGGCGGCGACCATCATGACCCTCACCGTCCTGCCGTGCGCGCTCTTTGCGCTCTTGGGTTGGGAGGCGCGCGCCCGCGCGAAGTCTTCGGCCGATGGCGACCCCGACGAAAATGCGGCTGCGATTTCTCTTCACGATGCGAGCGAGGTCGTTCGATGAACCGGTCTTTGCGTACCCTTGTTGCTGTCACCCTGGCCGCCTTCGTCTCGCTGACCGCGGCATCGAGCCGCGCGGACGAGCCGGCGCCTGCCCCGACCGATCTCCGTTCGTCGCCGTTGACGGAGTGGCGCGTCGTCGCGATCGCGGCGCGCGAAGCGCCCAGCGTGATGGCTTCGCACAAAGCGGCGGAGGCGGCGGAGGCCGAGCGGACCGCGGTGGACCGCTCACGCCTCCCGGATCTCGTCGTCACCGGGCGGTACACGCGCCTGTCGTCCATTCCTTCGCGTTACCGGAACCTCGCGGTGCCGTTCCCCGATGGCTCCGAGGCGAGCTTCGCGATCCCTCAGGTGCTCGACAGCTACGCCGCGCGCGCCGCGGTGGTGGTGCCGCTGAGCGACGCATGGTTGGGGCTCGCCGCCAGCGCGCGCGCGCTCGGTCACGTGGCGACGGCGAAGCGCATCGAGCTCGATGCCGCGCGTGCGCGGGCGGCGTACGAGGCGCGCGCGGCGTTCTTGCTCTATCGACGGGCGAGCGTGGCGCGGCGGATCGCCGAGACGGCGCTCGAGGTGGCGAGCGCGCAGGCGAAGGATCAGGACGACCGCGTGCGGGCGGGGACGGCGCCGGGGTCGAGCGCGCTCACGTTCGAGGCGGCCAAGAACGCCGCCGTCGCGCGTCTTCGCGTGGCCGAGGCCGAGGTCGCGACCGCGGAGGCCAACGTTCGCGTGTTCTTGCCTTCGTCGCTCGCCACCGAACCGCTGGTCCTCGGGGAGGATGGCCGCGCGCCCTTGCCGCGATCGGGCATCGAGCGCTCGCCCGAGCTCCGTGCGGCCGAAGCCGCGGTGGTCGCCGCCGACGCGCGGGTCGAGGCCGAGACGCTCTCCATGTTGCCGCGGCTCTCGCTGGTCGCGGGGGCCGAGGTGAGCGCGCCGCACCCGCGCGCGTTCGCCGTCGACCATCTCGTCGGCGTTCCCTCGTGGGACGTGACGTTGCAGCTCGACTGGGCGCTCTCGTCGGTCACCACCGGCACGGCCCGAAGGGAGCGCGCCACCGCCGAGCGCGAGGCCCTTCGCGCGCGCGCCGAGGAGGTGCGTCGGGCGCTCGAGGCCCAACGCGCCAGCGCGGCCGCCGCGCGCGCGAGCGCCGAAGCCCGGATCGCGACCGGCAACGCCAGCGTGGCAACGGCGACGAAGCTCGCCGAAACGCGGCGCAGGGAGCTCCACGCCGGCGCGGCCACGCCGCTCGACGTCACCAACGCCGAGGCGGAGCGCGTGCGCGCCGAGCTCGAACGCGCTGACGCCGAGCTGGACGCGCGGCTGGCCGACGCGCGGCTCGCCTACGCGGCGGGCTATGTGCCGCGCAGTGACGGGGGTCGCTGAGGGCGTCGCGCCGGGGGCATTCGAGCCGTGGCGTCGGGCGATTGGGCGCCGTGGCGTCGGGGGGCATTCGAGCCGTGGCGTCGGTGGGCATTCGAGCCGTGGCGTCGGGCGATTGGGCGCCGTGGCGTCGGGTGGCATTCGAGCCGTGGCGTCGGGCGATTGGGCGCCTGGCGTCGGGTGGCATTCGAGCCGTGGCGTCGGGCGATTGCGGGCGGCCGTCGCGTGGCATTCGAGCGACGGCTTCGCTCCATGTCGCAGGATATTGTCATCTTGACGTTGGCGCCGTCGAAGCTCGGCGCGTGCGGCGCCAACCTGTCCGAGTCGGACCCTGCGCGGTACTCGAATTCGACCGAAAATCCTCAATCGACTTGGGATGGGGGCTGGCCGAAGATTTGCTCGACCTCCAAAACATGGATATCGGCCGGCTCCTGAATCGGCATTTTTGGCTCCTGATCGGCGCGCTCACCGCGCTCGCGGCGCTCTTCGGCGCGCGGGGGATTCGGGCGATCATCGCCATCGGGCTTGCAAACCGCGCCGATGCGCTGTCGCATGTCCCGCTCGCGGCGTTATCCCGCGGCCATGCTCGAGCGGAGCGGTCGCGCGAACCCCACGCCACGAGCGCCGATGCGATTCTTGCGCGCAACCCCTTCGATTCGGAGACGGGCCCTCTCGATCGCCGCCCCGAGCCCGACGCGCTCGTGCAGGAAGCCGTCTTCACGGACCCCGAGACGGCACCGCCTTGCGAAGGCGACGTGAAGGCGCCGATCCTCGTCGCGTCCTCCGAGCCGGATTGGTCCTTTGCGGTGCTTCACGCCGGGGCCGATCACGAACCATCCCTTTTGCGACACCGCGGGGGCGATTTCAACGGCAAGACCGTCGCCTTCGTCGGGGCGGACCGTGTCTGGCTCGCACAACGCGGCTCTCTTTGTCAGATCCAGCTCTTCGCTGCAGCCGCGCCGAACGCGCCTGCCCCAACATTCGCCTCCGCGCCATCGGTGTCGGGCGTGCGCCCCCTCGATCCGCGGATCGCCAAAGGGATCAAGCGCATCGGCCCCACGGAGTTCGATATCGACCGCAGCGTCGTGGAGCTCATCTTCGAAAAGCACGCGACCTTGCTGCCGCGCCGCGTCATACCCTTCGAGCAAAACGGCAAAACGCTCGGCATCGACGTGTTCGGCATTGGAAAGGACACGCTACTGGGGCAATTGGGCTTCGAGAACGGCGACCGCATCTCCCAGATCAACGGCCTCGAAATCGGCGTCCCGGAAAGGGCGCTCGAGGCATTCGCCCGCCTCCGCACCGCCGATCATTGGACGGCGCTCATCCAACGAAACGGCAAAACGATGAGCATCGACATCAATATCAAGTAACCAAACTGCAACAATCCCTGTAACGAGGTTACAACCCCCTCGAACGAACGAACCGCGTGGCAGCCCCCGCGCCCCTACGGTTTCTCCCGCCGGCGACTCCTCGAAGAAGCGATGATCCGTCGGGACGCCGGGAGGCGCGGTCGCCCCGTGTCCTGCGCCATCGCGACCACGTCTCGAAATGGGCCGCCCCGAAGGAGCAATAACCGCCAGAAGGGGTGGTCGCCCCGTGTCCTGCGCCATCGCGACCACGTCTCGAAATGGGCCACCCGAAGAAGCGATAACCGCCAGGAGGCGCGGTCGCCCCGTGTCCTGCGCCATCGCGACCATGTCTCGAAATGGGCCGCCCGAAGAAGCGATAACCGCCAGGAGGCGCGGTCGCCCCGTGTCCTGCGCCATCGCGACCACGTCTCGAAATGGGCCACCCGAAGAAGCGATAACCGCCAGGAGGCGCGGTCGCCCCGTGTCCTGCGCCATCGCGACCATGTCTCGAAATGGGCCGCCCGAAGAAGCGATAACCGCCAGGAGGCGCGGTCGCCCCGTGTCCTGCGCCATCGCGACCACATCTCGAAATGGGCCGCCCCGAAGGAGCGATGAACCGCCAGGAGGCGCGGTCGCCCCGCGTCCTGCGCCATCGCGACCACGTCTCGAAATGGGCCGCCCCGAAGGAGCGATAACCGCCAGGACGCGCCGTCGCCCCGTGTCCTGCGCCATCGCGACCACGTCCCGAAATGGGCCGCATCGCGGACCAAATACGTGATCCTAGCCGCCGGTCACGGCCGACCGACCGCCCCCCTCACCAGTGCTCGCCGGAGGGCCGAATCTCCACATTGAACGACCACGACCCCCGAGGTTGATGCGCAACGTGCCAAACTTCCTCGGCAATGTCGTCTGGTTGAATGAAGAACTCGTCCGCCGCCGTCGGATGCACCGCGCGCGTCCACTCGAGGTCGATGACCGCGTCGATCAACACGTGCGCCACGTGGACGCCTTTGGGCCACAGATCGCGCGCGATCGACTCGGCCAAAATGCGCTGCGCCGCCTTGGTGGGCGCAAAGCCCGCGTACGTGCTTTTCCCGCGCAAAGATGACGTGTTGCCGGTCACGATGATGGCGCCACCCCCGGCCTCGACCATGGGGGGCGCCGTCCGCCGCGCCAGATGAAGGAGCGCCATGACGTTCGTCTGGAAGTTCCGATTCACGGCTGCTGGATCGATTTCCAGAAAGGTGCCGAATACGAAGCTAACGGCGTTGTGCACCACCAGGTGGGGGTGCCCCCACTTGCTCCGGATTTGCTCCAAGGTCGCGTCGATTTGCGCCTCGTCGGTCACGTCGGTCACGAACGCGTGCGTGCGGGGAATCTCTCTTTCGAGCTGAAGAAGTCGATCTTTCGTGCGCGACAGCATGGCGACCTGGTAGCCGCCTTTTGCCAGCCGCCGCACGATGGATGCGCCCGTTCCTGGGCCAACTCCGGTCACCAGCGCGACTTTGTCGTTCGTAACGCTCATGTCGTAGCTCCTCTTGCCGTCCCCGTTTGCTCGTCCAAGTCGCACCAATCCCTCAATAGTAAGGATGATAGTCGACATCTTCCTGGATGTCGACTAAAATCCTCACGGCCGTGTTGTCGGCTGAATATGGCCAATGGCGTGCCTCGCTGCGGGACGTGACATTCTCGGGTCGCTTCTGTATGATGTTCGACATCCAGATGGGCCATTCGCAAGCCGAGAAGGCAGAGAACCACGATCGTATCCTTCGGATTGCTGCGGCCCGTTTTCGAGAGAAGGGGATCGAAGGGCTCAGCGTCGCCGACCTGATGAAGGAAGCGGGGCTGACCCACGGCGGTTTCTATCGCCACTTCGCGTCCCGCGAGGATCTCGTGGCCGAAGCCATCGCCTACGCGCTGACGGACGGGGAGACGCAGGGGGGGCTCGAGGAGCTGTCCGCGGACAACGTGACGTTCACCACGTTGATCGATGCGTACCTCAACGAGACCCATCGTGACTCACCCGCACAGGGGTGCGCAGTTGCGGCGCTCGCGGGCGATGTAGCCCGCAGTGGTGCGCGGACCCGGGCAGTTTTCACGCGCCAAGTGAAGCGCAACATTCAGTCGCTCTCGGCCATGCTCGCCAACGGCGATGCCCCCAGCAAACGAGCCCACGCGATTCTGATTTGGAGCGCTCTCGTCGGTTCCTTGACGTTGGCACGCGCCGTCAACGACAAGAAGCTTTCGGCTGAAATACTCGAGACCGTTCGTGTGGGAATGAAATCCCTCTTTGGAAATCCCAAAGGGAAGAAATAACACCCGCACCGTCTTGCCCCTCCTCGATGCTGCTCGTCGTCCAAAGGGGCTACGCGCGGTATCGGGTTACACACGGTAACGTGCGTCTGCAAGAAGATTTTAGTCGACATCCAGAACGATGAGGTGCATCATCCTGATGCCGAGGTGGGTGTCACGCATGAAGGCCCTGGTGGGGAATGACACTCGCCCGCGCGAATCCGGGCAATCTCGAATCGCGCACCGCACACGGGGCGACTCGTCTTACGGAGGGAGCTTACGGAAGAATGAACAACGTGTCTATCGTTGCGGATAATTCTCGCAACCCTGACAGAATCGCAAGCGGGGGACCCGACAAACAGCGCCAAACTGGTGTGGACAAGATGTCCACAATCGCGGACGAGCACGCTGGATCGGACGGTACGGCGATCCCGCTCGAGGCGATGGCCGCGCACCTCGTCGATCGATTTGCGAAGGTCGCCATCGACAACATTCGCGCGCGCTACGAGTTGGGCCAGCTCGTGGCCAACACACGCTACGACCGGGGATGCGCAAAGGGCACGACCGGGCTCGATCGCCTGTCGAATGCACTGGATGTTCATTCGACCGCTCTGCGGCGTTGTGCGCGTGTTTGCACGACCTTCACACGCGACGAGCTCGAGGCCATGCTAAGCCTACGTCGGCCCAATGGGCTGCCCGTCACCTGGTCACATCTGGAATTGGTCTCTGAAGTTACCAGCCGGCACACGCGATGGATCCTCGTGCAACGCGCAGTCGCCGAAGGCTTATCCGTTCGCGAGCTCGCTGCGCTCATTCGGGACACGCGACAGTCCCGACGTACAACTCCTCGACAGACAGTCTCTAAATCGGTTCTCGGATAACTCCCGCCTCGTTGACAGAGCTTCGGTCGAAGCTAAGTTTTCCGCTCACCGAACGAGGAGATGCAGTCGCGGTCTGGTCGTTTTCGACCACTGGTCCCACACGTAGCCGTGCAGCGCCGACCAACAGCTTACACCGCAGACGCCCATGAACGAAAAAATCAAACGAACGGCGTCGACCAAGGAATCGCGCGGGCCTTCGAAATGTTGTCACCCCGCAGAGGATTCCGCAGTCAGCACCAAGCATGTGTAGCGACGTGCAGGCGCCGCTTATCTTCGATGACTTGCGGGCTGCCCCGTCCCCATCTGAATCTGAGGACGAGTGCGGGGTGTTGGCCGATCTGTAACCGCTACTCGACTTGCTTTCGAACAGTCAAGGAATTCTTTATGACCGAAAGTCGCACGCTCTCCGCGAACGGTGTTCGGTTAGGACATCGAAAAATCGATGATCGCGGAGATCATACTTCGAATTTCGCAAATACGGTCTGCAAGAATATTTAATTCAAATTTCGCTGAAAGAGCTGCAGGCTATCGAAAATTCGATATCCTGCAAGCCGAGACGACGCAGGGACTTCGACAATCCGACCGATGATCCGGCCCAGGCGACACGCAGGGCTACCGAGATCTGGCCGAGCGTGCCCGAAAGAACATCGGCACCGCGGCGCGCGACAAGATCCCCGACGTTTCTTCGAGGCGACCGAGCAGGTGGCACTCGCGCCGTCCAGCTGGGTGCCCGGGATCGAATCGTTCGTGGACGAGCTCGTGTCCGCCGATACGACAACCAAGACGAATACGGGGACGGCGACGGCAGCGCGAGCACGGGCGAAGTGAACGGCGAGCGAGTCGTGTCGTCGATGTAACCGAAGACCCGCAATTCAAATACGACGGCTGATTCTCATTCAGCGGCTCGAACGCGTGGTAGCCGATCGCTAATTTCGAAATTTCGAACATAGGAAAGTCCACATCTCACTCATGACCACCGATGAAAGCGTATTCGATTGTAATTCATCGATGGCTCGCGGCCTGCAAGACCGCGCCGCCCGCATTTCTGCAGGCGAACCAATCGCCGACTAACACATAACGACCGGCATCGATTGAATCCCTATTTACTGAATTGCCGGGTAGTAGTAACTTTACCGAACCACCGCAAGAACCCTTAAACCGATGGTATTGCATAGATTGACCTTGCTCCCGCAAGGTGTCGACATTCTGCTGCCGTCCGGTTCACCGCTGACGGACATCGAATACGAAACGCCGGAGAGGTACATCCCTTTCGGCTGCCGCTCGGGCGCCTGTGGCGCTTGCATCGTCGAAGTTTTGGAAGGCCTCGATGTATTGGGAGAAGCGGGGGACGAGGAGCTCGATTTTCTCGAAGATTTAGGTCGCGCAGACGGCAAGCACCGCCTGGCTTGTCAATGCCGTCTACTTGGTCCCGCGACCGTTCGCGTCGATTGAACGCGGCGCACGACAGCGCACACGTCAATCGGAGCAGTGTACCGAACAGTATGGCCGTTCATTCTCATTCAAGACATTGAACTCACGGAGCTATCCATGAAGAATCGTGTAACCAACGCTGGTCTCGGGAACCGTACGCCTTTTCTGAGCGCGGCGGCCTCTCTGAAATTGCGCGCCGAGGTGGACCAACAGATCGATAAGCAAATCGACGAGTGGTACCAGAGCGTTCCCGCGGCTGCCCACCTCGAGGGCAAGAACGTCAACTCCGAATACTACAAGCGCCACCTCATCGAGACCGCATGGCGCATCCGCCTCCTCCGCGTGTCCGAGTCGAAGGCGCTCGGCGAGATCGCGAAGCGCAGCCCCGAGGCCGCGCAGATCTGGGCGAACTACGAGCGCGAGGAGATGCTGCACGACGAGCTGTTCATCACCGACCTCGCGCAGGCCGGCGTGAGCCGCGAGCAGTTCTTGGCCACCGAGCCCTACCTCTCGACCAAGCTGCTCACCGGCTTCTTCTCGTACCTCCTCGACCACGAGGGTCCCCTCGGCGTCGTCGCGTACTCGTACTTGGTCGAGTACGTCAACGTCAAGCTGGAGCCCAGGAAGCTCACGGCCCTCAAGGAGTCGGTCGGCGAGAAGAACATCGCCGGGCAGATCAACCACTCGCACACCGACATCAACGACGACCACCCCGGCGAGGTGTGGGCCGCTCTCCGCTTCCTGATCAAGGACGACAACGACGTCCAGGCGACCAAGAAGTATCTGCAGGAGCACCAGACGATCCTGGCCCTGTACTTCAAGGAGCTCTACGAGGCGACGCTCGCCAAGTCCGAAAAGAAAGCAGCCTGAGTCGAGGGAATAGGCAATGAACGTCGAAGGTGGAGTTCTTCTACTCAGCCACGTGGGGTTTTCCTTCTTGGAGGACCTCATCGAGGCTCTCCGCGCACGTCAACTCAAAGTCTTCGTACTGTCTTCATTGCCTGTACCGGAGCATCAGCCGAAACGATTGCAAGATCTACGCGAGAAGGTGGACCGGCTCCAGTCGACCGAATCGCACGTACTGACTCGCGAAGATCTCGAATCGTGCCTGGTCAGCCTGCAGCAGAGCGGTGAACGGGTTCTCTGCTGCATGACCGTCTGGGAGGGCTATCGCCACTTGATGGCGCTCGCCAATTCGCTGCTCGGTGTTCCCGACCTCGGAGAGCCTCTGATTCATGCGCTCCGGAACAAGCTCGCGTTGCGCAACCGCCTGGCCGACGCGAGCTTGTCCCACGTCCGCGCCACGGCGCTCACCCGGGAATCCCTGGAGACCCTCAAGCAGAGTGAGCGCCGTTATTTCGTCAAGCCCGTGAGCGGCATCGCCTCGTACGGCGCGTTTCCGTTGCGACCGGAGACCCAGTGGTCGGAGCTCGAGCAAATCGTGAAGGACGCCGCGCGTGACACAGTCTACGCATCGGCCTTCGGCGAAGGCCTGTCCTTCCTCGCGGAAGACTACTTGCCCGGGCGCGAGTTCAGCTTCGAGGTCATCGTCACGGACGGAGACGCGCACGTCGTCGCCATCCACGAGAAATGCGAGCTCACGGAGGTCGGCGGGACCGTGCTCGAAAATTGCTGCACGAGCCCGCCCATCAGCGCGAGCCCGCAGGAGTGCGCCGACGGCATGCGCTGGGTTCGAGCGGTGCTGTCGCACCTCGATGCGCGCTGGGGGTGCTTCCACATCGAGGCTCGCCACCACGAGTCGCGGTGGGATCTCATCGAGGTCAACCCGCGCGTCGGCGGGAGCCTGATTTCGCACAGCGTGAAGGCGATGACCGGCACGCACGGCATGCTGGAGCTATGGCTCGACACGCTCCTCGCGTACGCGAAGGACGACGCGGCGGCGCGGAGCGAGCTCCGCGCGCGATTGAAGAGCATCTCGTTCACGGACGACGGCTCGTCCTCCGTATCGGACGCCACGTTCTTCCGCGTGTACTTCGCCGAACAGGGCACGATCAAGCAGATCGCCCTTCGCGAACAGCCCGACAAGCCCGTCGTCTCGCACATCCTGCTCAAGGCCGGCGACACGATCGACTCCACGTCGCGCGAGGTCTTCCTCGGGCAGCTCCTGTGGAAGCTGCCGCTGGCAGAACGCGCGGAACGGCTGCCTCGGTTGTTGCGAACCTCGGAAGAGGCCATCGAGATCCACTACGACGTTTGAGTGCGCGCCGGCACTCCATCCATTGCGGCGAAGTCAAATTTGTATGAGCCGGAGGGCTTGTTATGTCGTCAACATCAGGGTTGCTGCTTATCGTCGATTACAACCTGAGCCGCATCGATGACGTCATTCACATGCGCAACTACGCGCGCGATCGCTATGGTGCTGGGACGGCGCTGATCCGCGCGAATCCAACGGCGATCGACGCGGAGATCTGCGACGAGGTGATCGATCTCGATCCTCTGCGGAGCGATTTCGCGGAGGTCGGAGCGAAGCTGCTCGGCGGGCGGCGTGGCGACTTCAAAGCAGGAATCGTCTTCTCGGACAACGCCGTGGAGAGCGGCGCCGCGCTCCTCGAGCGCCTGGGCTTGCCGGTCGACTCGGCGGAGCTCGCGGCCGGCGCGTTCTGCAAATACCAGTATCGCCTCAGCGAGGCGCGCTACCGCGCGCTGCTCGAGGCCCAGCGCCTGATGGTCCCCGACTTCACCAAAGTCACCTCGATGGATGACCTCCACGCCTTCGCCGCGAAGCACCCCAATGGCTTCGTCATCAAGCCGATGAAGGAAGGGAACAACCGCGGCGTGGTGCTGGTGCGCGCGGGCGGCGATCGCCGGGCGGCCTTCGCGGAGGTCTCGCCCTACCTCGCCGGCGGCGTCATCTGCGAGCAGATCATCCCGTATCGCCGCGAGTACTCCTTCGACGGCCTCGGCCAATCGTTCTTCATCACCGAGAAGATCAGCGCGACGGGCCGTTATCCGGTCGAGGTGGCGCAGGTGCTCCCGGCGAGGCTCACCGAGAAGGAGCGCACCACCATCCAGCGCGCGGGCAAGCAGGTCAACTGGCTCGTCGGCCAGTGCGACGGCCCCTTCCACAACGAGATCAAGTTGAGCGACGACGGCACGCGCGCGGCGGTCGTCGAGCCGAATCGGCGGCCGGGTGGCATGAAGATTTGGTCGCTGGCGCGCTGGGTCTACGGCATCGACTTCTATCACCGCTGGATCGACTCGGCCTTCGGCGCGACGCCGCCCCTCACCTTGCCCGAGCCCCTCTGCTCGGCCGCCACCGTGATGCTGGGGATCCAGAGCGATCGGGTCTTCTCGACCGACGATCTCGCGGCGGGCGCGAAGCCCTTCGAAGACGCCGTGGCGGCCACCGCCGATTACTACGGCCTGAAATCGGGGGAGCTGAGCATCAAAGAGTTCGCCTGGCTGTCGACGAAACGGCGGCAGCTGCACGGCGTCCCCCGCGACAATGCCGACTTCGCGGCGCAGGCATGCATCGTCTTGAATTCGACGCGGATTGACATCCGCGACGTGGTGGCGACCTTGCGAGAGAAGTGGCTGGTCGCGCTGGACAATAGCTACGCACGCGTCGAGCAAGCTGCCTCGATGTGAGCGCGCGCTTCTTCATCTACGTCGCTGAACCCAACAAGTAGACCCATGAACATCCTCATCCTTCATCGCGTACCGTATCCTCGTATCGAGTACCACCGCGGTATCGATCACACGTTGCACGACGTGACTTACTTCGGTAAGCGCGAAATCATCGCCAGCCTGCCGCCCGATCTTCGCTGCACCGCGGTCGAGCGCCCGGGAAAGCTCTCCGCGCTGGAAGAAGCCCGCGCCTGGCTGACCGAGCATCCGCAGGATTTCGACCGGGTCATCTCCATGTCCGAGTACGAGCTGCTCGACGCCGCGCGCTTGCGCGAGTGGTTGGGGGTCGAAGGCGCCCCCGTGGGTCAGGTCATGCTGGCCCGCGACAAGGTGCTCATGAAGGGCGCCGTCGCGCGCTCCGGGCTGCGCGTACCGCGGTTTTTGCCCTTGTCGGAGCTTATCCGCCAAGACGGCAAGGCGCCGTGGTCCGGCTCGACGGTGCTGAAGCCGCACAGCGGCGCGTCGAGCGTCGACGTGGTGGTGTTCGACGATCCCTCGAAGGTCCACGCCGCGATCGCCGGCAAGCGCACGGGCGTCGCCGAGCTGGATCGGGATGGCGCAGATCTCTCCCTCTTCGAGGTCGAAGAGTTCATCGACGGACCGATTTTGCACTTCGATGGTCTGGTGGAGCAGGGAAAGATACTTACGTTGACCGCCAGTGAATACATCGGCACGTGCCTGGAGTACGCGCGCGGCCTTCCGATTGGGTCCTACCAGATCGAGCTGTCCGAGGAGATGGAAGCGTGGGTCGCCCGCGCGCTGGACGCCGTCGACATCCACAACGGCAGCTTCCACCTGGAGGCCATCGTCGATCGCCAAGGCGAGAGGGTGTTCCTCGAGGTCGGCAATCGGGTGGGCGGCGCCGACGTGGTGCCGACGTTCGAGATGGCGACCGGTATCCACCTCCCCTCGCAAGAACTGCGAATTCTGCTCCAGGACACGGTGGAGGGTACGCTCCCTGCGCCGCCCAAGGACCGGCGGTGGTTCGGATGGTTCGCGTTTCCCGGGCACCACCTGGGCGGGCACCTGTTCATGGGGTTCGACGGCGCCGGCTCGTTCCGCGGGAGCAGCTCCGCGGTCACCTGGCACGAGCTCTCCATCGGGAAACCGCTCCCGACCAATATCACGTACTCCGCCCACGAAGCCCCGCTGGCCGGTATCGTCGGGACCAGCAGCCCGGCCGAGACGCGCCGCTGGATCGTTCGACTCTTCCAATCTCTCAGAATGCGCACGGCTAGCCCGCACATCACGCGAGGCGGCGGCGACTCGAGTATTTCCAAGGCGCCACTTGGAAGCTCATGAACGATGAACCATCAACGACGTTACCCGGGACGACTACCATGAGCACACTGACGAACACGAATACGGACACGTTGCGCTGCAATACCCTCGAAGGGCAGATGGAGATCAACTCGTTCCACTTGAGGGCGCTCGCTCCGCCGGAGGAGTTCCACGTGGTCCCCTTGGCGGACGAGCAAATCCGCATTCTGCAGCTGGAAGAACAGTGGAACGCCTACGAGGAGTCGCGCATCGACCTGACCGGCCTCCCCACCGACGCCGATGGCTTCGATCAGTGGTACATCGCGCTCCGTCAAAAGCACCGCCGCGAAGTGGCGCCCTTCTTCGAGTTCTTGGCCGACCGCTCGTCGCCGGCGCAATTGGCGTTCTTCGTCGCCCTGGAGGCGCACGTGGACGGCCGCTTCGACGACATCATCGCCCTCTCCCAGCTCGGGATGAGCGGGGACATGAAGCTCGCGCTGGCCGAGAACTTCTGGGACGAGATGGGGCTGGGCGAGCTCGAGGAGATGCACACGCGCATCTTCGGGCGCTCGGCACCGTACTTCTACGAGCAGCTCAATGGCCTGGACGTGGCGGCGCATATGCCGGCTGCCGCGGTCAAGAACGGCAACCTCTTGCTGATGTACGCGGCCCGCCGCCAGCACGTGGGGCGCCTGCTGGGCGTGCTGACGTTGCTCGAGCAGACCGTGCCCTACCGCTTCACCAAGATGCTCAAAGGCATGCGCCGGCACAACGTGCCCAAGGAGCACACGTATTACCACGATCTGCACGTCGGGGTGGACGCGAACCACGGCAAGCAGCTGGTGGCGCGGGTCCTCCTGCCCCTGGCGCGGAAGAACCCGAAGATCATCCGCGAGCTCTGCATCGGCTGCTTGATCCGATACGAGGTCGAAAAAGATTACTACGCCGGCGCGCAAGCCGTCATGGACACCGTCTTGAGCCAAGGCGCCGCGGCCTGATCGCGCGATTGCGCGACGCCATTTGCTTTCCGCCCGTCACTTCGTGAGAGGAATCATGTATCCCAAGCTCGCCTCCGATCTCGCCGACATCGATGCACTACTGGAACGTACTCGCCGCCTGGCCGTCGATGGGCTGTCCAGTCTCGATCGAAGGCCGGCAGCCCTGGCGCCCCCAAAGGTGACCTCCACGCGTCTCCCGGAGGAGGGGATCGGTCTCGAGGGCGCGCTCGAAGCCTTTGCGACGCGCTGGGCGCCCGGTTTTTCGGGCAGCGCGGGGCCTCGCTACCTCGGCTTCGTGACGGGCGGCGCGACACCGGCTTCGATCGCGGGCGACTGGCTGACGAGCGCCTATGACCAAAATCCGACCGCAGGCATCGACAGCTCGGCCCCCGATCTCGAACGCGAGACGGTCGATTACCTGCGGCAGCTCTTCGGCCTGACCTCGGCGCAGCAAGGTGTGCTGGTCAGCGGGGCCACCATGTCGAACTTGGTCGGCCTGGCCATTGGCCGGGAGTGGCTCGGCGAGCGCAAAGGCGTTCGCGTCTCCGAGCAGGGCGTGGGGGCGCTCGGGCAGGTGACCGTGCTGGGCGGAACGACCCACTCGAGCATCTACAAAACGCTGGGCGTGCTCGGGATCGGCCGCAAGGCCGTGAAGAAGGTGCCGACCTCGCCGGGGCGCGAGGCGGTCGACCTCGCGGCCCTGGAGGAGGCGCTCGCCGCCTTGAACGGCGAGCCGGCCATCGTCGCGGCCAGCGCAGGCACGGTCAACACCGTCGACTTCGACGATCTCGTCGCCATCGCCGCGCTGAGGGAGCGCTATCCTTTCTGGATGCACGTCGACGCGGCGTTCGGCGCCTTCGCCGCCCTGTCGCCCGCCCACGCGCACCTGACCCAGGGGCTCGACCTCGCGGACTCCATCTGCATCGATTTGCACAAGTGGCTCAACGTGCCCTACGACGCGGCGGTGCAATTCAGCCGGCGCCGCGATCTGCAGGTGCGGGTCTTCCAGAACAGCTCCGCCTATCTGGGGGTGCCCACGGACAATCCCGACTTCGTGCACCTGACCCCGGAGAACTCCCGCCGGCTGCGCGCCGTGGCCACGTGGTTCGCGCTGACGGCGTACGGTCGCGCGGGGCACGCGGAGATCGTCGAGCGCAACATTCGATCGGCGCAGCAGCTCGGCAACCGCGTCGCCGAGCAGCGCGGCCTCCGGCTCTTGGGACCGACGCGGCTCAACGTGGTCTGCTTCACCTTGGCGGACAACCCCACGGAGGAGCGCATCAACGCTTATATGAAGGCGAACCGCGATCGCGGCGACGTCTTCATCACCACCACCGTTCACGAGGGGACCTGGGGCTTGCGCGCGGCGTTCTGCAACTGGCGCACGACGGAAGCCGACGTGAACCGCGTCTTCGATTCGCTGGTGGCGAGTTTGACTTGATGGAGCTGTCGACACCTTAGATTCGCTTATTGGTTCGAATCGACTTTGGTGTTCGCTTCACGAGGCATACTCAAAATGAATAGTTTACGGCTGCTCCGTTTTTCGCTCGGAATGGTCTTCATTTGGTTCGGCGCCCTCAAGCTGGTGGGGGTGACCCCCGTGGCCGCCATGGTGGCGCGCACCGTTCCGTTCCTGGATCCACGGTGGTTCGTCCCTGCATTGGGCATCTTCGAAATGGTGCTCGCTGCAGGGCTCATCCTCGATGGCCGTCACGTCCGCTGGGTCGTCACGGCCATGATGGCGCACCTCTGTGGGACCTTCTTGGTCTTCGTCACCCAGCCCGACGTGACCTTCCGGGATGGCAATCCGTTCTTGCTCACCACGGAGGGGGAGTTCGTGTTGAAGAACATCGTCCTGCTCACGGCGGGGATGGTCGTCGCCACGCATCGCCGGCGCGACACCGAGCCGGAGCCCGAGTTCGCGCCTTCCTCCGCGGCGGGCGCGAAGCTCGCGTCGCAGCGCTTCGATGTATGATGACGTCGATCGCGACGGACTAACTATCGCCCGGGAGCGCGACAGCGGATGATGACCAAACTGCTGTCGCGCTCCGCGAGCGCCCACTCGCGCCGCTACACCCCTCGTCCTCTTTGGGAAAACCGATGCCCCTCCCGCCTACTTTCCAAGTCCGCCTCGTTGACAGCCGAACGCTCTCGCCCTCCGTTCGGGAGCTCACGTTCGAGCGAGAAGATGGCTCCGCGTTCGCGTTCGATGCGGGGCAGTGGGTCAGCTTGGTCCTCCCCAGGCCCGATGGCGAAATCCGGCGCAGCTACTCCATTGCGTCGCATCCTTCGGAGTCGCCGTCGTTCCAGCTGGCCATCACCAAAGTGGATGGCGGGCCGGGATCGACGTATTTGCACGAGCTCTCGCGCGGCGCGACCTTGACCGCCATCGGCCCGCAGGGGTTCTTTTCGCGGCCGCTCGACAAGACGGGCCCCTCGCTCTTCGTGGCCACGGGCACCGGTCTCACCCCCTTGCGCAGCATGGTGAGGGCGGCCGTCGAGACGGGGCACACGCTCCCCATGTGGGTGCTCTTCGGGGTCCGCCACGAGCGCGATATCTTTTACCGCGAAGAGTTCGCGGAGCTGGCTCGCAAGCACGCGAACATTCGCTTCGTGCCCACGCTTTCGCGCGCCGACGAGACGTGGAGCGGCCCCCGCGGCTATGTGCAGACGCACGTCCCGACCCTTTGGAACGAGCTCACGGGGCTCGGCCTCGGCACCCCGCACGCCTACATCTGCGGGTTGAAGCGCATGGTCAGCACGGTCCGCGATTTGCTCCGCAACGATATGCGCATCCCGCGCGATCACGTGCACTCCGAGCGTTACGACTGACGACGGATGACGAACGACCGACGACCGGTGCGCCCAAGGCGCTGCGCGGTCGTCGCGGTCTTTTCGCGGGTCCCCGCCTTCTCGCGGGTCCCCGCCTTCTCGCGTAACCCGCCCTCCGCGGGTACCCCGCCTTCGAATTTCTCCGTCTTCCCGCGCGTACCCCGCCTTCGAATTTCTCCGTCTTCCCGCGCGATCCCTATCTTCCCGGGTTTCGCGTATCGAGCTTCTTAGTCTTTGCGCTGCCGCTCGCGAAACGCTGCGACCTTCGCGCGATTGCCGCAGACGGTGGGGCTGCAGAACAGTCGTCGATGCGACTTGGTGCGGTCCAGGAACGAGAGCGTACAGACCGAGCTGGCGCAGTCTTTGATGAGCGCCGGCTCCTCGTTCGTGATCAGCGACGCGATTTGCACGGCCACCAGGGCGAGCAGCTCGTCCACGGATTCGACGCGTTGGCTCTCCGTGAGACGGAGACGCCCCTCGGAGACGACGACCTCGCGCCGCGAGCTCCCGCGCGCGAGCAGGCCATTGAGCTGGGCGACCTCCCGGCCGTAGTCGGCGGCGGGCGCTTCACGCCAGCGCGCGATGAAGCCCCGCGCCCACTCGCGAACCCTGCGCGCTTCTTCGGAGGCCGCGTCCAGCGCTTGCGGGCCAAAGCGCCGCTTCATCTTGGCCGCCCCCGCCGCCTCCAGCAGCCCCACCTGGACGAGCCAATCGATGAAGGCGCGGCCGTCCCCGATGCACTCGACCGCGTTCGCATCGGGAGCGTATCGCGTGTTGAGAAAATCCAATGCCGGGTGGCTTCCGAGGAAGAGGAACATGTGTGACCGCGCCTGGATGTTAGTGTAACCTTTGAACTTGATGTTGACAAGTTACGAGGGTGACCGTAACCTTTAAAACATGCACGTCAAAGGTTACAAAGTTGGGCTCGGCAATCTCGCCGGCCAGGGGGTTCGATCATGAAACGCTCGCTTTCTTCGCTGGCCGCGGTCGCTGCGCTCACCATGTTGAGCGCGCTCTCCGGGTGCAGCAAAGACACCGCCAAGCCTGCGAACACGGCCGGCGATACGGAGTCATCGGGAGCTCAGCTCTCCGCCGCCAAGCCCGCGAATCCGACCATCGCCGCCGCCGCGGCAGCTCCTGCGGCCAAGACGAAGGTCGCATTTCCCATTACCCATCACCGCACCGCGAAGGTCGATGGCATCGATATTTTCTATCGCGAGGGCGGTAAGGCCGACCTCCCCACGGTCGTGCTGCTGCACGGGTTTCCAACCTCGTCGCACATGTTCCGGAACCTCATCCCCGTGCTCTCCGATCGCTACCACGTGATCGCGCCGGACTACCCGGGCTTCGGTTATAGCGCGATGCCGGATCGCAAGCAGTTTGCTTATGGCTTCGCCAAGTTTGCCGAGTTGGTCGACGGGCTGCTCACCCAGCTCGGCGCCAAGAGCTACGCGCTCTACGTGCAGGACTATGGCGCCCCCGTCGGCTATCGCCTGGCGCTCCGCCACCCCGAGCGCGTGACGGCGCTGGTCGTGCAGAACGGCAACGCGTACGAAGAGGGGCTGCGCGAGTTCTGGGCGCCCATCAAGGCTTATTGGGCCGACGGCTCGCAGAAGCACCGCGACGCGCTGCGCGCGGGGACCACCCTCGCCGCGACCAAGTTCCAGTACACCGACGGCGTGAAAGACGTGTCGCGGGTGGACCCGGAGGCGTGGCTGCACGACCAGACCTTGCTCGACCGCCCGGGCAACGTCGAAATTCAGCTCGATTTGTTCAAGGATTATGCGACGAACGTCGCGCTGTACCCGAAGTTCCAGAGCTTCTTCCGGGACCGGCACCCGCCGACCTTGATCGTCTGGGGACGCAACGACAAGATCTTCCCGCCCGAGGGCGCACACCCCTACCTGCGCGACATTCCGGACGCGGAGCTTCACTTGATCGACAGCGGCCACTTCGCGCTCGAGGACAAGGGCGACGAGATCGCCGGCCTGATGAGCGACTTTTTGGACCGAAAGATCGCGCGCCAATAATGCGAATCCGGGAGGACGGTATCCTTCGTCCTCCCGGCGCCGGCTCGTGTTTCGTTCGTTTCGTGTGCAGCTCGAAATGGGACTTCGCCCGATCGTAAGGCGGCCCGCGCCCGGTCCTCACCGGTGCGCGAGCCGTCTCGATCGGGTTTTTGCTTAACTTGGGAGAGACGGAGTGGGCGCGGCTTTACCCGCGCCCTTGGTAGGTCCTACGGGGGATGGCGCGTATGCCAGTACCCGCCATCCTCTGCTTTTCACGGTTCGTTCTCAGAGCGCCTTCAGGAAGTTCCCGAGGTCTTGCGCTTCCTGGGCCGTGAAGTTGATGTAGAAGCGGCGATTGTAGTGCGCCACCACGTCGTCGAGCGTGGCCGCGGACCCGTTGTGGAAGTACGGCGGGCGGGACGCCAGGCTTCGAAGCATCGGCGGCTTGAACTTCGCGATGTCGGCCCACTTGCCGGTGACGATGGCACGTCCGGGGTCCATCACCTTCACGATGGCGCCCGTGGTCCGGTTGGCGAGGGTGTACAGCGGGAGATCGCTCGTGCGGTTCGATTCGGCCGCGATGCCGGTCGCGAAGAACGCGTTGTTCACGTTGTTGCCGAAATTTTGCGAGTTGTGGCAGCTCGTGCACGTCTGCCCTCCCGCAAACGTCTTGGTGTTGAAGATGTTCTGGCCTCGCGCGATGGACCGCCGCCGGCGCGCGACGTCGTCGGTGCCCTGGATATTGCCCCACGAGGTGTAAATCGTGAAGCCCGGGGGCCCCGCGATGGGGAGCTGCGAGAGGGCGATGGCGCCGCCTTCCGCCCCTTGGCCGGCCAGGTTCCGGGCGACGAAGTCCAGCGACTGGGCGCTCGACAGGGAGTTGCCGAGGTTGACGATCTGGTCCTTCTGCTCTTCCGAGATGTCCGCACCCGTCCTCTCGGAGTGCTGGAAGACCGCGCCGTTGGCGACCTTGCGCAGGCCGACTTGGCCCTCGCCCTGGGCGCCGTCCCATAGAACGCTGGTGGCGTTCTGGAAGTTCGTCGTGGGCAGGGTTTTACGGTAGACGTAGAAGGTCTGGTTCAGGTCACTGGTGGCGCACCGCAGGCCGTTCGCCGCGATGATGTCGAACTCGCGATCCGCCGGCAGGGTCTTGGCGAAGCGAAACAGCGCCTTGTTGAGCAGCAAGCTGGACGCCGCCCTCCGCGCGCTCACCGTCGAACGATCGTCCTCCGGGCAGTTGTGACCGTCGAACTCGAACAGCGGATCGTTGCCGTTGGTGTTTTGAAAGGCCGCGCGCGTCGTGCGCGTAGCGAGCCCCCAGCCGTCGCTCGGAACGTGGCACGTCTCGCAGGTGCGGTTGTTCGCGCCGAGCTTCTCGAAGAAGGCGCCGGTCCGCTCGATATCGCCTTGGGTGCTGAAGGACGTGGCCTTGCCGAGCTCGTTCTGGAATGGGAAATTGTTGGGAAGCGTCGAAGCATTGCTGGGGAGCGCCGCAGCCGCCGAATCGTCGTCCGAGGCGCCGTAGACGACACCTGCCGTCGCAAAGAGCACAGTGCCGATGCTCATTACCATCCACTTTCGCATGAACCTCTCCTTTTCTTTTAACTTGATATCGTCGATTCGTTTCTTCGCAGGGAGTTGAGTGGGCAAGGTGCGGTACCCTCTGCTCCGCTGTCGCTCTGGCTCGTGCGAGTGCAAAGTCTTGTATCGCGAAGCAGCCAACCGTCATCACGGCGATTCGGTCGCTGCACGCCTGATGGCTCAACTGAACTAACGATCTAATGTCGCTAGAAGTCGTGTCAACGACACGCGGGAAAACCGATCGCCGATTTAGAGACAGTCTGTCGGCAATTTCGTTGTTCGCTGCCGTTAACGGAAAATGAGGCCTTTTCGGCCACGAAAATTCGAACTCGCGACGAAATTTCGAACCGGCTGGAGGTTGGGTGACACGCGCGATTTCCACTCGATTTCGGCGCTGCGCGAGGGCTGCTCCGGCGCGACCCAGGGAGCGGGGCGATCACGGATCGCAAAGGTGGATATGCGCGGGTCCTGATCCGAGGGACGTCCACCCGGAGAGCGGGGTTCTCGCGCATTGCGAGCTGCGCCGCCATGCGATCGTAGACGCCATGTGGCGGCCAAATCGTGGACGCTGCGCGGCGTCGGTGCAGCGCGAATCGTAGACGAGCGAATACGTGGGCAGCGTGGCCAGCCACGAAACATGTTTCGTGGTTAGCCGACGCACGCTCCTCGGACGAAAAGGCCACGAAAAGTCGTCCGATTGGAGTGGACATGAAATGGTTCATTCCGGCGCCGCGTCGCCGGCGGCCGGTGACGCTCGGTGCGGATGCATGTGACGTTTACGACGTCGGGATACGTCCGATGTTTTATTGATGTGCTTCCAACTCGAGACAAGCACGGCCCGCGGCTGCCAGCATGGCGCCCAAGGCGTTCCTTGAACTGAAATCCATATTCAATTGGATTTCAATAAATCGAGTTCGATTTCAATTGAATGTTGCACGCGCCCTCGCACGCGGCCCGCGCCTTCGCACGATTTCGCGCGATACGGAAGACGGGCGCGACCATGGCTCGTCGAGGCTGCGCGCGAATGGCTGCCGTAGTTACGACATCCGCCGACCCTAACGCACCGTCCGGTACGAGGCCGGCGTCGCCCTCGGCGCACGGCTGCGACGCTTGCCATGTTGACCCCCGCCGCACATGAGGGTGATCTTCGGCGGCGTCGCGTTGCGCGACGCGTATCACCACGAGGAGCTTGAAATGACACTTTCCGAGCAGGCTCGAACCGTTGATTCTCCTTGGAATCGTTATTCGGAGCGGCTACCGCGGGTCACCCATCGCACGGTCTCCGTCAACGGCATCACCATGCACATCGCCGAGCAAGGGGAGGGGCCGCTGGTGCTCTTGCTGCACGGCTGGCCGGAGACCTGGTACTCGTGGCGTCACCAGTTTCAGGCGCTCGCCGACGCCGGCTACCACGTGGTGGCGCCGGATCAGCGCGGCTACGGTGGCACCGATCGGCCCGAGGCCGTCGACCAGTACTCGATCTTGCACCTCGTCGGCGACGCCGTTGCGCTGATCGATGCGCTCGGCGAGCAGACGGCGGTCGTCGTGGGCCATGACTGGGGGGCCCCGGTGGCCTGGCACACGGCGCTCCTGCGTCCGGATCGGGTGCGGGCGGTGGTCGGTTTGAGCGTACCGTATCGGGCGCGGACCCCCGCACCACCGATCGGCTTCATGACCCAGCGCTTCGGCGCCGGTTTCTACCAGGTCTACTTCCAGCAGCGCGGTGTCCCCGAGGCGGCGCTCGGCCGTGACCTCCCCGACACCTTCCGCCGCGTCCTGGTCGGCGCCTCCGGCGACGGCCCCGCGCCGATCCCCATCATCCCCGAGGGCGGCAGCTTCTTGGACCTGATGCCGCACCCCGAGCGGCTTCCGAGCTGGCTCACCGAGGAGGACATCGCCGCCTTCGTGGAGCAGTTTGCCCGCAGCGGCTTTAGCGGCGGGCTGAATTGGTACCGCAACATCGACCGCAATTGGGAGCTGACCGCCGCGTGGGCGACCGCGCGCATCACCGCGCCCGCGCTCTTCGTGACCGGCGACCGCGATCTCGTGCGCAAGTTCGGGGGCCCCGACATGATCGCCGCGCTGCCCAAGTGGCTGCCCCATCTACGGGGCGTGATCGATCTGCCCGGTTGCGGCCACTGGACGCAGCAGGAGCGGCCCGCCGAGGTGAACGCGGCGCTGCTGGAGTTTTTGAAGGCTCTCTAACGAACCTCGGGCCGGGGAGCTACGGGTGTGTAGACGACGAGCCGCAGCGCGGGGGCGTCGATCACTTGGAACGCCTGGTGCTCGAACACCAGCTCCCCGAGCTTCGGATGGTGCATGGCCTTGCGCCCGACGCGGCGGACGCTCACGTCCTGGCGCTTCCAGAGGCGGACGAAGTCGTCGCTCGTTCGAAGCCGCGCGAGGAGGGACTCGACGGAGGGATCGCCCATGTAGGGGCCGATGTTCAGCCGGAAGGCCGCCACCATGCTGGTGGCGATGCGCTCCCAGTCCCGCATCCGATGACGGGTGCCCGGCCGCGTGAACATGAGCAGGAGCCCGTTGCGTTCTTCCTCGGGGAGCGCTCCGAAGCCGAACACTCTGTCGGCGGCGGCGTTCCAGGCCACGACGTTCCAGCGAAGATCGTTGATGTAAGCCGGGTTGGGCTCGAGCGCCGCGAGGATCGGGGGGAGGGACGGCGGCACCCGGACCGCCGCGAGATCCACCGGCGCGGCGACCGTCTGCCCGGCGAGCGTCAAGAGGTGCTCGCGCGCGGCGCTGTCCAGCTCGAGCGCGTCGGCGATGAAGGTCAGCGCCTCGCGCGAAGGGTGGATGTCGCGCCCCTGCTCGAGCCAGGTGTACCACGCCACGCCGACCCCGGCGCGCTGCGCGACCTCCTCCCGGCGCAGGCCCGGCGTACGTCGCCGGCGGCTGACCGCGATCTCCGCCCGCGAGGGCTCGAGTCGCTCGCGATGCGCGCGCAGAAACGCCCCGAGCGCCACCCGCCGGGCCTCCTCGCGATCGAGCTCCGCGCGCGGCGGCCGCGAAACCGGCGGCGCCTGAGAAGCTCGAGAACGCGGCGCGCGCGATGCCGGGGAAGCGCGAGAAACCTGGGAAGCGCGAGAAACTTGGGAAGCCTGGGAGGCAGGGACTTTCAGTACCATGATGGGCCGACTCCTGGCACGACGTGGCGGTCGTCAGCATGGTACCGCGCGGAGGTTCGAAACATGAAGCGTGCACGATTGGAGCGCCTTGGAGAGCCCCTCGTGGTCGTCGACGAGGCCGATCCCGAGCTGGAGCAGGAGTGGACGTCGGGGATCCGGTCCGGTGGGGTCGCCGTGAGGATGCTCACCTCGCGCGTCATCTCGTATTCGAAGGAGGTCTTCGCGGGACGGCAGGGGAGGATGACGTTTCCGTTTCCGTTCACGCCGGGCGCCGGGGGCATCGGCATCGTCGAGAAGGTCGCGGACGACGTCGAAGGCATCGCGCCTGGCGAGCGCGTCTTGCTCTCGTCGTACTTGCCGAGCGCCGACGGCGACACCTGGGTGCTGCTCGGGTGGACCGGCACGTCGGCCGCGCTCCAAGGTCGGTGGCCGCACGGCACGTTCGCCGAGCGCGTGGTGTGGCCCGCGAGGTGCGTCACCCCGCTCCGCGGTCTCGACGATCGCCCCGCGCTCGCGATCTCGGTCCTCGGGACCTTGCTCGTCCCCTATGGCGGACTGCTCGCAGCGGGCACCGCGGCCGGGCACGTGGTGGCGGTGAACGGGGCCAATGGGTGCTTCGGCGCCGCCGGTGTGGTCATGGCGCTCGCGATGGGCGCGTCCCGAGTGCTCGCCGTCGGCCGCGACGCGCAGGCGCTCGAGCACCTGCGCGCGGCGTGTGGCGCGGCCGTCGTTCCGGTCGCTCTCGGTGGGGACGAAGCGCGCGACATCGCCGCGCTCCAGGACGCGGCGGGTGGCGGGCCGCACCAGGTCCTCGACTTCGTCGGGCAGACCCGCGATCCCAGCGCGACGCGCGCCTGCATCCGCAGCCTGCGTCGCGGCGGGACGGCGGCCTTGATGGGCGGCGTGCAGGCCGACGTCCCGGTCCCCTACAACGAGGCGATGCTGCGCGATCTGGTGGTGCGCGGTTGCTTCATGCATCCGCCGAGCGCCCCCGCGAACCTCGTGCGTCTGGCCGCGAGCGGCCGCGTGCCGCTGGACGTCTTCCAAACGGCGGCCTTCGAGCTCACCCGGGTGAACGAGGCCGTCGAGCACGCGGCGCGGGACAAGGGCCTTCGCGCGACGGTGGTCACGATGGGGTAAGGGCGCGCCCGACGCCCGCGGTCGAGGCTATTTGATGGGCAGCTCGCCGACCCGGCAGCTGGCCACGCCCACGGAGCTTCGGGTGATGGCCTCCACGTTCTCCCGCGCCTTGGCCGGGTTGTTCACCCAGTCGCGGTAGAACTCGAAGGGGCAATTGGCCACGCCCTTGTCGCCTTCGCCGGCGGCGTGCAGCGCGGAGTAGCCTCGGTGCATCAGCTTGAAGAGGTGATTTTGCGACTGATCGTATTTGCGCGCGTCGCGGATGGCCGAGAGCGAGAGTTGCGCATATTGGATTCCATTCTCCTCTTCACCGGTCTCCCCGAGGGTGCGCCCGTCGAAGCCGATGATCGCGGAGTGGCCAAAATAGGAATAGACGCCGTCGAACCCGGCGGCGTTGGCCACCGCTACATAGGAGTTGTTCGCCCACGCCATCGCTTTGGACATGAGCACTTGTTGTTCCTTGGCCGGGTACATGTAGCCCTGGCAGCGGACGATCAGCTCGGCGCCCTTCATGGCACAGTCGCGCCAGATTTCGGGGTAGTTGCCGTCATCGCAAATGATCAGCGAGACCTTCATGCCCTTGGGGCCCTCGGTGACATAGGTCGTGTCGCCGGGGTACCAACCCTCGATCGGGCACCACGGCAGGATCTTGCGGTATCTCTGCACGATCGCGCCCTGATCATTGATGAGGAGCAGGGTGTTGTACGGCGGCTTCTTCGGGTGCTCGGGGTGCCGCTCGCCGGTGATCGAGAAGACGCCCCAGGTGCGCGCTTTCTTGCAGGCCGCGGAGAAGAGCTCCGTCTCCTCGCCGGGCACGTTCACGGCGGTGTCGTACATCTCCTGGTTGTCGTACATGATGCCGTGGGTCGAGTACTCGGGAAAAATCACCAGGTCCATGCCGGGCAGGCCGGTCTTCATGCCCACGACCATGTCGGCGATCTTCCGGGCGTTGGCGAGCACCTCGGCTTTGGTGTGGAGCCGGGGCATCTTGTAATTGACGACCGCGACACCGACGGTATCGGGGCTGGACGAGATATCTCCATGTCGCATGATTGAGTCTCTTTTCGGATGAATGGTTTGGTAAAAATGCGTCGATACGCCGATGGCGCCGATGCATGGATGCGTGAATGCATGGATGCGTGGATACGACGAATGAAAATCAGGCAGGGGCCGCGGCGTTGCTTCCCACCCAGCCCTCGCTGCGCGAGGCGAGCACGCCGGCGAGGGCAATCAGCACCACGAAGACGCCCGCCGCGATGGCCGCGAGGGTGCCGCTGGTTTGGTAGGAGCCGGTCATCAAAAGAAAGGCCGGGATGGTGCAGGTCGGCTGGCTCAAGAGCAGCGTGGTCCAGCCGGTGAATCGGGTGAGGCGCGTTTTCCCGAGCGCGAGCACCAGGAAGAACAATGTCCAAAGCAGGGCCCAGGCGAGCCAGATCACGCCGAACACCGGATCATTTCCGGGGCCGAAAAAACTCAGTCCGCTGTATACGAGCGCGGCGAAGGCTACGAACAGCGAGAACCAGCCGATGCCCTCCGCCTCGAAACCTGCGAGGTTCACGATCCCTACGTACAGGTAGGTAAAGCCGAACAGGTAAAGGCCGGACGCACCGAGGATCGCCTGGGGCTCGCCGTGCGCCTGAATGATCAGCACCGTCGGCGTTATGCATTGCAATGCCCCGACGAAGAGATTCAAGACCGCCGCCGAGCGGGAAGGGATCCGCCCGAGCAGCATCAGGCCGTTGATCATCAGCACGGCGCCCACGTAGAGCAGGCCGACGTTGTTCATCGCCAATCCTCCTGTCGCGCAGCGCGCGGCGACGGTTCCAGCATCGTATCTGTTACTTCCATCTGAAATGATTTCAAATGAAAATATTGGAAACGCGCTGCGTCGAGAGATGGATCGGCTGGAAAATCAGCGACGGTCCGCCCTGAATTTATTCGAATGAAAGGAGCGCGCCGGAGGCGTCCGAGCTCAAAGCCGGGTGATCACGTCGAAGTCGTAGCCATTGGCCGCGGCCAGATACACGTGTTGAGCCGCCTGCTGGCCCTGAAACTCGATGGTGCCGCGGGGACCGTGGTAGGCCACGCCATCGATGGCCGCGTTGAGGCCCGCGAGCTCGGTCGTGCCCGCGCGGCTCACCAAGGTGGCCAACGTGTGCATGCCCTCGTAGCAAGACTCCGCCATGTTGCTCAGCGGGGGCGCGGTCGGGCCATGGAGCTGCATGTACCGGCTGCGCAGATCCGCGGCGTCGGCGGTGACCAGCGAGCGGAAGTAGGCGGCCGAGGCGAAGAGGTTGCGCGTGGCCGAGTCGCCGCTGGCGAGCAGCATGTTCTCTTCCATCAGCGGGCTGAATCGCACGATCCCTTCGTGCAGGCCGTACTCCGCGAACCGTTGATTGAAGTACACCGCGTCCTGTCCGACCAGGAGCATGAACACGCCATCGCACCCGCTCAAGGCGGCGTGCATGGCCAGCTGGTTCGCGGTCGGTGAGCCAAGTTGGACGAAGGTCTCGCCCACGATGTCCAAGCCCAGCTCGTGGGCGTAGCGGTGCACGGCGACCGAGGTCCCGCGCGGCCACACGTAGTCATTGCCCACGATGAACCAACGGCGGACGCCCAATTGGTCGCGAAGCCACCGCAGCGCGGGCCGGATCTGAAATCGGGGCACCTCCCCGCAACAGTAGATGCCCGAGCGCCGCTCGCCTCCTTCGTAGAGCGAGGTGTACACGTAGGGCACCCGCCCCGCGAGCACCGGCGCCAAGGCGTTGCGGACCGACGAGATATGCCAGCCGGTCACCGCATCCACCCGGCCCAGGTCGAGCAACCGGCGCAGCTCGTCGGCCACCTTCCCGGGCGGAGCGCCGCCGTCCACGATTTCCAGCTGGACCTCGCGGCCGAGGATGCCGCCGGCCGCGTTCACCTCGTGCACGGCCAACTCGCTGATCGCCTCACAGGAGGGGCCGAAGAGACCGGCCGGTCCCTGAAGCGGCACGACCATCGCGACCCGCCAACTGCCGGTGCGCTCACGCGCGGCCAGAACGCGACCCATGACACCACCTCCGGAACAAGGCCAAGACCACGACCCTACCCACCCGAGCAGCGGAGCGGCGAACGAGCACCGCCGTGGCGCAGTGTAATAGTTTCAAATGAAAGGTACTCTGCTGGAAGTACCCCGTCAAGGGAGCGCGGCCAAGCTTGTTCACCCCAGCAAAGGGCTCTCCGCGCGACGCGCGCTCTGTCCGGCGCGTCGCTCCGTGCGATGCGCTCTCCGTGCGATGCGGTCTGCGTACGACGCGGTCTGCGTGCGACGCGTCATTGACTTACGTCCAAGTGAAAGCATGATAGCGAGCAGGTTTTCCACGCCGTACGAATGAACATGGACGCACTCTGAGGACCGCTGTGGCCCTACTTCGCGCGCTCACGCGAGCCGCCCGCACAATCGCCGTCCACGTCGAGCCGGTGCTTCGAACGGAGGGGCTGACCCTCGACCAGTGGCTGGTCATCGATGCACTGGCCAGCGCCCGAGGTTTGGCCATGACCGATCTGGGCGCGGCCACCCTCGTTACGGGCCCGACCCTGACCCGCGTGGTGGATCGGCTGATCCTCACCGCCGTGGCGTACCGCGAGGTGGACGCCACCGATCGGCGCCGCGTTCGCGTCTACCTCGGTCCGCGCGGGCACGCGACCCACCGGCGCGTGGGGGCCAAGCTGGCCGAGCTGGAAGAGGCGCTGCTCCAGCAGATGGAGACGCCGGACGTGCTCCTCGCCGCGCTCGACGATCTCGTGGAGCAAGCCCATGCCTCCGAGCCCGAGCCCGCCGCCGCGATGCCGCCGTTGGTGGCGGCGGGCCGGCGTGGTGGAGCCGGCGCGCCGGGCTCGTAGGCGCCCGTCACAGAAGATCGAGGAACGCCCGCAGCGCGCGGAGCGATCGTTCGTCGAGCCCGCGACCTTCGCTGCCGGCGTGCGTGAAGGCCCCTTTGTCCGTCCAGCGCGCGCGCGCGATGACCGAATCGAGATCCGCTGCGCTGCCGTTGGTGAAGTACGGGCGCTTGGTGTAGAGCCGGCGCAGCGAGGGCACGCGCGCGCCGCGCTCGTTCACATAGGGGACGATCCCCGTCTTCGCGTACTCGGCCTTGCCCCACACCAGCGGCCCGCTGTCCGAAAAGACGAGCGACTCCCAGCGCGGGAAGGGGACCTCGCTCGCAGGATCGTCGGCCGCGAGGCGCGGCGCGTGGCAGCCGGCGCACCCTTCGCGAAACACGGAGGCGCCGCGGCGCTCGTCGTCGGTGAAGGTGCGGCGGCCCACCGTGCGCGGGTTGGGGCGGTGCGTGAAGTCGACGAGAAAGGTGACGAGCGCGCGGCGCAGCTCCTCGGGCGAGAGCGGATCGGCGCTCGGGCCGAGCGCCGCGATCCAAGGGAACTCACGCCGCTCGATCGAGAACCAAGGGTCGTGATCGCTCTTGGCGTTGGCCACGCGGAACTCGTTCATGGCCACGGCCGCGAGATCGGGATCGAGCGCGCGCGAGAAGTGCGGTTTGTTGGCGGCGAGCCCGTAGAGCGGCTTCGTCGACGCCACCACCTTGGCGCCGTGCGCGTCGGTGCGCCCGGTCCAATGCACGCGCCCGTCGCCGTAGCCTTCGAAGTGACACGTTTCGCACGTAAAGCGCGAGAGGCGCCCCTCGGATTTGTTCCATGGCGCCATCAAGGTCGTGAACACCAGCGCCTCGCCGACGCGCGACGCGGTGCTTCGTGGCGCCTCGGCGGGATCGGCGACGGGGACCGCCTTTCCGTCCGCGACCCATGCATCGAGCAGCGGATCGGCGCCGGCCCATCCACCTCGCGCCTTGGCGATGGCGCGCACCCCCGGGAGTGATGCGGTCACCTCGACGTGCGGCGCGCCGCCGGGCGCGAGCTCGACGCGGGCTATGGTCGGTGCGCCGTAGCCGGCCACGACGAAGGAGCCGGGGCCCTCGATGACCACCGCCTTCGGGGTGACCACGCCGTGGCTCGAGAGGTTGATCTCCGCGATGCGGCGCCCGGCCTCGAGCACGAACAGAAATGAATCGATGAACCCAAAGGACCCTTCGGTGCGGTCCAGCGGGTGATCTTCGATGCCCCCCGCCGCGATGAGCAGCCCCGCCGGTGTCTCCTGCGCGTCGAACCCCCAAATGGGACCGTTGTTCGCGAACACGACGTGCCCGTCGACGACGAGGGTGTGCTCGAACCCGCACACGACCGCGACGTGGCTGCCGGCGACCTTCATCTGCGTGGCGCCGGCGCACGCGGGCAGGGTCTCGAGCCGGCGACCGGTGGCCGCGTCCAGCACCACGATGCGCCCGCCCATGTCGTCCAGCGCATAGAGCTTTCCGGCGGCGAACGAGAGCTCGCGAACGCCGAGCACCTCGGTGCCGAGATCGAACACGCCGCTCGCGATCAGCTGGTCGCCACGGACGGTGTAGCGCGCGACGGTATGTCCGAGGCCCGCCGCGACGAACACATGGCCGTCGGCGCTCACGGCGAGCGACGTCGGCGCGCGCGGCGCCGGCACGCGCGCGAGCTCCGAGAGCGCCGCGTCGAGGAGCACGAGCTGCGAGCGACCGCGAAGCACACCGACGAACCGCGATGGCTCGAGCCGAACGCCCGCGGAGGTCGCAGGCAGCGGTGCGAGCGCGGAGGTCGCGGGCAGCGGCGCGAGCGCGGAGGTCGCAGGCAGCGGCGCGATCGCGGAGGTCGCGGGCAGCGGCGCGAGCGCCCAAGGGTCGGGCCCCAAGGTGGTCTCCGAGCTCGGCATGTGCTCGAAATCGAGCGCGCGCCGCGTGCTCTGCTCGAAGGCGCGGACCGCGTCCGTTCGCTCGTCGTCGGGCGTTCGGGCGCTGGGGGCGTTCCGCGCGGTGCGATCCTCCACCGCGCGGCTGCATCCCACGACGAGGCCGAAGGCCGCCGCGGCGATCCCCGCGGCGGCGAGCCACACCTTGCCTACCAGCCGCCCTTCTCCTTTTCCTTCTCGGCCTTCTCTTTCTCGTGGGGCGCGGGGGCAGCCGCCGGCGCAGCTTGCGATGCCTGGGGCGCCGCCTTCGCCGCCTCGGCCTTGTCGTCTTTCTCCGGGCATCCCGTGAGAAGCACGACCAACCCGAGCGACGCGCCGAGCGCAACGAGGAAGGAGCGCATCGCGTGCTCGCGGTTGCGTCCCTTGCCTCGCTCGCGCATCACCAGCCCCCGCTGCGCGGCGCGGCTGCGGGCGCAGTCGGAGCGGGCGCCGACGCCGCACCGGCGGGCGACGGCGTCTTCGCCGCGTCCGACTTCGCACCTTCCGGCGCCTTGGCGCCTTCCGACGCCGCGCCGCTGGTGCTGGTGGCCGACGGATCCTTCGGCGGCTCCTGGTTACCGCATGCAACGACGAACAAACCGAGCGCACCGAGCACGAAAACGGTCTTCTTCATCACGGAACCTCCTTGCTGTCTGTTTCGGTGGCCGAGAACGTACCGCAGTTTTCGGTGCAACGCGACGACAGGGTGGGCAATTCTATGCGCCCGAGCGGAGGTGTATGTGTGTCAAGACCGTGAACTCGATTCACCCGGTTCGATGTGCACTCGGCGCGTCGACGCGGGACGCTCCGCGCAGAACGCTCCGCGCAGGACGCCTTCACGCCGAGGTGACATCAGCGCGCGTCGTACTCGTCGTGGCGGCGCCACCAAATGCCCGTCTCGTTGCGCCCTTTGGGCGCGCGGTCGAGCCAAGGGTACATGCTCCAGATGCTATCCACGCCGCGCGCATAGGTCGAATAGGTGTGGTAGATGGCGCCGTCCTCGAGCACGAACGCGCTCATGCCCGGCCGATCGCGATGGTACGAGGGCACGTCGGTCCCGCATGTCGCCGCGAGTTGGGCCTCCGCGCCCCAGCGGCCGCCCTCCTGACCCGGGCGCCAATCGAAGACGGGCTCGCGCCGGTAGTTGTATTCCATACCCTGATTGCGCAGTTGCTCTTCGGTGAACCAGACGTTGAAGTCGGGGTTGAAGTTGCTGGCCAGCGAGGACGCCCAGGGAAATGTCCAACCCATTCGTCGCTTGTACGCCTGCAACTTCGGGAGCGGCGCCAGCGAGACCGCCCAGAGCATCACGTCATGGTTGGCCAGGTGAACGGCGAACCCGTTGAATCCGTCCGCGATCATCGAGCAGGACGGGCAGCCCGCCTCCCAGTCGGGGCCGAACATGAAATGATAGACGAGGAGCTGCGAGCGCCCTCGGAAGAGATCCCCCAGCGAAGCGGTCCCATCGTCGGTCTCGAACCGATACGCCTCGTCGACGCGCACCCATGGCAATTGCCTGCGCTGGCGCGCCAGCTCGTCGCTGCGCCGTGTTGCCTCCTTTTCGGCTTCGAGCAGCTCCAACCGAGCCGCCAGCCACTGTTCCCGAGTTCCGATCGTGTGCGTCGTCATCGTTCTTTCCTCCGTTCGCGGATCCTCGATCCGTTGCGGACGCTCTCGCGTCGCCCCTCCGTGTACTAGCGGCAGGATATTGAAACGGTGGAGTAACAAGGGAGGCGGGATTCGAGGGGGACTCGTGATTACGGGCGCGGCCGTGGCGGGGAGGGTGGGTGCGCGCGAAGCTCCCGTGCTCCTCGCGCGCGACGAGTCGTCTCATAGCTATTTATGGGTTTCGTATAAAATAAAAATTTGGAATCGTCTAGCCGTCTCGCTCCGACTTCATGAATGAATAGCGAGCGTTGTGCGGGGGACGACGCTCGCTCCGACCCAGGTCGACACGTGTATCCATTGCGCAATGGACTAATCGCGACAAGAGCCGGCGCGACGAATCCATGGTTCGAATTCAGTCCACCTATTTAGTAAATTAATAAGATTGATGCGCCCAAGTAGACATTTGATTCGTTTGCGTTGGCCGGGAGATATGTCGATTCGCAACGAAATCGAGACGGCCAAATAAATTGCCACGAGAAAAATCGCCTTTGATCCATTTTGCTTTAAAGTCGCGTGCTTGGAAGTGGAACGCTTGTCTCCATTAAATGGATGGGCTATGTATCGTGAACGATATCGCCTCGACGAAGCGCTCGACGGATCCATCGAGCCGCCCATTTTCGATCGAGAGACCAGCAGCGAGGAGCCGGTTGCCCGCGCGACCTTCGGGTCGCGCAAGGAGAATCCATGCCCAGTATTTTGATTGTGGCCCGTATGGAGCCACGTTCGAGCAACAATGTCGTCCAACTTTTTCGCAATTTCGACGAAACCGACCTTCCTCATCGCATGGGAACGCGACGGCGGCAGCTATTCTCGTATCGAGACTTGTATTTTCACCTTCAGGATTTCGATGTAGACGACGGCCCCGAGCGCATCGAAAGAGCCAAATCGGATCCTCGCTTCGTTCGGATCAGCGAGGATTTGAAGCCCTTCATTCAGCCTTACGATCCGGCCACCTGGCGCTCGCCGGCGGACGCCATGGCTACGCGCTTTTATCATTGGGACGCCTCGACGTGATGCGGCGTCGCGTCGTCATCACCGGCATGGGGGTGATGGCCCCGGGCGGTATCGGCGTGAATCGCTTTTGGGCGCTGCTCCGCGAGGGCCGAACCTCCACTCGGAGGATTACGCTGTTCGACGCCTCGCCGTTCCGCTCTCGGGTGGCGGCGGAGATTGATTTCGACCCCGAAGCGCACGGCCTCGAGCCGCAAGAGAGCCGGCGCATGGACCGCGCCGCCCAGCTGGCCCTGGTGGCCGCCCGCGAGGCGGTCGCCGACAGCGGTATCGAGCTTCGCGAGCGGGACGCCCACCGCACGGGCGTGTGCATCGGCAGCGCCGTCGGCGCGACCATGGGGCTCGACCTCGAATATCGGGTGGTGAGCAATGGCGGACGGCTCGATTTGGTCGACCCCGCTTACGCGATTCCCCACCTTTATGACTATATGGTGCCCAGCTCCTTCGCGGCCGAGATCGCATGGGCGACCTTCGCCGAGGGCCCGTGCACGGTGGTGTCCACCGGCTGCACCTCCGGCATCGACTCGGTCGGGCACGCCGTCGAGCTGATTCGAGAGGGCTCCGCCGACGTGATGATCGCCGGCGCCACCGACGCGCCGATATCGCCCATCACCCTGGCCTGCTTCGACGCCATCAAGGCGACCACCCCGCGCAACGACGATCCCGAGCACGCCTCGCGGCCGTTCGACGAGACCCGAAACGGGTTCGTCTTGGGCGAGGGCTCGGCCATCTTCGTGCTGGAGGAGCTGGAGAGCGCCAAGCGGCGCGGGGCGACGATCCACGCGGAGATCACCGGTTACGCCTCCCGTTGCAACGCCTTCCACATGACCGGCCTGCGCCCGGACGGGCTCGAGATGGCCGAGGCCATTCGGGCCGCCCTCGGCGAGTCGCGGACGGGTGTGGAGCGCGTCGACTACATCAATGCGCACGGCTCGGGTACGAAGCAAAACGATCGCCACGAGACGTCCGCCTTCAAACGGAGCCTGGGCGAGCACGCGTACCGCACGCCCGTGAGCTCCATCAAATCGATGGTCGGCCACTCCTTGGGCGCCATTGGCTCGATCGAGATCGCCGCCTCGGTGCTGGCCATGAAATACAACGTCGTCCCGCCCACCGCCAATTTGCATTACCCCGATCCGGAGTGCGATTTGGATTACGTCCCGCTCGCCGCGCGCGACCACCGCACGGACGTGGTCTTGACGGTCGGCAGCGGATTCGGTGGTTTTCAAAGCGCCATGGTGCTGGCCCGCCCCGATCGGAGCCCGACGTGACCGCGCCGGCCGTCATCACGGGACTCGGTGTCGCCTCCCCGAACGGCCTCGGCAAAGGCGCCTATTGGGCCGCGACCCTCGGCTGCCAAAGCGGCATCGGCCGCATCACCCGCTTCGATCCGGCGCGCTACCCCGCGCGCTTGGCCGGCGAAATCGACGATTTCCAGGCCGAGGAGCACTTGCCGCCGCGGCTTTTGCCTCAGACCGATCGCATGACCCGCCTCGCGCTGGTCGCCACGGATTGGGCATTGGAGGACGCGGGGATCACGCCCGGATCGCTCCCCGAGTTCGATATGGGGGTGATCACCGCGAGCTCCTCCGGCGGCTTCGAGTTTGGCCAGCGCGAGCTCCAGAAGCTTTGGAGCCAGGGGGGCCAGCACGTCAGCGCGTATCAGTCCTTTGCCTGGTTTTATGCGGTGAACAGCGGGCAAATATCCATTCGAAACGGTATGAAAGGACCGAGCAGCGTCCTCGTCAGCGATCAAGCCGGCGGCTTGGATGCGCTGGCGCAGGCGCGCCGGCAAATCCGTAAAGGCACCCCGCTCATCGTATCCGGGAGCATCGACGCGTCCATTTGCACCTGGGGCTGGGTGGCGCAGATCACGAGCGGCCGATTGAGCACGCACCTCGATCCTGCGCGCGCGTATCTTCCCTTCGACCGAGGCGCCGCCGGACACGTTCCGGGCGAGGGCGGCGCCATTCTCGTCGTGGAGGACGAGGCGGCCGCGCGCCGTCGCAACGCCACCGTTTATGGCTCCATCGCAGGATATGGCGCCACGTTCGATCCCAAGCCGGGCCGGGCGCGCGCCCCCGGTTTGCGCAAAGCCATGGAGCTTTCGCTGGCCGACGCCCGCCTCGATCCGGGCGCCATCGACGTGGTGTTCGCCGATGCGGCGGCCATTCCGGAGCTCGATCGCATCGAGGCGGAGGCCATCGGCCAGGTCTTCGGCCCGCGCGGCGTTCCGGTCACCGCGCCCAAGACCATGACGGGCCGGCTGTACTCCGGGGCGGCCCCGCTGGACGTGGCGGCCGCGCTGCTCTCCATGCGCGACGGCGTCATCCCGCCCACCGCGAACGTGGTGGCGCTCGCCGACTATGGCCTGGATTTGGTCACGGCGCAGCCGCGAAGAGCCCCTGTGCGCGCGGCGATGATTTTGGCCCGCGGCTACGGCGGATTCAACTCCGCCTTGGTCGTACGGGCCCCGAATTGATCCTGTCGAGAGAGATGCATCCAAAGGAGGAGCGGTGACGAACGAGGATTTTACCTTCGACGATCTCAAACGGATTTTGCTGGTCAGCGCGGGTTTCGACGACAGCATTCCCCTCGACGGCAGCATGCTCGACGCCGACTTCGCGGAGCTGGGCTACGACTCGGTGGCGCTGCTCGAGACCTGGAGGCGCATCGAGCTCGAGCGCCGCATCGCCATCGATGATTCGACGGCCGCCGGCGCGCGGACCCCGCGCGCGCTGCTCGCTATCGTCAATGCCCACCTCCCCACCGTCGAGGGCAGCGCGAGCCGCGGGGCGGGCTCGACGATCGCGGGGGCGACGTCATGACCGCGCACGATCGACGGGTCGCGCTCGTATCGGGGGCGACCAGCGGGATCGGCTTGGCGGTCGCTCGCTCGCTCGCCGCCCAGGGGCACGCCGTGTTCATCGGCGCGCGCACCGCCGAAAACGTCACGGCCACCGTCGCGCGGCTGCGCGAGGAAGGGCTCGAGGTCGACGGCATCGCCCTCGACGTTCGATCCAACGAGTCCGTTCGCGCGTTCGTTCACGCCGCGCTCGCGCGCTATGGGGCGATTGACGTCTTGGTTAACAACGCCGGGCGCAGCGGCGGCGGGGTGACGGCCGATATCACCGACGAGCTTTGGTTCGATGTCATCGACACCAACCTCCATAGCGTTTTTCGAATGACGCGGGAGGTGCTCACCACCGGCGGAATGCGGCAAAAGAGCCGCGGCCGCATCATCAACATTGCCTCCACGGCCGGCAAACAGGGGGTCGTCCTCGGAGCACCGTACTCGGCCTCCAAACACGGTGTGGTCGGCTTCACCAAGGCGCTGGGCAACGAGCTCGCCCCCACGGGCATCACCGTCAACGCCGTCTGCCCGGGCTATGTCGAGACCCCCATGGCCCAGCGGGTCCGCGCGGGCTACGCCGCCGCCTACGAGACGTCCGAGGACGCCATCCTGGCCAAGTTCCAGGCGAAGATCCCGCTCGGCCGTTATGCGACCCCGGAGGAAGTGGCCGGGCTGGTGGGCTACCTCGCGTCCGATCTGGCGGCCTCGATCACCTCTCAGGCGCTCAACGTGTGCGGCGGCCTTGGCAACTTCTAAGGAGGATTACGCGATGTCGAAGAAGGGTATCCACGAGGTGGAGCACGCGATCGACGTGCTCGCCCCCGCGGCGGCGGTCTATGCGCTGATCGCCGACGTGCAGAGCTGGCCGCGCATTTTCCCGCCCACCGTCTATGTCGACCGAATCGAGCACGACGATCGCGTGGAGCGCATCCGCATCTGGGCGCTCGCCAATGGCGTGACCAAGAGCTGGACCTCGCGCCGCATCCTCGACCGAGCGAACCTGCGGATCGACTTCCGCCAGGAGATCTCCGCCCACCCCGTCGCGCAGATGGGCGGCGCTTGGATCATCGAGCCCACTTCGAGCGCAGCGTGCCGCATTCGGCTTTTGCACGACTACCGCGCCGTCGACGACGATCCGGCGAGCCTGAAATGGATCGACGAGGCGGTCGACAAAAATTCCCGCTCCGAGCTCGCCGCGCTCAAGGCCAATGTCGAGCGGGCGACGGCCGAGGGTGAGCTGACGATGTCGTTCGAAGACGCCATCCCCATTCGAGGCTCGGCCAGGGACGTCTACGACTTCATCTACGAGGCCAATTCATGGCCGGCGCGGCTGCCCCACGTGGCCAAGGTCGGCCTGGAGCAAGACGGCGAAGGTGTGCAGACCCTGCAGATGGACACCCGCGCCAAGGATGGCTCCACGCACACCACCAAATCGATTCGCGTCTGCTTTCCTCATTTCAAAATTGCTTACAAGCAAATCACATTGCCCGCCTTGATGGATTTGCACACCGGCTATTGGACCTTCCGGGAGCACGATGGCGTCGTCACCGCGACTTCGCAGCACACCGTGGTGATCAAGCGCGCGAACATCGCAAACGTCCTGGGTCCGGACGCCACGGTCGCAGGGGCGCGGGACTACGTTCGGACGGCCTTGAGCACGAACAGCTGCGCGACCCTCGGCTACGCGAAGCACCATGCGGAGGCGAGGCGCTGATGGCGGGGGAGCCGGTGGTGGTCGTCGGCGCGGGGCCGGTCGGGCTGATGCTCGCGGGCGAGCTTCGCCTCGGGGGCGCGGAGGTGATCGTGCTGGAGAAGCTCCGCGCGCCGATGACGGAGTCCCGGGCCTCCACCCTTCACGCGCGGACGATGGAGCTCCTGGATAGCCGAGGGCTCTTGGAGGAGGTCGGCGCGCCGCCCAACGAGATCATGGGTCACTTTGGCGGCATTCCGCTGGACTTGACCCTCCCGAGCCCGTATCCGGGCCAATGGAAGGTCGCCCAAACGCGTTTGGAGTCGATCCTCCAAGGTTGGGCGCTCGGCTTGGGCGCCGACCTTCGCCGCGGTCATGAGCTGACGGGGCTCGTCGCCGGCTTGGAGAACGTGACGTGGGAGGCCGTCGGGCCCCATGGCCCCGTGCGCGGTACGGCGCCGTACGTGGTGGGCTGCGACGGCGAGAGCAGCCGCGTGCGAAGCCTCGTCGGGGCCGATTTTCCCAGTAAGGCGGGCTCGCGCGGCCCCGAGAGCCCGCGCCTGCTCTTGCGCGCCGACGTCGCGGGCATCGACATTCCCAATCGGCGCTTTCAACGCTTGGAGAATGGGCTCGCCATCGCCGCGCGAAGGGGCGACGGGATCACCCGCGTGATGGTGCACGAGTTCGGCCGAACGACCGAGCCCGTCGATGGCCACGCGGGGTTCGCGGACGTCGCCGGCGCCTGGATGCGGGTCACCGGCGAGGACCTTCGCAGCGGAACCCCGCTTTGGGTGAACGCGTTCAGCGACGCCTCTCGCCAAGTGGCGCGCTACCGCGAGGGCCGCGTCTTCTTTGCCGGCGACGCCGCGCACCAGCAAATGCCCATCGGCGGTCAGGCGCTCAATTTGGGTCTGCACGACGCCGTCAACCTCGGCTGGAAGCTGGCCCTCGCGGCGCGCGGCCGTGCCTCGCCCGAGCTGCTCGATACGTACCATCGCGAGCGATATGCGGTGGGCGACAGCGTTCTATCCAATATTCGCGCGCAGGCCATGCTTCTCCTGGGCGGCCCCGAGGTCGAGCCGCTCCGGAGCATCCTCGCCAAGCTCATGGAGCACGAGCCGGTGCGTACCGAGCTGGCCTCGCGGATCAGCGGCTTGGACATCCGCTACGAGGTGGGCCCCGGCCCGTACCCGCTGCGCGGCGCGCGCATGCCGCATCGGTTGCTCCGCACCGCCGCGGGGACGACCACCAGCACCGCGTTGCTGCGCGCGGGCCGAGGCGCGTTGCTCGTCTTCACCGACGATTCGAGCGCCCGCGAGCTCGAGGCGGCGGCTGCTCCCTGGGCCGCCAGGATCGACGTGGTCCGGGCACGGATCGAGACGGAACATCCTCCGCTCGGGACCGACGCGGTCCTCGTTCGCCCGGATGGATATGTCCTTTGGGCGCGCTCCGAGGCCTCCGACCCCATCGATCTCATCGCCGCCTTGCGCCGCTGGTTCGGCGCGCCGGAGGCCGCATCGCGTGCGGGCAAACCGTCGCCCGCGGGGCTCGAGCGAACGAGGGATCATCGACCATGACGATCGTATTGCCTGCCTTGGCCCTCATCTCCGGCATTTGCTGGATGGTCGTTTACGTCGCGCTCGCAAAACGCGGCTTCGCCGACGAAACCTGCGGGATGCCCTCGCCGGTGCTCGCCTTGAACGTCTCCTGGGAGCTCATCTTCGCGTTCGTGCCCGGTGAGTCTTTTGCGCAGATAAAAGGAGTCCAGCTATGATTCTCGTAACCGGGGCAACCGGAAATATGGGCCGGCACCTCGTGCGGCACCTTCGCGAGGCCGGCGCGGCCGTGCGGGCCGTGACGAGGGACGCGCGCAAGGCCGAGGGGATGGCGTCGGAGCGGGTGGAGATCGCGGCCGGCGATCTCACCGATCCGGAGTTCTTGGAGCGCGCCTTCATCGGCGTTCGATCGCTCTTCACCCTGCTCGAGGTGGGCGACGCGACGGCGGTGCTCGAGGCCGCGGGCCGGGCCGGTGTCGCGCGGGTCGTCTTGGTCACGTCGCTCCTCGCTCAGACATTGCCCGAGGGGTTCGTCGGCCAGCTCTCGCTCGGGTGTGAGAAGGTGATGCGCGATCGCGGCTTGGCCGGCACCGTCTTGCGGCCGTGGGAGTTCACCACCAACACCCTGGCCTGGGCCGATGAAATCCGAGCCGGCGGTGTCGTGCGCAAGCCCAGCGCCGGCCTGCCTTCACCGGCCATCGATCCTGCCGATGTCGCCGCCATCGCGGCCAAGGCGCTGCTGGAGGACGGGCACATCGGCCGGACGTACGCGTTGACCGGGCCGGCGGAGCTCGTCCCGCAGGATAAAATCCGCGCGCTGAGCGCCGTTCTCGGCCGAGAGCTCCGCTTCGAGGAGAACGGCGACGCGGAGAAGCTGGAACAAATCCGGCGGACCCCCGACCAGGTCTCCGAGGGCTTTGGCGTCTGCTTCATGGCCAGCCCCGGTGTGCTCCCCACGGCCTTGGAGGTCCTCGGCCGACCGCCGCGCACGTATCAGGAATGGGCGGCCGACAACGCCGGCCGCTTTCGTTGAGACCCCATTGAACGAGGAGAGACCCATGAGCGACACCATCAGCTTCGAGAATGTTCGATTGGTACCCGCCAATGTGCCCGACGCGGTGACCTTGATTAATGCGTTTACCGTTCCGGTGGAGGAGTCGGAGCAGTTCCTCTTTCGTTGGAAGGACAATGCGCGCATCATGGCCGCCCAGCCGGGGTTCATCCGCGCCGTGATGTACCAATCGCTGGACGACCAGGCGGAGCTGCGCTTCATCCAGCTCACCGCCTGGGAGAGCGGCACCGCGCTGGACAAAGCGCGAACGAACCCCGAGTGGCGCGCGTCGGTGCAGCGCATGTTGGCCGACGAGAAGCTCCACCTCAAGGCCCGCCCCGTGGTGTACACCGTGGCGCTCGACATTCACCCTGGCGATACGCTCGAATGATACCCGACGTGCGGCCCGTCGCGCTGGTCAGTGGCTCCAGCCGTGGAATTGGTGCGGCCACGGCCCGGGCGTTCGGTGAACGTGGCTACCACGTCATCGTCAATTATCTCCAAAACGAAGCTGCCGCCCTCGAGGTGGTCTCGAGCATCACGTCGGCCGGCGGCTCCGCGCAGGCGATCCAGGCCGACGTTCGAGACGAGGAGCACGTCGGGCGGCTCGTGGACCAAATCGCCGGCGAGCATCGCCGGATCGATGTGCTCGTCTGCAACGCCAACACGGCGCGCCCCACGTTCGAGCCCTTCGAGGACGTGACCTGGGGCGCATTTCTCGCCAAGCTCGATAACGAGCTCGCGGGGGTGTTTCATCTCACCCAGCGGGTGCTCTCCGTCATGCGTGCGCACCCGCAGCACCGCGGGCGGATCGTCTATGTGTCCAGCATCAGCGGCGACTCCAGCGCGGGCCTGGTGGCCCACGCGACGGCCAAATCGTCGCTCAATCGATTCAGCCGGCATGTCGCGGCGTTCGCCGGACAATTCGGTATTTCGGTCAACACGGTGGCCCCGGGCTCGGTGGAGACCGACGCCAGCGCCACCGTCAACTCCGCCGAGATCATCGCCTATTTGGCCGAGCGCTCGGTGTTTGGCCGGCAGATGGTGCCGAACGACGTCGCCCAGGTGATCGCTTCGGTGGCCGATCCTTCGTTCGCCGCCGTGACGGGGCAGATCATCACCGTCGACGCGGGAATGGACGTGCTGGCGCAACAGCTCTCCTTCGTTGGAAAGCGCAAGCCGCTCACCGCCGATTAGCGATTCGCTCCTTCCTCGTTCTCTTCGTCTCGAATCGTATCGAAGTATCGAAAGGACACCACGTTGACCACGCGAGAACTCGACCTGCTCGGCATCACCGATCCGGCGGTGCGCCAGTCGTACCTCTTCACGAGCCGCCTGCTGCGGGAGAAGGCCAAGGCCCGGCAGATGCCGTCGATGGTCCGGTACATGGCCCCCATCGAAAAGCGGCTCTACCTCGAGACGCTCTTCACCTTCATCACCCACGTGGACGACATCGTCGATCACCGGGTGCACAGCATCCCCGTGCGCGAGCACCGGATGGATGAATGGGAGGCGATGTTCGCGCGCGCCGCCCGCGACCAGCTCCCGGCGGCGGGCACCCTGTCCTCGGACGACGAGGAGACGCACGCCCACGTCGCCCGAGCGTTCGTGCACACCATGCGCACCTTCGGGCAGCCGCTGGATGAAGTGCCGCCCTATGTGGCGGCGCAGCGCAAGACGCTGACCACCACGGAGTACGCGACGGAGAAAGAGCTCGCGGACTTCATCGACACGGTCACCTTGCTGCCGTCGTCGTGGGTCAATGCCATCTTGGAGCCCATCACCCCCGAGTCCAATGTGCTTTGCCGCCGCGCCGCCACGGCGTTTCAGCTCATCGACTTCATCCTGGACGTCCGTGAGGATCTCGCGCAAGGGCGCCTCTATATCCCGCTGGACCGGCTGGCCAAATATGGATTGGACCGTGCGTCGCTCGAGCACCAGCTCGGGGCGGGGCCCATCGGCGAAGGGCTGCGCGCGCTGATGGCGGCCGAAATCGAGCTGGCCAAAGAGACGTACGAGGCCGGACGCGATTGGCCGAAATCGGTCCAGCCGGTGTCGCGCGCGTTTGCCGAGTGGGATTACCACACCAACGGCTTGAAGCTGGACGCGCTGATCAAGGCCAACGGGGAGCATCTGCGCCCCGGCTTTCGGATGAACCCGGCCGTCACGATCAAGGTGATGGTGCGGATGTACGCCGATATCGCGAAGGGCGTCCGGAGCGATCTGCGCGTCCGGCGCGGCAAGCGCGCGGTGGGGAGGTGAGCACCATGAGCAACGTGACCAAATTGGAGCGCACGTCCGTCCTGATTGCCGGCGCCGGTCCGGTGGGATTGATGCTCGCCGGCGAGCTTCGATTGGGGGGAGTCGACGTGGTGGTGGTCGAAACGCGCAGCGAGCCAAGCGGTGAATCGCGCGGTCTCGGCTTCACCGCGCGGGCCACCGAGATCTTCCACCAGCGCGGGCTCTTGGCGCGATTCGGCGAGGTGGAGACGAGCCGGCAGGGGCACTTTGGCGGCATCCCCATGGACTTCGGGGTGCTCCCCGGCTCGCACTTCGGCGCGCGCGGTATTCCGCAATACAAGATCGAGGAAATGCTCGAGGGGTGGGCGCGGGAGCTGGGCGCGTCCGTGCGGCGGCGGCACCGGCTCGTCACCTTGAACCACGATGAACGCGGGGTGGTCGCCGTCATCGACGGGCCCGACGGCCCCTTCGAGCTCGCCGCCGATTACCTCGTCGGCTGCGACGGCGGCCGCAGCGCCGTGCGCCAGCTCGCGGGGTTCGATTTCGCCGGCACCGACGCCACGCGCGAGATGTATTTGGCCGACGTGCTCGATCGCGCGATCCGGCCGAGGTACATCGGCGAGCGGGTGTCCGAGGGCATGGTCATGTCCATGCCGTTTGCGCCGGGGGTGGATCGCATCATCGTGTGCCCGCGCGGTGCCCCACGGCGTGAGCGCACGGTGCCCATTGCGTTCGACGAAATCGCCGACGCGTGGCAGCGGCTCACCGGCGAGAGCTTGCACGGCGCAAAGACGCGTTGGGTGAGCGTCTTCACCGACGCCACCCGCCAAGTCACCGAATACCGGCGCGGCCGGGTGCTGCTCGCGGGCGACGCCGCGCATATTCATTTGCCTGCGGGCGGACAGGGCCTGAGCCTCGGCGTGATGGACGCGACGAACCTCGGCTGGAAGCTGGCCGCGACCCTTCGCGGTTGGGCGCCGGCAACATTGCTGGACAGCTACCACACCGAGCAGCACGCGGTGGGGGCGCGGGTGCTGCGCAATACGCAGGCGCAAGGTCTGCTCTACCTCAGTGGCAACGAGGTCGAGCCGCTTCGCGCGGTGATGGCCGAGCTGGTAGCGCTCCCCGAGGTGGGCCGCCTCCTCTCCGGCATGGTCAGCGGCTTGGCCGTCCGTCACGACGTCGGCTCGAGCGAGCATCCGCTGCTCGGCAAGCGCCTGCCGCACATACCCCTCGCCGGCGGCGGCTCCACGGCGGATCTCTTGCACCGCGCGCGCGGCGTCTTGCTGGGGAGCAACCGCGCGCTGGAGGGCATCGTCCATGGTTGGACGGATCGGGTGGACTTCGTTCACGCGGCGCCGGCCGAGCGAAGCAATGCGGGTTGGCCCTCGGAGGTGGACTCCCTGCTGGTCCGCCCCGACGGCCATGTGGCGTGGATCGCGCCGAGCACGCCGAGCACGCCGAGCAGGGTAGGTGTGACGAACGCGCTGCGCCGGTGGTTTGGCGAGCCGCATCGGGCGCCCTTGGATTGACCCTATGTTGACGTGGACCCTCCAGCGCTCCTGCGCGACCCTCGATATATTCTGCTATGGGCGCGAGATTGGCGACGCACTCCAGGAGGTTGCATTGTACACTCTTCTGGATACGCCGGTGCAGAAGCAACTACGAACGGGCGAAAGAAGGAGCGTGGCCATCCGAGGGCATGCCGCTCCCTCGGCGGCATGCTATCCCGAGCCCGATGAGCCACCCCACCTCCATCCTCGCTCCGGATGAACCGCGCGCCGCCGCCGTCGTGCAAGCCATTCGCGCGGGCGACGTCCCGACCCTGAAAGAGCTACTGCGCGCGAACCCCGATCTCGCCACCGCTCGGGTTGGCACCGTCGGAGGGTCCTGCACGGCGGCGCGCTCGCTGTTGCATATCGCAACCGATTGGCCGGGCCATCTCCCGAACGGCGCGGCGACCGTTCGCGCCTTGGTCGAAGCAGGGGCCGACGTGAACGCGCGGTTCGTGGGCGACCACACCGAAACTCCATTGCATTGGGCGGCGAGCAACGATGACGTCGAGGTGCTCGATGCGTTGATCGATCTCGGCGCCGATATCGAAGCACGCGGCGCCATCATCGCCGGCGGCACACCCATTTCGGACGCCACCGCTTTTGGGCAATGGAAGGCCGCCCGACGCTTGATCGAACGGGGCGCCCGAACGACGTTTTGGGAGGCATCGGCCTTGGGGCTCGAAGAACGCGTCGAGGCGTTCTTCCGCGGCTCCACCCCGCCCACCGCGCAAGAAGTCACCGAAGCCTTATGGGGCGCCTGTCACGGCGGCCAGCCAAAGGTTGCCGAATATCTGCTCGCGCGCGGGGCCGAGTTGAACTGGGTCGGATGGGACGGGCTGACCGCCCTCGAGGCCGCGCAGCGCGAGGGGCACGCCGATCTCGCGGCATGGTTGCGCGACCAAGGCGCCAAAACGGCGGCCGAGATCGAGGTGGCGCCAGCAGGGCAAACGAATCATCGCGCGTGAGCCTGGAGCCCGAACGCTTCGAAGCCGCGCAGGCCCTTTGCGCGGATCACCATGGCGCGCGCGCCGATGGGCAGCTCGAGCCGAGCCCACGAAGCGGTCGCCTGCGCTGCACGGGCGCGAGCTCGGACCTCCGTACATCCCGCGCCGCGGTTCGTGGTACCGTCTCGGCCATGAATCGTCATTCCCTTCGGCTCGGGCGGCTCGCGGTGGTGGGTGTCGTGGCGCTCGTCGCGCTCGGGACCCTGGGCGGTTGCGGTGGATGCGGGAAGAAGTCCGATTCATCCGAGGGCGCATCGCCTGCCGGAACGGCCTCCGCGAGCTCGGCGGTCAGCGCGGGGCCGCCGGGCCTCCCGGATGTTTGCAAGATGTTCACCCATGAGCAGATGACGGCGCTCACCGGGGAGGAGATCAAGAGCTCGCGCGCGGGGGAGAAGTCGACGGCCACCGAGCCGGAGTGCGACTGGATCGATCGAAACGAGGGCATCGCCGTGAGCATCAGCCTCGCCCCCGCGCCCGCGGATCCGTCGTTCAAAGGGTACGAGCCCGTGCCCGGCATCGGCGAGTCCGCGATCGAAAACCACGGCATCTTGAGCGTCTTGTACCGCGGGACCGAAATTACCGTCATCCACGGCGGCAGCGGCCACGTGGAAACGCAAAAGAAGATCGCCGCCAAGGTGATCGAAGCCCTCGACAAGCGCCGCCAAGGCCGCTGACCCGCGTCGCATCGCGGCATATTCAACTGGAGCGTATTTGCGGGAATGTTCGGATCCGCCCGCGGAAAGCGTCGTTCCGGCCGGCGCGACCTTGGGGAGCTCCGTTGAAGCCGAAATAGCGCAGAACGGGGCCACAAAACTCCAGAGTGTGCGCTGGACGGCACCGGCATGACCAATGCTCCTCGAAGAGGTCACCCACCCGGTTCGGAGACCGCCGGACCGAAACATGGAATGACCCCGCGGAGGACACGATGAAGAGGCTGAGCGCAACGGCAATTCTTGCCTTCTTTCCACTGCTCGCCGGTGCCTGCACCGGCTCGTCGGGCGTCGCGGGCTCGAACGCCGATCGCGCGGAGATCCATGCTTCGGAGGCCGCCCGCGCCAATGTCGAGGTCCTGTCCGCGCGCGTCGATACCGGCGAAGACGATGCGACGAGGCATGGCGACGATCGATCGCTGGCTCGAAAGCTCGACCTCGAACCCCGAACGAGCCGCGGTGCGCGCGCGCCCCTCGGGGCCAAGCTCCGGGGGGACGTGCGCCGCGCGGCCTCGAAGCTCGTCGGCGCCCCTCGGCCGGGAGCGTCTTCGCCTCACGCACGGCGCCCGACGGGCGAAGACGTATCGTCGGCCATCGCGTCGCCGAAGTCCCATGACGCTCCGGCGTGCGTTTGCGCGCAAGGCGACCCTTTGTGCTTCTGCATCTAACAACACCGGATCGCGCGCGCCGCGATTCTGCTGTTTAGTAATGACCATCCTCGGCGCGCTCGATCACATCGAGATAAGCATCGAGCGATCCGACCTGCTCGGCTTTTGCGTCGACGACCGTCCCTTTGGCATCGCGGATGGGGGTGAGCACCGGGGGCACGGTGATGATCGCGCGCGGTAGGTTCAGGGATTCGTAGCGCGAGACCACTTGGTCACGCCAGGCGGCGTTCACGTGGGTCGCGTATTTTTCGACCAGCCGCGTGAGGGCGGCTTTGTCGCCGGTCGCGCGGATGCGTTGATGCTCGACGAGCAGCTCGCCCGCGGCGCGTCGCCACGCCTCGGGATCCTTGGTGACGAGAAACAGCTTGCCGTCGCGCTCCTCGGGGACGATGACCCCTTTTTCGAGGAAGACGCCGAGGCGGACGAAGTCGCCCTGCATATGCGACTCCTCGATGCGGTCGCCTTTTGGAATGGACCGCAAGGACGCGAGGACCGCCGCGTCGTACCATGCGGGAGCGACCTTCGCGCAGCCTGCGTCGGGCAAAAGGCCGAGCTCCACCGTCTTGGGATCGCCTGAAAGATAGTGGACGACGAGGTTCGCACGCCCTTCTTCCATGGCCGAGAAGTACGGCGCGAGGAGCGCCTCGGGCGTCCCCGCGAGGTCCGCTTTTACCTTGCCGGAGCCATGCCCCGTCACCTCGTGCAACGCGACCCCGACGAAGCGCAACGCCGCGAAGCACCGTTTGACCTCGGCGCGCGACTCCGCGGGGACGAACTCGTCGACGAGCTTCGCGGCCACGAGCACGCGCGCGTCCTCGGTGCTCGCCATCATGAAGCTCTTCGTCCCGTAGGTGGCTCGAAAATCGGCATCGTTGGGGAGGTTCAAGCCCCGCAACGTAAAGAAGCCCGCTTCGCCCGCGGCACCGAGCACGGTGACCACCTCGGCCACCGGTGTGCGGAACACGTTGCGTTTGAGCTCGTCGGGCCACGGGAGCTTCTCTTCGAAGTAAGCCGCGCTCTGCGCGAGCGCCCGAAGCTTCGCGCCACGCTCGGGATCCGAGATGGCCACGAAGCCCTCGAAGCTCCCTTTGCGCTCGCGCACGTCGAGCGTCACCTCGATGAACCCCAACGTGTAATCGACCGGAAATTCGTGAGCGACCCACGCGATATCGTGCTTTCGAAACTCCTCCGGCTCGCCCGTCGCAAAATAGTTCACCAGGTGCCGCAGCGCCTCCTTTTGCGCCGGCGGCGCGAGGCGCATCGCCGCCTCGAGGTGCTCGATGACCCGGCGAAGCTCGGCGGCGCCCAGCCCCGAGGGCGTCTCTCCGTCCCCCGCGCGGTACACTTGCTCGACGATCGCTCCGTTTTGCTTCATCAACCGCCCATTGAGCGGGTGTGCCTCGCGGTACTGGTGCAAATCCGCGCTCGTGAGCCCTTCGTAATGGTCCGCGGCGCTCTCCGCGATGGGATCTTTGCCGGGGCCCGGGGTCTTGTTGATCGTCACGGGCTGCACATGCGGATCGAACATGGCCGCGAGGAGATCGTCCGGTGCGGCCACCTTCGCATCGCGCGCCGCCTTTTCGAACTCCGCGCGCGTCATGGGCGGCGCGTATTTCTCGCCCGTGGCCCGATCGTGCAACCCCGCGTGCACCCGCAAAAGGCGCCGGTACTCGAGCAACTCCTTGCGCGTCGCGGGGTCGAGCTTCGTCGGCGTCGCGGCGAGGATCTGCCGGACGGCGAGCTGCGCGGGCCGCCCGAAACGCGATCGCTGCCCCGTGTAGAGCGCATTGCCCGCCAGCCCTGCGGCCGTCAAATGGTACGCGAGCGCCCGCTGTTCGGCCGTGAGCCGATCGAATCCCTTCGGGTAGGTGGCCGTGACGGCGATCCCTTGGAGCTCCGCGAGGAGCTTTGGCGGTGGCGGCGCGGGTGGGCCGTTGGGCGGTGCCGAGGCGGGGGAAGGGGAGCATGCTGCACCTGCCACCAGCGCGGCAAGGCACACGCTCGCGAAACGAGGACGAAGAAGGGTAAGCATGGCACCCAGAAGAGCACCATTTGCCTCGCGCACCCAAGGTCTTCGCATTCGCGACATTCCGACGCACCGCTTCAATCCAGCGCCTTCCCGCGCGATTGGTGTGCTCGCGTGGGAGCTCGGAGAGCCGGGCGACGTCCGCGCGCGGACCGGACGCCCTCTCGTGGACGCGGGCCGGACGTCATGTGCTCTCCGAGCTTCGTGGACGAGGGCGGGAGGGAGATCTCCCGACCCGGATCAAATGGCCGCTGCGGCCGCCTGGGGGGTCGACACGATGGTCTTCATCTTCTTCTCGTTGCTCGGGACCCCGAAGAACGAATCATAAGCCTGGAGGTGCTCCTGGGCCATGGCGTTGTTGAAGCTGTTGAGATCCGTCACCGGCGGCGGCGGTTGGCTCGGAATGAACATCTGCGCGGGCAGCCGCACGTAGGGATTGGGGGTCGGGATCAAATTGTACTTCGATTGGACGAACAAATAGATCGCGGTGGCCGCGAAGGCGTCGTCGATCTCGCCGTAGAGCGTCTGGAACGAGCCGTCGTCACCCTTCCAGATGACATCGTTCTCGGCGTTGTAAGGTAGGACTTTCTCCAGATTGGTCCAGCTATGGGGCACCACGTCGAATTTGTTCCAGATGACCTGATTGAAAAATCCGTAGTTGGCAATGCCGGAGAGCGCCTTTGGCGGGAAAATAGCCTTGAACCCGTTGACGAACCCTTGATCGCCGGTCGCCGGCGCGGCCGTCGGCAGCACGAAGACCTGGTGCCCCCAGCGCGCCGTATCGAAGGCGGTCGGATAGAGCCAGTAGGCCAGGGTCGGGCTGAGCGAGCCTCCGAGGCTGTGCCCGGTGAAGATCAAGGTGGCATTGGAGGACGCCTTCGCGTTCAAAAAGGATTGAACGGATCCGGTCGTGTCCTGCAGGTTCAGCAGGTTCGTCGTTCCCAATGCGGCGCCTTGCGAGACATTGCCCCTGCTGATGGCGCCGGGTGGCATGGTGCTGTTGGTCGGGGTGATACCAAAGGGGAACGCGATCAACGTCGAGACGTTGTCGTCCAAGGTCTTTGCGTCGTAGTTGGAATTTCCATTGGTGCCGGCGATCGCCACCACATAGCAATTGGCCTGCGTGTTGTAGGCAACGTACAGGACGTTGTCCGCTACGTTGGAATTGCTCGCGGCGTCTTGATAGACGCAAGGGCCCCATACGCGCGTCCACGTCCCGAGTTGCTGGCTGTTCGCCGACAATTTGCCGTCGATGAGCTTTGCAAGCTGCGTTTGGATGTCCGACGCCGAGCCCGTGAGCCCGTCGCCCAAATTGGAGAACCTCGATAATTGGTATACGGTCTGGATGATGTTGTAGCTTCCACCCGGATTGATGGCCTGGATGTCGTTCGTGGGCATGGTGCGTCCTCCCCGCGATTGCAGGTGAATCGGTGCGGTGACTCTACGCTTCACGTATTGCGAACGCAATATCCCTATTGAATGGATTCAAATCGAGGCATTGATTGTCGCGCTGCGACGCTCACCTTTCACCCTATCGTTTCCCGTAGCAAAATCCCTCTGCTGATGCCATTGACATGGATATATGCATTTAGGACATCCCATGCGCGGCGCGCATCCTTGTCGATGCATAAATCACAACCCTATCAGGATACCCACGGGAGGAGCCCGCGTTCGCGAAGGCGCAGGAGGTCATGGCCGCGTCACGCGCGACGGAGCAAGGCGTCATTCTCGCGCGCAAGCCGTAGGGATAGGCGACGCGGCGCTATTCCCGCGCTCGGCTGAAACCTGCACGAAAGAAACGAAGGCCCGTCGCGCAGCCTTCGATCGGGCCTACCTCGCCGCCGCGTGCCCGGGCGCGATCGCGCTCGAAGAAATACCGACGAACGTAAGCGCTCATGGCGACTCTGCGCATCAGATGACCAAGGAGGGAGTCGTTTGCGTGCAGCGAGGAGCCCATGTCCAACCGATACCGCATCAAATACACGGTCGAGCGCGGCAATTTTACGCAGGAGGAGCTGCGCGCGATGCGCGCGGGCGGCTGCGACGCCCTCGTCCTCGCTTCGATCCTACGGGGCGGCGCCGTGCCGCAGCAGGAATCGTCGTCGGTCGCCCTCCTATCCTTGGACGGGAGCTCGGGAGAGAACGTGATCGCGACCGACCTTTTCCTGATTTTCTCGCACCTCGCGAGCATGCTCGCCAAACACGAAGAGCTGCCGAGCTGGCAACGTGCCG